>NZ_JBJEHY010000044.1:0-16744 GCF_051876515.1 Nocardioides sp. | reverse complement strand
GAACGCCGACACGACGACCAGGAAGAACACACGGACGAAGCGGGCGCCCCGCGACACCGCGACCCGCGCCCCCAGGTATCCGCCGACGACGTTGCACACAGCCATCATGAGGCCCAGCTCCCACATCACGGCGCCCATCGGCACGAAGACGACCAGCGCGGCGAGGTTGGTGGCCCAGTTGGCCAGCCGCGCCTGGGCGGAGGCCTCGAGGAACGAGTACCCGAGCAGCCCCACCAGGCCGATCACGAAGAAGGACCCGGTGCCCGGCCCCAGCGCGCCGTCGTAGAAGCCGACCAGGAGGCCGATCACCGCCGCCAGGACGCGGTGCCTGCCGCCCCCGTGGCGCAGCATCGTCACCTCGCCGACCGACGGCCGGAACCACACGTACGCCCCCACCAGGACCAGCGCCACCAGCACCACGGGGTCGAACGCCGAGCGCGGGA
Source organism: Nocardioides sp. (assembly GCF_051876515.1). Classification (GTDB taxonomy): domain Bacteria; phylum Actinomycetota; class Actinomycetes; order Propionibacteriales; family Nocardioidaceae; genus Nocardioides. The sequence continues at coordinate 16,301 of NZ_JBJEHY010000044.1, read as the reverse complement.
CCAGCGTGGCGACACCGGCCCCGCCCAGCGACCCGGCGAAGGCGAACCCCATGAGCGGCAGGAACGTCGACGGCTCTGGGTGGATCCGCCGGTAGTACGTCACCGCGCTCACCGAGGTGCCGGCGAAGGACGACAGCTTGTTGGTCGCCAGGAGCTGCACGGGGGCGGCGCCCGGCAGCGCCAGCAGCAGGGCGGGCAGCTGGACGAGCCCGCCGCCGCCGACCACGGCGTCGACGAACCCCGCCAGCAGGGCCGCCAGCGCGAGCAGCAGGAACGTCTCCAGGGTCAGGTCCACGGTCGAACCTCACCCACGGCCGTACGCGGGGCTCAGGCCTCGGGGCGGGCGGCCCGGGACAGCAGGTCCTGACGCGTCACCACGCCGACCGGCTTGCCGTCCTCGTGCACCAGCAGGGCGTCGACGTCCTTGAGGGCCGCGACGGCCGCACTGGCCGGCTCGTTGGAACCGATCGTGGGGAGCGAGGCCGACATGTGCTGCTCGACCGGGTCGGTCAGCGAGGCGGCACCGGTGAACAGCGCCTCCAGCAGGCTGCGCTCGTCGACCGATCCGGCGACCTCGGCGGCCACCACCGGCGGCTCGGCGCGGACGACGGGCATCTGCGAGACGCCGTACTCCTGCAGGATCTGGACCGCCTCGGCGATCGTCTCGGTCGGGTGCGTGTGGACCAGGGCGGGCAGCTCGCCGGACTTCCCGCGGAGCACGTCTCCCACCGTCTCGTCGGTGCCCTGACCGGGGGTGGCGAACCCGTAGCGGGCGAGCCACTCGTCGTTGAACACCTTGGTGAGGTAGCCGCGACCGGAGTCGGGCAGCAGGACCACGACCACCGCGTCGGTCCGCCCCTCCTCGGCGAGCTCGCGGGCCAGCTGGCGGGCGGCGTACGCGGCCATGCCGGACGACCCACCGACGAGCATGGCCTCCTCGCGGGCCAGACGACGGGTGAAGGCGAACGAGTCGGCGTCGGAGACCTCGATGATCCGGTCGGCGACCTCGCGGTCGTACGTCTCGGGCCAGAAGTCCTCGCCCACGCCCTCAACGAGGTACGGGCGCCCGGTGCCGCCGGAGTAGACCGAGCCGGCCGGGTCGGCGCCGACGATCTGGACGTCGCGGCCGGCCTCGGCGGCGCGCTCCTTGAGGTAGCGGCCGATCCCGCTGATCGTGCCGCCGGTGCCCACGCCTGCGACGAAGTGCGTGATCCTGCCGTCGGTCTGCTCCCAGATCTCCGGCCCGGTCGTCTCGTAGTGGCTGCGCGGGTTGTGCGGGTTGGAGTACTGGTCCGGCTTCCACGCCCCCGGCTGGGAGGCGAGGCGGTCGGAGACGTTGTAGTACGAGTCCGGGTGCTCGGGAGCGACCGCCGTGGGGCACACGACGACCTCGGCGCCGTACGCCTTGAGCACGTTGCGCTTGTCCTCGCTGACCTTGTCGGGGCACACGAAGATGCACGTGTAGCCCTTCTGCTGGGCCACCATCGCCAGGCCGACGCCGGTGTTGCCCGAGGTGGGCTCCACGATCGTCCCGCCGGGCTGCAGCGCACCGGAGGCCTCGGCGGCCTCGATCATCCGCGTCGCGATGCGGTCCTTCACCGAACCGCCCGGGTTGAGGTACTCGACCTTGGCCAGCACCAGCGGCGCCTCGGGGGCCTCGGGGAGGTCCAGGGTCCGCTGCAGGCGGACCAGCGGGGTGTTGCCGACGAGGTCGAGGAGCGAGTTCGCGTACTGCATGGTGGCCAATCTAGCCACGACCGGCGTCGGTCACAGAGTCGGCGGCTGCACGGTCCCCATCTCCCCCGCCGCCCTACCGCTCCGTAACATGGGTGCGTGGGCATCGGAGGAGCAGCACGCCGGATCGCAGCTGCCGCCGCGTACGGCGGTGGCGGCATCACGCTGCTCGGAGGAGCCGTGTACGGCCTCTTCCGGATCCAGGCGGGCATCGCGATGCGTACGGTCGGCCCCACCGACCGCCGGACCCCGCCCGACGCCAGCGGCTGGTACGGCCTGCGGCACCCCGGCCCGACCATCGAGATCGCCCTGCTGGGCGACTCCATCGTGGCCGGGTACGGCGTGGAGACGATCGAGGAGACCGTCGGGGCCCACCTCGCCACCAGCCTGACCCGGCGGTCGCGGCGACGCGTCCACCTCACCCAGTTCGGCGTCGTGGGTGCCCGCTCGATCGACCTCGACGAGCAGATCGACCGCGCGGTCCCGACCTCGCCGCAGGTCGCGGTGATCCTGATCGGCGCCAACGACGTCACCAAGACCCAGCGCCCCGCGGTCGCGGTGCGTGCGCTGGCCGAGGCCGTCCGCCGCCTGCGCGAGGCGGGCATCGAGGTGCTGGTCGGCACCTGCCCCGACCTGGGCACCATCGAGCCGATCCCCGCGCCGCTGCGCCAGATGGCCCGCAAGTGGTCGCGCTCCCTGGCCGCGGCGCAGTCGATCGCCGTCGTCGAGGCGGGCGGACGCACCATCTCCATCAGCGACATCCTCGGGCCCGAGTTCGAGGCGTCCCCGGCGACGATGTTCGGCCCCGACCGCTTCCACCCCTCCTCGGAGGGCTACTGGCGCCTGGCCGAGATCCTGACCCCGTCCGTGCTGGCCGCCGTCAACGGGGTCGACGCGGAGACCTCACCCCGCTCGTACCGCGGCGAGGGCGTCCTGCCGGTGGCCAACGCCGCCGCCCAGGCTGCCGAGGTCGGTGGCACCGAGGTCGGCGGCACCGAGGTGGACGGCTCGCAGCGGGGCGAGCGCGGCCGCTGGGCGCTGCTGCGGCACCGCGACCGTACGCCCGAGATCGACTCGGAGTCCCCCGAGGCCTCCGAGACCGCCGACTGAGACTGTGTGCAACGAGGCGCCTCCCCGAGCGGGGAGGCGCCTCGTGCGTGGAGCGGGTGTCAGTCCTGCTGGAAGATCGCCAGGAGACGCAGCAGGTTGGTGTAGATCCAGACCAGCGAGACGGTCATCGCGAAGGCCGCACGCCACGACTCGCGGACCTCGAGGCCGTTGGCCACGCCCTGCTCGACGAAGTCGAAGTCCATGATCAGCATGAACACACCGAGCACCAGGCCGGCCAGGGCGAAGACGACGCCCAGGGCGCCGTTGGCGAACAGCCCCATGCCGTTGCCGAAGAAGCTCAGCACCATCTCGAGCAGACCCAGACCGACCATGCCGAACATCGCGGCGGTCACGAAGGTGCGGAACTTGTTGCCGACCTGGATGTTGAGGAACTTGTACGCGGCCAGGGTGCCGGCGAACGCGGCGAAGGTGCCGAGCACGGCCTGCATCACGACGTTGTTGTCACCGACGTACTGCGAGACCTGCAGGTCGATCGCCTTGCTCAGCGCGCCGAGGGCCACACCCTCGAGCGCCGCGAAGGCCAGCACCAGCGCCGGGCTGATGACCTTCTTGAAGGAGTTGACCAGCGAGAGGATGAAGGCGCCACCCGAGCCGACGATGAGCGCGCCGTACAGCGTGCCGGCGTCGGCGGCGGTGACGATGTCGCCGACCACGAACCACGTCGCGAGCGCGGCGATGATGACCACGCCGATCGACATGGCCGTCTTCTGCACGACCGAGTCGATGGTCATGCGCTCGTACGACGGCATGTTGTAACCGGCGACGGGGTCGCCCGGCGCGCCGGTCCCCCACGCGGACGGGTCGGTGTACTGCGTCTGACCGTGGCCGTGGTGGAACGACTCGTTGCGGTTGAAGACAGGGTTGTTGCTCTGCATGGGTGTGGTCTCTCCTTGGAGGCCGACTGGACAACTGCCCCCATCGTAGAGGGGTACAGGACACAACGAACGGGGCTCACCGGGTGTTCCCGGCGAGCCCCGTTCGTTGATCAGCCCCTCGGGAGGCTCAGAGCGTCGGTCCGGGGAGCGCCTCGCCCTCGGCGGAAGCGGCCCGGCGCGCCTGGCGCCTGGCCTGCTTCTTGGCGGCCCGCTTCTCCTTGCGACGCTCCACCAGCAGGTACAGCGCCGGGACCAGGAGCAGCGTCAGCGCGGTCGAGGAGACCAGGCCACCGATGACCACGATCGCCAGCGGCTGCGAGATGAACGCGCTGCCGCCGGTGAGGCCCAGACCCATCGGGGTGAGGGCGAGGATCGTGGCCAGCGCGGTCATGACGATCGGGCGTACACGCTTGTGCCCGCCGTGCTCGAGCGCCTCCACGATCCCCTCACCGCGCTCGCGGGCCTGGTTGACCAGGTCGATGAGGACGATCGCGTTGGTGACCACGATGCCGACCAGCATCAGCGCACCGATCAGGGACGGCACCCCGAGCGGGATCCCGGTGACGGCCAGCAGCGCCAGCACGCCCGTCGCGGCGAACGGCACGGAGACCATGAGGATCAGCGGCTGCACCAGGGAGCGGAACGTGGCGACCATGACGACGTACACGATGGCGACCGCGACCAGCAGCGCCAGGCCCAGCTGGGCGAACGCCTCGGCCTGGTCCTCGGCGACGCCGCCGAGGGTGGCCTCGGTGCCCTCGGGCAGGTCGAGGCCGTCGAGCATCGTGGAGACCTCGGCGGTGAGGCTGCCCAGGTCCTCCGCAGCGGGCTCGGCGGAGATGGTGATGGTCCGCTGCCCGTCGATGCGACTGATGCCGGTCGCGACGAGCTCCTCCTCGACGGTGGCGGCCTGCGGGAGGGTGACACCGAAGCCGATGTCGACCTTCTCCAGCTCCTCCAGGGTCCGGGCCGGCTTCGGGTTGGCGGCGACGACGTCGACGCTCTTGCCGTCGATCGTGATCTCGCCCAGGGGCGCGTCGTTGAGGGCTGCGCCCACCACTCCCGCCAGCTGGGCGTCGGTCCAGCCGAAGGTCCGACCACCCTCGTGGGTGCCGATCGAGATGATCGGCTGGGCGGCGGCGGCGTCCGAGGTGACCTGGCCGATGCCGTCGATCTGCTGCATCTCCTCCAGCACCAGGTCGGCGGCGGCCTCCATGGACTCGTTGTCGGTGCCGGTCACCGACACCGCCAGCGCGGAGCCGAAGCCGGAGTCGGTCGCCGAGACCGTGACGTCACCGGGCGCCTCGGCCAGCTTGAGGGTCAGGTCGTCGGCGAAGTCGGCCGGCTCGACGTCCTCGTCCAGCATCAGCGAGAACGAGGTGCCACCGCCGGTGAACAGGGCCTCGACGCCCGAGGAACCGACCGTGGTCTGCACCGAGGTGACGCCCTCGAGCCCGACCAGGACCTCCTCGACCTCGCGGGCCGCCTCGTCCTGGGCGGCCAGACTCGCGCCCGGCTCCAGCTCCTGGCTGACGGTCACGGTGTTCTGGCCGCTGTCGCCCAGGAAGTTGGTCTTGATCAGCGGGTAGAGGGCCACCGTGCCGAGCAGGATCACCATCGCGACCGCGACCGTCGTCCACGGACGCCGGATGGAGAAGGTGAGCGCGGGGTCGTACAGGCGACGGAGGAACGACCTGTCCTCGTGCGCCTCCGCCTCCGCCTTGACCTGCTCGACGTCGACCGGACCGTGGGTCTCGGGCATGAACCAGTAGGCCAGGACCGGGACGATGGTGAGCGCCACCAGCAGGGAGGCCAGCAGCGCCAGCGCCACCGTGAACGCGAACGGGCGGAAGAGCTCGCCGACCTGGCCGGAGACCAGACCGATCGGCACGAAGACCGCCGCGGTGGCGATCGTCGAGGACGTGATCGCCCCACCGACCTCGCGGACGGCGGTGATGATCGCCGGGCGCTTCTCCTCGCCGTACGACAGATGCCGCTTGATGTTCTCGATGACGACGATCGAGTCGTCGACGACACGGCCGATGGCCACCGTGAGCGCGCCCAGGGTGAGGATGTTGAGCGAGTAGCCGCCCACGCGCAGGCCGATCAGGGTGACCAGCAGCGACAGCGGGATCGAGATCGCGGTGACCAGGGTCGAGCGCAGCGAGAACAGGAAGACCAGGATCACGCCGACCGCGAAGAGCAGGCCCAGGCCACCCTCGGTGAGCAGGTCCTCGATCGACTTCTCGATGAACGGCGCCTGGTCGAAGACCACCGTGAAGGTGGTGCCGTCGCCGAGCTTCTCCTCGAGCTCACCGATGACCTCGCCGACCTGGTTGGAGATGTCGACGGTGTTGCCGTCAGGCGTCTTGGTGATCGCCAGGGCGATGCTGTCCTCGCCGTCGGTGCGCGAGTAGGAGGTCGCCTCCTCGGGGGCGAGGGCGACGGTGGCGACCGCACCCAGGGTGGTCACGGAGCTGTCAGGGAGGCGTACGGCGACCTGCTTGAGCTCGTCGAGGCTGGTGGGCGTGGTGCCGACCTGAACCGAGAGGGTCTTGTCGCCCGAGTCCACGGTGCCCATCGGCATCATGCGCCCGTTCTCGTCGAGGGCGGTGGTGAGCGTGCCGGCGTTGACGCCCTTGGCCGCGGCCTTCGGCTTGATCGACACCTCGACGCGGTCCACCGGGCCACCGGAGATCGCGACCTGGCGGACGCCGTCGATGTCCTCGAACTCGGGGACGGCGAAGCGCTCCAAGGAGGAGGCCAGCTCGGCGGGCTCCTGGTCGGAGGTCACCGCCAGCTGGACGATCGGGAACTGGTCGAAGTCGCCGGCGAAGACGATCGGGTCGACGTCGTCGGGCAGCGTCTGCACGTCGGACAGCGCGGACTCGACCTGCAGCTTGGCGCGGTCCAGGTCGGTGCCGTACTCGACCTGCACCATGACGGTGCCCGAGGAGGGCGCCGAGGTCGAGGTGATCTGCTCCAGTCCGTCGACGCCGGCCAGGGCGCTCTCGAGCGGTTTGACGACCTGCTGCTCCACCGCTTCGGGCGAGGCGCCCGGGTACGGCGCGATGACACCGACCACGGGCATCTGCAGGTTGGGGATCAGCTCCATCTTGAGTGCGCCCGCGGAGATGGCCCCGAAGACGGCGACGAAGACGGTGATCAGGGCGATGAGCGCACGGTTGTGCAGCGAGAACGTGGCGAGTTTGCCCACGACGACTCCTGAGGAGGACGGTTGGATGACAGGTCGACCCGTGGTTCCGCCGAGGACGAGAACCACGCAGACGATATAGACCGGGCGGTGAGGCGTCCGCATTGTGCCGGACGACGGACGCCCGGCACGGGCGCCGCACCGTGGCGCCACAGCCGGATCGTCTACCGTGGGCCCGTGTACGTGAAGGTGTGCGGGGTGCAGGACGCCGCGACGGTCGAGGTGGCCCTGGCGGCCGGAGCCGACGCGATCGGGGTGGTGATGCACCCGCGCAGCCCCCGCCACGTGGACGAGGAGACCGCCCGCGCCGTCGTCGCCACCGTCGGCCGCGCCGCCGACACGGTGCTCGTGGTCAAGGACATGCCAGCCGAGCAGGCCGCCCGCACCGCGGCCGCCATCGGCGCGCAGGTCGTGCAGCTGCACGGCAGCTACTCCGCCGAGGAGTACGGCACCGCGCGCAGGCTGGCCGGCCGGCTCTGGCGGGCCACCGCCCTGTCGAGCGGCGACCCGCTGACGGTGGGCGCGTACGGCGAGGAGGCGCTCCTGCTCGACGCCCCGCGCCCCGGCTCCGGGGAGCGCTGGGACCTCTCCGCCCTCGCCGGGCGACGGCCCGAGGGCCACTGGCTGCTGGCGGGCGGCCTGTCGCCCGACAACGTGGCCGACGCGGTGGCGCAGGCCCGCCCGTGGGGCGTGGACGTCTCCAGCGGGGTCGAGTCCGCGCCCGGTGTGAAGGACCACGGCCTGGTCCGCGCCTTCGTCGCCGCGGCCCGGTCCGCGGGCTGAGGCCGGGTGGGGCCATGACGCTGTTCGGCGAGGAGGCCCTGCCGCGCGAGCCGTACGAGGTCGCCCCCGGCGCGGTCCACGTCCCGGGCTGGCTCGACGACGAGCAGCAACGCTGGCTCGTCGACTCGTTCCACGGCTGGGCGGCCGGGCCGGTGCCCCCGCACTCGCCGGTCGTGCGCGGCCACCCGATGAGCGTGCGGACCGTCTGCCTGGGCTGGCACTGGCGTCCGTACGCGTACAGCCGCGACGCGGTGGACGTGAACGGCGAGCGTGTGCTGGCCGTGCCCGACTGGATGGTGCGGATGGGACGCAGCGCCCTGCTGGCCGCGTACGGGGATGCGGGAGCGGCGCAGGACTACACGCCGGACACGGCGCTGGCGAACTTCTACGACGACACCGCACGCATGGGGATGCACCAGGACCGCGACGAGTCCTCCCGGGCACCGGTGGTGTCGCTGTCGGTGGGCGACGCGTGCACGTTCCGGTTCGGCAACACCGAGCACCGCAACCGCCCGTGGACGGACCTGCGGCTGGCCTCGGGGGACCTCTTCGTCTTCGGCGGCGCCTCCCGGCTGGCGTACCACGGGGTCACGCGGATCCACCCGGGCACGGCGCCCGACGGCTGCGGGCTCGACCGGGGACGGCTCAACCTCACGCTGCGGGTGACCGGACTGGAGGGCTGAGCGCGACGACGGGCGCGGGTAGGTTCTCGTCATGGGAGTCCGGCGTCCAGGGGTACGAGCCGCCGTCGCGGCCGCCCTGCTGCTCGCCCTGACCGCCTGCTCCGGCGGACCGCCGGCCACCCCTCCCCCGGCGAGGCCCTCCGGCCAGGTGCCCCCGGCCGCGACGGCGCCCTCGACGGCGCCCGCCCCGACCACACCGCTGCCGCTCGTCGCGCCCGCCGACCTGCGACGCGCCACCGCCGTGGCCGCGGCCACCCACCTGGCCGGCGCGATGGGTCCGCGGCACACCACCTCGCCGGCGTTCCGGCGTGCGGCCCGCTGGGTGCGCGGCCGGTTCGAGGCGTACGGGCTCGAGGTCACCGAGGAGCGGTTCGGTGTGCCCGGCGGGAACTCGTGGGGCGTCCCGGTGCGCGCCGGGCGCGCCGTGAACGTGGTGGCGACCCCGCCGGGGTTCGACCCGACCGAGCCGTACCTGCTGGTGGGCGCGCACCTCGACACGGTGCCGCAGGCGCCCGGTGCCGAGGACAACGGTTCGGGCGTCGGGGTGCTGCTCGCGGTCGCCGAGGCGCTGCAGGGGCGGCGCGCCCGGCTGCCGGTGGTCCTGGTCGCGTTCGGGGCCGAGGAGCCGCGCGGCAGCACCGACGCCGACCACCACTACGGGTCGCGCCACCACGTGGCCTCGATGGGGCCGGCGGGCCGAAGCGCCCTGCGCGGGATGGTGTCGCTGGACCGGGTCGGGGTGGGCGAGGTGGTCCCCGTCTGCTCGGCCACCGGGTCGGACGTACGGCTGCGGGCGGCGCTCCTCGCGGCGGCCGGACGTGCCCGGGTGCCCGTCGAGGAGTGCGTCGACACCGCCAGCGACCACGAGTCGTTCGCGACCGCCGGGTTGCCCGCCGTACGCCTCGGCTCGACCCCGTACGCCGGGTACCACTCGCCGGGTGACGTGCCGTCCGTGCTCAACCCCGCACAACTGCACCGCACGGGCCGAGTGGTCCTGGCGTGGCTGGGCGGCTCCTGACGCGGCGCGGCGGGATCGAGCTCGCGCACAGGTCGGTCAGGACGTCGCGTCCGTCGGCGCCCTCGAGCGGGACCGGGGCGAAGGTCTCGTCCATCCGGTACGGGACCGCGCGCAGGCCCGTCAGCTCGGCACCGTCGAACAGCGCGGTGAGGGCGACGCCCTCCATCGTCTGGCTCATGAAGTCCATGTCGAAGACCGCGTTGCCCAGCGAGTGCACCACCACCGTGTCACCCACCTGCTCGAACCCCTGCACCCAGTGCGGGTGACCTCCCACCACCAGGTCGGCCCCGGCGCGGGCCAGGGCGCGGGCGACGTCGGACTGCACCGGTTCGGGGGTGTGCGTGTACTGGGTGCCCCAGTGCGGCAGGACGACCACCACGTCGACGCGCTCGGCCAGCTCGCGCACCAGGCCGGTGACGTGGCGCAGGTCGTCGCGGTCCAGCGGTCCGGTCCGCGGTGGCATCCGGACCGAGAGGGCGCCGGGGGTGGTGCGCGTCGCGGCGTGGGTCTCCCCGATCGCGTTGAAGGCGAGGAACCCGAAGCGCACGCCCTCGTGGGTGAGCACCGACGCCCGCCCGGCCTCCCTGCGGTGCTCCCCCGCACCGAACGCCTGGATGCTCGACCCGTCGAAGGCGCGGACCGTCTCCACCAGCGCGCGCGTCCCGAAGTCGCCGGTGTGGTTGTTGGCCAGCGACAGTGCGTCGAACCCGAGGCGCTCCAGCCCGCGCAGGGTGCCGCCGGGGCAGACGAACGAGTCGCCGCCCTGCTGCGGCGGCCCGGCGTCCGACAGCGTGCACTCGAGGTTGGCCACCGCCAGGTCGGCCTCACCGATCAACGGCGCCAGGTGACGCAGCGGCCGTACGGGGTGCTGGCCGTCGTGGACGCGGCGCCCCAGCATCACGTCGCCGAGGACCAGCACCTCGGTACGGGGCGGCGCGGGCCCGGGGTCAGGCTCGCTCGTCCCCGACCCCTGCGGGGAGGGCGTGGACCTCGCGGTGGTGTCCGGTCGTGGGGCCGGGGCCTGGCCGGTGCAGGCGGCGAGCAGCAGCGCGAGGACAGCCACCGGGGCCACGAACACTGCGCGCAGGAGCATCGACCCACCGTACGGCGCAGCGGCACCGACCGGGGCCGGGGAGCGGCAGCGTTCATCCACAGGCACCGGCGTCCATCGCCGCTGGTCAACGCGCATTTCGGTCCGTCCACGGACCTCTTGATCCCGAGATTCTGGCCGGTTCTCCACCGCCAGCCCCGCTCCGTACACAGGTTGTCCACAGGTTTGTCCACAGCCGTGGACTGACCCCGCGTTGACCGGCTCGGGCCCTGTCTCCTAGGTTTGGCCCGCTGAAGGGCCCTGCGGCCCGGCGCCGGCAAGGGGAAGGCTGACGCCGACCGTCGCGGGGCCCTTCAGCGCGTCACGCCCCGGTGAAGCGGGGACGACGCTTCTCCGTGGCTGCCGCGATGCCCTCCTGCAGGTCGGCGGTCGCCATCGTCACCGGCTGCGCCAGGGCCTCCCACTGCAACGCGTTCTCGACGTCCGCGTGGCCGGGCGCACGGAGCGCGAGCGTGGTGAGGCGGGTCGCCACGGGGGCGTTCGCCGCGATCGCCGTCGCCGCCTGCAGCACGTCGGCCTCGAAGGCCTCGGGCTCGATGACGCGGGAGACGAGCCCGAGCCCCACGGCCTCCTCGTCCGCGACGAGCCGCCCGGTCAGCATCAGGTCGCGGGCGGCCGCGGGGCCCACCACGTCGGGCAGGGAGAACGTGCCGGCCATGCCGGGGTGCAGACCCAGCGAGGTGAACGGCACCCCCATCCGGGCCCCGCGCGCGGAGAACCGCAGGTCGCAGGCGAGGGCGAGGCACAGCCCCGCGCCGATGGCGGGGCCGTTGATGGCCGCGATCGTGGGCACCTCGAGGCGCCGCACGGTCAGCCACGCCCGGTAGAACGGCAGCATCCGGTCGCGCAGCTGGTCGACGCTGGCGTCGGGCTCGCTGGCCAGCCACGACAGGTTGCCGCCGGAGGTGAACGCCGTCCCGGCCCCGGTGACCACCACGACCCGGACGCTGCGGTCGGTGGCCAGCGACTCCACGGCACGCACCCACGACTCCGTCATCTCGGGGCTCATCGCGTTGCGCTGGTCGGGGTTGTCCAGGGTGAGGCGGGCGACGCCGTCCGCGGGTCGGTCGAGGCGCAGGTGGGTGAGTTCAGCCATGTCACCGGAGGGTACCCACGGCGGTCCGCGGGGGTGGTTCGCCGGCCCCCGCAGGGGCGTCCCAGGGGCCTCGACGGGCCCCGCCGCGGCGTCTTCGCGCCCAGCGTGATTCACGCTCAGGCCACGCTCAACGCGTGTGGTGCGTGAGTGTGGCGCGATGGTGTCGTACTGTTGCTGACGGAGCCGGGCCCCAACGCCCGCTCCCCGACGGGCTTCCCCTCGAATCCCCCGTCGCGACGACCGAGAAAATCTAAGGCAAGGAGGCCGTCATGGCGGAGACCTGGAGCGGCGAGTTCTACTGCGTCAAGTGCAAGGAGAAGCGCGAGGCGACCGGTGAGATCCGGGTGAACGACAAGGGCACCAAGATGGCCAAGGCCGTCTGCCCGACGTGTGGCACCAACCTCAACCGCATCCTCGGCAAGGCGTGAACCTCGCCCACTGGCTGTGATCGACGGCGGCGTCATCCTCGTGATGACGCCGCTGTCGCCATTTCTGACCTGTGGAGAACCGGTCCGGGGCCCTGGCTGAGTGCCACAGTGGCGCCGTGGACACCGTCTCCCAGGCCGTACGCCTCGACGCGCCCCTGGGCGTGCGTGAGCGACTCAGCGCGCTGACCCAGGCTGCAGGGCTGCGGCACAGCACCGCCGCCGGCGTCACCCTGGTGGCGGTCGCGGGGCGCCACCTGCCTGACAGCCTCAACGCGCTGATGGTCGACTCCGAGCCCCACCTCGTGCTGCGTGTCCTGCCTGAGCGCGTCGTGGTGGGGCCGTTCGTGAGCCCCGGCGTGACGGCGTGCGCCCGGTGCGTCGCGGTGTCGTACGCCGAGGAGAGCGAGGACGCCTCGGCGGCGCTCGCGCACGCCTTCTCCTCGCCGCCTGCCGGCCTCGGTCCGTCGGTCCCGCCGACGACGTGGGCGCTGCTGACGCTGGGGATGGGTCTGGCGGCTCGCGACCTGCACGCCTGGCACCGGGGCGCGTCGCCGTCGACGTGGTCGGCGACGTGGGAGGTCACCGCCGAGGGCCTGCCGGTGCTGCGGCGCTGGCGACGGCACCCGTGGTGCGGCTGCGGCTGGTTCGACGGCACCCTGACCTGAGGGTCACCACCACTCGCTGTCGAGCTTGGCCTCGATGGAACGCAGGTGCTCGCGCGCACAGGTGTCGCAGTGCCAGACCGTACGACGGCCCTCGGTGGCCTGCGACCAGGTCAGGGTCTCGGCCTCCTCGGCCTGCCGGCCACAGAACGCACACGTCCGCATGGCTCCGACAGTACGCCCGGACGGACGCCCCGGGAACGCCGGAAGCCGGTACGACCCCCGTGGGTCGTACCGGCTTCCTTGCACATCACCCGCGATCAGGGTGAGGTCCGTGGTCAGAGGGCACGGGCCAGAGCCAGCCGAGCAGACCTGGCGGCCTTCTCAGCCTTGCGGCTCATCCGGCGGGCGACGGCCATCTGCTGGCCCAACCGGAGTTCCTGCGCCTCTCCCAGGCGCGCGGCCATTTGTGCGCGCGCCAGTTCTTCGTGCATGAGATTCATGTCGGTGAGTCCGTTCTGGTGGAAGTTCATGTCAGTGGTCCTTGCTGGTGGAGGGGGTGGCGGGTCAGGCGGCCGTCTCGCTCTTGCGGGGATGGCCTCTGGGCCGCTTGCGCGGGATCACCACGCCCTGGAGGAAGAGCTCGCCGCCCCAGACGCCCCACGGCTCACGCCGTGCCTTGGCGCCGTCGAGGCACATCTCCTGCACCGGACATGCCTGGCACAGGGTCTTGGCGAACTCCACGTCGTTCGGCAGCTCGGCGAACCACAGCTCCGGGTTGTTGGCCCGGCACGGCAGCATCGCCTCGTCCACCTGGCTCGCGGCGTCGTGGAGCATCCCCAGGTACGGCATGTCGCCGGGCCGGGGGCCCTCCACCACGCGCTCGCGGTCGAGAACGCTGATGGTCATGTGTGTCACCTCCTTCTCACTGACCTGATCGCTGGTGTGCTGGTTGTCGTGAAGACATGGGGTGGGACACCGGCCAATGAGAAAGGCCGCGGATCCCGGTGAGGGGTTCCGCGGCCTGGAGGCTGCTGCTGCGAGCTGTGTCAGCTCGCGAGGAGTCTCAGGTCGGGTACACCCTCGGGTGCGCGCTTGGCGCGGTCGATGAGCACGACTGCGTGGGCATCGACCGGGGCTGCTCCGGCAGCCACCGCTGCCGTCAGGGCCCACTGGTCCCCGGTGATCACCTGGGCGCGCTCAAAATTGGCGCAGGCGGAACCGGGCATGGTGATGCCGCTGATCGGCGTGATGGCCGTCGGGTTCATCGTGTAGTTCTCCATGGGTTCCACCTCCTCAGATGGGATCAGGCGCGGACCGGTGCCAACGGTCGTGTGCGCGCGGCGTGTACTCGCAGAACGCTAAACCGGGTGCTGCACGCGACGCAAACCATTTAACGGGTAGTTTCTGAACTTTTCTCGGCGGCGACCAGATCGAGCACGTCCTGGCCGTACTTCTCCAGCTTGGAGGAGCCCACGCCGCTGATCTTGCGCAGGGCGGTGAGATCGCCCGGAAGAACCTCGGCGATCAGCTCGAGGGTGGCGTCGGTGAACACCACGAACGCGGGCACGCTGTCCTCGCGGGAACGCTCCAGGCGCCACGTCTTGAGAGCCTCGAAGACCGTCTCGTCGTACGCCGCGGGACAGGAGGAGCAGCGGCCCGTCTTCTTCTCGGCCGCGGTGCTCAGCGAGCCGCCGCAGACCTTGCAGTGCAGGGCCTTGCGGTTGCGCCGCTCGGTGCGCGACGACGTGCGCGGGGCGGACGCCCCGGCCTGCTCGGCCTGACGTACGAAGAAGCGCGACGGCTGGCGACGCCCCGAGCCGCCCGAGGAGCGCGAGGCGGCCCACGACACGTGCAACCGGTCCCGGGCGCGGGTGACGCCGACGTAGAGGAGTCGGCGCTCCTCCTCGATCGCCGCGGCGTCCTTGGCGTGGCTGATCGGCATCATCTGGTCGTGCATGCCGGCCAGGAAGACGGCGTCCCACTCCAGGCCCTTGGCCGCGTGCAGGGTGGCCAGGGTGACCCCCTCGGCGACGGGCGCGTGCTGCTCGGCGGCCCGCCGCTCCAGGTCGGCGACGAAGGAGACCAGGTCGCCGGCACCGTTCTCGGCGAACTCGGCCGCCTGGTCGACCAGCGCCTGCAGCGACTCCCACCGGTTGCGCACCTCGCCCCGGGCGGTGGGCATCTCGGCGGTCCAGCCCATCCCGGCCAGGACGGCGCCGACCTGCTCGGTGAGGCTGCCGTCGGTGACGCCGACGCGGGCGCTGCCGCGCAGCAGGGTGACGGCCTGGCGCACCTCGGGGCGGTCGAAGAACCGGGCCGCGCCGCGGACGACGTACGGGATGGAGCGCGAGGAGAGGGCCTCCTCGAAGCGCTCCGACTGGGCGTTGACGCGGAACAGGACCGCGACCTGGGAGGCGGGGGTGCCGTCGGCGAGCAGCAGCTTGATCCGCTCGGCGACGTCCTCGGCCTCGGACTCCTCGTCGTGCTCGCGGCTCCACCGCACCGGCTCCCCGGAGGGGCGTTGGGCGACGAGGTCGACGCCCTTGCTCGGGGTGCCGGCGAGGAGGTCGTTGGCGACCTGCACGACCTGCGGCGTGCAGCGGTAGTTGCGCACCAGTTCGACGGAGGTGGCGCCGGGGAACTTGTCGGTGAAGCGGCGCAGGTAGGTGGCGTCGGCGCCTGCGAAGGAGTAGATCGTCTGGGCTGGGTCGCCGACCACGCAGATCTCGTCGCGCCCGCCGAGCCACAGGTCCAGCAGGGCGGACTGCAGCGGCGAGACGTCCTGGAACTCGTCGACGACGAACCACTTGTACTGGCGGCGCACCTGGGCGGCCACGGCCTCGTTGTCGGCCAGCATGCCGGCGGTGAACAGGAGGACGTCCTCCATGTCCATGCGCCCCTGCTGACGCTTGACCTCCTCGTAGCCGTCCAGGACGCGCGCGACCTCCTCGGGGGCGAGGCTGGCCACCGACCGGTCGCGGGCCGCGGCCACGCGCGGGTAGTCGGCAGGCTGGACGTTGGAGACCTTGGCCCACTCGACCTCACCGGCCAGATCACGCAGCAGTGCCTGGTCGGCCTGGATCCGCTGGCGCCGGGCGGCCAGGGCGAGCAGGGAGAACTTGGACTCGATCAGCTCGGGCAGCTCGCGACCGTACGCGCGGGGCCAGAAGTAGCGCAGCTGACGCAGGGCGGCGGAGTGGAAGGTGCGCGCCTGCACTCCCCCGGCCCCCAGGTCGCGCAATCGGTGCCGCATCTCGCCGGCCGCACGGGTGGTGAAGGTGACGGCCAGCACCTCGGTGGGGGCGTACACACCGGCCGCGACGCCGTGCGCGATGCGGTGCGTGATCGCGCGCGTCTTGCCGGTGCCGGCGCCGGCCAGGACGCGTACCGGTCCACGCAGTGCCTCGGCGACGCGGCGTTGCTCGTCGTCGAGTCCGGCAAGCAGGTCTGCGGGGGTCGGCACGGTGCGGAACAACTCCTGGGACGTCGTGGTTGGGTGTGGTGAAACCCTAGACGCGAGGTAGGACAGTCAGACCATGACCTTCACCATGTACAGCACCCCGTGGTGCGGATACTGCCACCGGCTCAAGAGCCAGCTCGACCGCGAGGGCATCGGGTTCGAG
>NZ_JBJEHY010000043.1:0-16787 GCF_051876515.1 Nocardioides sp. | reverse complement strand
CTCTGCGTCGACCTTGGCCTGGAACGTGTACGGCGCGGGATGGCGGATCTGCTTACCATCCTCGGTCACGCGACCGAAGGGGTCGGTGTAGCGCGCCCGGTAGCGTCCGCTGGGCAGCTTCACGATCTGGCCGAACGATCGTTTCGTAGGTGCTCTCGTCATGGGCTCACCCGATTTCGTGTCCTATACGTGTCCTATCGGAGCGTAACTGAGGGCTCTCGTGATCACCAGCGATCACTGAGTGAATCGGCAAACGTGCAGGTCAGAGGCCCATTTTTGCCGATCTGAGCGTAGGGACGAGATTGCGGTCTGTCAGGTTCGAACGCAGTATCGCCCACCGCAACAGAACCGCCTCTGACCCGTGATAGCACGGTTCAGAGGCGGTTCTCGTTTGGACTCCGCGTCCTTTACGCGCCCTGTGGGCGGGGTGGCGGAGTCGCCGCTTCGCGTCCGCTGGCGTGTGGTGAGGAGGCGGGCTCCCGGATGGCACTGGCCCCAGGTGTTCGGCCGCCCGGGTGAGAGCAGCTGGTTCCGACCTACACGGAGACCGACGCTGCGAGGGTGGCGGCGTCCTCAGGAGTCGGAACCCCCACCATGCGCGACAGTCCGCCGCCGAAGAAGATCTTGACGAACGCGCCCCCATCGGGGCCCTCGCTGACTTCAAAGGCCCCGATCGAGGACAGCGGGATGGCGCACCAGCCTCCCGAGTTTTCCAGCAGCAGCACCCGCTTCGTGGTGATCACAATGTCGCGCTGAGGCGTGGCGATCGTCGCGGTCTTCGCCTCGGTGCCTCGCAGCAGCGTTTCAGCCTCCGGTTTGGGGTCCGGCGTGAATTGCGGCGCCGGGGTGGGGGCCACGGGAGGGGCTGGCGGCGCGGCTGGGGTGGTGGGCTGGCTGCGGTTGAACACGTGGCGTCTCCATCGTTCGTCGGGGCGCCGAAGTTAGTAGCCCGCTTGGCAGCGTGGGAGGTGCTTTCGCGAGCAACGCACGGTGAAAAGGCGGTCATGCCAGAAGCTGATCTGCTAGGAGCGCGACGATCGAGGGCGCCGGTACATGTCGGTCAGCGAGCGAGGGCCAACACGATTGGAGTCCGCCAGGGGAGTCCGACGCTTCGCCACCCTTCCCCTCAGCCCTCATGCGCGCACGTCACCCTATTAATCAGGAGGTTTACCCCGTGCTGACGTAGTCTTCACCAGTCGGGCGCGCGGGCCTCCCAGGCCCTCTCGGGCAGGTGTCTGACGCATGCCCAGATCCCCCACACGCAGGAGCAGTCTCGTGCACGTCGTTCACCCCGCCCGCAGTCCTGACCACTCGAACGGACGGGGGAGAAGAGCGTCGAGCGGCGGACGCTGCTGCGTACGGCTGCCTGGGCCGTGCCGGCCGTGACCGTGCTGGCGGTAACACCGGCTGGCTGCTACGAGGCACCTATGACGGCAAGTACGTCTCCGCCAACCAGGCGCAGTGGTTCAACGGCACCGGGACGCAGGGGCCGGGTCGCACCAACGAGCCCGACGGCTCGTTCATCTCGTTCGCGAACAACGCCAGCACGAGCGCGCCCGCCGTCATCACGGTGGCCTACAACTTCACGATGACCGGCTCCGGCTGGGTGGACGTCGCCGGCAGCCTGAAGTTCGGCTACGGCAACTCCGTCACCACCCCGCAGTGGACCGAGCGTCAGCTGATCGACGTCGAGCTGGTCGATGGCCCCAGCACGCACCCGCTGGCCCGACTCGGCCACCAGCGCCGGGGCACGGCCGCCAACCCCGACGCGGCCGTCTACTTCCCCACCGGCGCCAACGCCACCACGTACGCCGCCATGCTGAACAGCGACGCGGACCTGCGGGGCGTCGGGTACGCCCTCCACCTGGCCGGCGCCGGGCACGACAACGTGGCCACGTACGGCCCCAGCGAGCAGGTGTACCTCACCAGCGCCTCCACCGAGCCGCGCCAGGTGACGATCAACTACAAGCTGACCCTGCCGCGACGCCAGACGGCGGCGGGTGTCACGACGGTCAACGACGACGTCATCCTCAACCCGCCGACGGTGAAGGTCTACTGCTGAGATACGGGGGTCCCTGGACCCCCGTACAGCAGTCGCCGCACGCTGGCGCGTGACAGCAGCAGGACCACGACCAGCGCGGTGACGGACCAGAACCCGCCGAGGCTCACCGCCCCACCGAACGCACGGTCGACCAGTCCCAGGACCACCATCTTGGAGCCGGCCGCCACGACCCACAGGGCAACCCCGAACAGGACCTTCGTGCCCTGGGACTCCGCCCCACGGAACCGGGCGAGAACGACGCCCTTCACCACCAGCACGACCTCCAGCGACAGCTTGAGCAGGACCGCCGTCAGCAGGGACAACGTGAACGTCTCGCTGATCACCCGAGGCAGGTACTCGACGGCCAGGTTCAGCACGACGACGTAGACGAAGACGTCGATGACGTCCTCTGGGTGGGCCACCATCCACGAGCGGACGGGTCCCCGTCGGCCGGCTTGATCCCGGCCGTCGGGGGCCTGCTGTTCCATGACATCTCATCGTGCCCGACGCCGGCGCGGTGGGCCACCCGCGGTACACACGCCCGGCGGTGTGACAGGCTTGCCCGGTGCAGGGGTTCGAGGTCAGTGACGTCATGCTGCACCGCACCTTCGACGTCGGCACGCTCGCGCGCGGTGCCCGGTACGCGGGGTCCGGTGCCGTGCTCGGCACCAGTCTCGACCGCACCCCCGACGGCCACCCCGTCCTGCGCGGGCGCGTGCGCGGCAGCTCGCGCCAGCCGTACGACGTGAGCGTGACCCTCCTCGGCGACCGGCTGCGCTGCCAGTGCTCGTGCCCCGTGCGCACCAACTGCAAGCACGCCGTCGCGGTGATCCGGGTCGTACGCTCCGCCGCCTCGCTGCGGCCCACGGCCCCGGTGCCGCAGTGGCAGCGCACCCTCGACCAGCTGCTCGAACCGCTGGAGCGCCGGTCGGAGCCGACCCAGACCTCCGCGCCGCGCAAGCTCGGACTGCGCTTCGAGCTGCCCCGCCCCACCCGCCGCCAGTGGCGCGGCAGCGACACGAGCCACCTGTGGGTCCGCCCCGTACGCCAGGGCGCCCGCGACAACTGGATCAAGACCGGCATCACCTGGGCCACCGCCGAGGCGCCCCACCTCGACGACGCCCACGACCCCGACCAGCTGGCCGTCCTCACCCGCTTCGCGCGCGCCTTCCCCCAAGGCGTGCAGCGCGACATGGCCGACCTCACCGGCATCGGACCCCAGCTGCCCGACCTGCTCGCCGAGGCCCAGGCTGCCGGCATCGTGCTCATCGGAGGCGAACGGGTCTCCAGCGTCGAGGTCTCCCACGACCCGCTCGACGTGGTCGTCGACGTCGTCGACACCCCCGAGGGCTCCCAGCTGCGGATCGGCGTCTGGGACGGGGACCAGCTCCTCACCGGCGACGACCTGCACCTGCTGGGGCGGCAGCCGCACAGCGTCGGTCTCGTCCAGCCAGTACGCGCCAACACCACCGCCGCCCACCCCAAGGTCCGCCTCCTCCTCGCACCGCTGGCCGGACGCGTACCGGAGGACGTGGCCAACCTGCACCGCCGCGGCAGCGTCACGGTCCCGACGAAGGACCGCGCCCAGTTCGAGCGCGACTACCTCCCGCGGCTGCGCCAGCAGCTCGGGGTCATCTCCACCGACGGCTCCCGCGACCTCGTCCCCGAGAAGCCGCCCGTCGCCCGCGTCACCGTCGAGTGGGACGACCTCGACGCCGCGCTCACCTGGGAGTGGGTCTACCCCGACGGGGCCGTCTTCCCCCTCGACAGCCCGCAGCGGGCCCCCGCCGTACGCCGACCCGCCCACGAGCGTCGGCTCCTCGCGCAGCTGGCCGAGTTCGCCCACCTGCGCCCCCGGCACTCGCTGACCGGTGTGGCCGCGATGACCTTCGCCCGCGAGGAGCTGCCCCGGCTGCGCGCCCACGAGCAGGTCGAGGTCGTCGAGCAGGGCACCCCGCCCGACTACCGCGACGCGGTGGGGGAGGCCACCATCGAGTTCGTCGCCGCCGAGGACGACGGCGAGGGCACCACCGACTGGCTCGACCTCGCGGTCGTCATCACCGTCGACGGCGTCCAGCTCCCGCTGGCCGACGTGCTCAGCGCCCTCACCCTCGGCGAGGAGCAGGTCGTGGGACCCGGCGGACTGGTCGTCTCCACGGACCGCCCGGAGTTCCGACGGCTCGCCGAGCTCGTCGTCGCCGCGGCCGAGATCAGGCAGGGCTCCCGCGACGGCATGAAGGTCGCAGCGGCAGACCTGGGACTGTGGAACGACCTCGCCGAGCTCGGGGTCGTCGACGCGCAGGCCGCCCAGTGGGTCCAGGCCGCGCGCGCCCTCGTCGGCCACGAGAGCCTGCCCGAGGTCGAACCCGTCGGCCTGGCCAGCACGCTGCGGCCGTACCAGCTCGAGGGCGTGCGCTGGCTCGTCCACCTGTGGAGCCTCGGACTCGGCGGGATCCTCGCCGACGACATGGGACTCGGCAAGACCCTGCAGACCCTCGCCCTGGTCGCCCACGCCCGCGCCCACGGCGCCGCCCCCTTCCTCGTCGTCGCGCCCACCAGCGTCATGACTGCCTGGGCAAGCGAGGCCGCCCGGCACACGCCCGACCTGCGGATCCGCGTCATCGACGCCTCCCACGCCCGCCGCGGCACCCACCTGGCCGACGAGGTCGCCGACGCCGACCTCGTCGTCACCTCGTACACGCTGCTGCGCCTGGAGGCCGACGAGTACGCGGAGAGGACCTGGGGCGGCATCGTCCTCGACGAGGCCCAGGCCATCAAGAACCACCAGTCCAAGACCTACCAAGCCGTACGCCGCCTCGAGGCGCCGTTCCGCCTGGCCGTCACCGGCACGCCGTTCGAGAACCGCCTGATGGAGATGTGGGCGCTGCTGTCGGTCGTCGCGCCCGGCCTCTACCCGGCGCCCGCCCAGTTCATCGAGAACGTGGTCCGGCCCGTCGAGCGGTCCGGCGACCAGGCGGCCCTGGAGCGGTTCCGGGCGCGGATCCGGCCGTTCGTGCTGCGCCGCACCAAGGAGGTCGTCGCCGCCGACCTGCCCGCCAAGCAGGAGCAGGTGCTCGAGGTGCAGCTCAACGAGGCGCACCAGCAGCTGTACGACACCTGGCTGCAGCGCGAGCGGCAGGCGATCCTCGGCCTCGTCGACGACTTCGACCGCAACCGTGTCGCGATCTTCAGCGCACTCACCCGGCTGCGGCAGCTCAGCCTCGACGCCGCCCTCGTCGACGCCGAGCACGAGGGGATCGGGTCGGCCAAGCTCGACATGCTGGTCGACCACCTCGTCGAGATGGCCGCGGAGGGCCACCGGGCGCTCGTCTTCAGCCAGTTCACCAGCTTCCTCACCCGCGCCCGTACCCGCCTCGAGGCCGCCGGGCTCACCTGCCGGTACCTCGACGGCTCCACGCGTCGACGGGGCGAGGAGATCGACGCCTTCAAGTCCGGCGACGCCGACGCGTTCCTGATCAGCCTCAAGGCCGGGGGAGTCGGGCTGACCCTCACGGAGGCCGACTACGTCTTCGTGCTCGACCCGTGGTGGAATCCCGCCGCCGAGGCCCAGGCCGTCGACCGGGCCCACCGGATCGGGCAGCAGCGCCCCGTCATGGTCTACCGCCTCGTCAGCGCCGGGACCATCGAGGAGAAGGTGATGGCGCTCAAGGAGCGCAAGGCGGCCCTCTTCTCGTCGGTCTTCTCAGGAGACGGCGCGGTCGGCACCGGTATCGACGCCGACGACGTACGGGCCCTCTTCGACTGAGGCCGTTCGCCTGCCCCGGTGCCCCACGACTGACACACTGGCGCCGGACGAGCTGGAAGGAACAGGCATGACGGAAGCGGCACCCCTGGCACCCGTGGTCAGGTGGCCACGATGACCTCCGTCGTACGCGGTGTCGTGTGGATCGCCGCCCTGGTCGGCGTCTGCGTCGCACCCCTCGTCTTCGCGCTGATCGGGGCCACCCAGCCCGGGCAGGGCTTCCTCACCGACTTCTCGGTCGCGCTGGGGTTCGTCGGGCTCGCCCTCATGGGTGTCGAGTTCGTCCTGGTGGCGCGCGTGCGCCGGGTGGCTGAACCGTTCGGCACCGACGCCGTCATCGACCTCCACCGCTACCTCGGCGGCACGGGACTCCTCTTCGTCCTCGTGCACGTCGCGCTGTCGGCCGACTGGCGCCAGGCCAACCCGTTCACCCCCAGCGACACGCCGCCGCTGGTCGTGGTGGGCGGCGTCGCGGTGGTCTGCCTGCTCGCGCTCGGCGCGACGTCGGTGTGGCGACGCGGTCTGCGACTCTCGTACGAGGTCTGGCAGGCCCTGCACACCGGGCTGGCGGTCGTCGCGGTGGTCGCCGCCGTCGTCCACGTCATCCTCGTCGACCACTACGTCGACACCGCGTGGAAGCGCGCGCTGTGGAGCCTCATGGCGCTCTCCTTCGTCGGCCTGCTGGTGTGGGTCCGACTGGTACGGCCGTGGCGCCAGCGCCGTCGCCCGTGGGTGGTCGAGTCCGTGACGGCCGACCGGGACAGCACGACCGTCCTCACGATGCGTCCGCAGGGCCACGACGGGATGCGCTTCGAACCCGGCCAGTTCGCCTGGATCACGATCGACGGCTCGCCCTTCCGGCTCACCTCGCACCCGTTCTCGTTCAGCTCGAGCGCGGAGGTCCACGACCAGGTCCAGATGGCGATCAAGGCGGTGGGTGACTTCACCAGCAGCGTCGCCCACGTCGCGCCCGGGACCGTGGTCCACCTGGACGGGCCGCACGGCGTGTTCAGCATCGACCAGTACGAGGGCGCTGGCTTCGGGTTCGTGGCCGGCGGCGTCGGGATCGCCCCGGCGATGAGCATGGTCGAGACCCTCGCGGACCGTGGCGACGCCCGCCCGGTGCTGCTCTTCGTGGGCGCCCGGGACGCCGACAACGTGATCCTCGCGGACCGGATCGAGGCGCTGCGCGCCCGGCTCGACCTCGCCGTCGTCGTGGCACTCGAGAACCCGCCGGAGGGCTGGACCGGGGAGCGCGGCTACCTGGGCCGCGAGGTCTTCGAGCGCCACCTGCCCCGGGGGTACGAGCGCTTCCAGTACTTCGCCTGCGGTCCGGTGCCGATGCTGGACGCCGTCGAGAAGGCCCTCGTCGCGCTGGGTGTGCGCGGTGACCGCATCCACACCGAACGATTCGACTGGGTCTGAGCAGTGGAGGAGGAACCGTGCGACACGTGTACGTGATCCGCATCGCCGTCGCGCTGAGCGTGACGCTGGCGCTCGCCTGCGTGGTGTTCGCGGCCGTGCAGAACTGACGCCGCGGCGCCAACCGGGCGTGGGTGGCTGTCGCGCTCAGGTGCGCGGGTGGTCCGGGCCCGCCCAGGACGACGGCGGGTCCGAGGCGGGGAACGACTCGTTGGCGAACTCGTCGACCGTGTCGAAGGGGGCCACCGGCCCGGGAGCGGCGGCCGGCGGAGGGGTGGGAGCGGGCGGAGGCGTCGGCGGCGGGGCCGCGGCACTCGTGGGGCTGCTGTGGGCCGTCGCGTGCGACCCCGCGGCTCCGCCCGTACGGGCCTTGATCTGCTCGGCCAGCTTGCCGAGCGCTGCCTTGGTCTCCTCCGGGCGGGAGATGGCCCGTCCGACCAGGACGCCGAGGGCCAGGGTGATCAGTCGCTTCATGGTTCCGCCTTTCCGAGCGAAGGTGCGGACCTTCGACGTTAACAAGCCCACCTGACAGCGGAACCGGTCCGCGGACCAGTGGTCCGGTCTGTCGGTGCCGGCCCCTACATTTCCTCCCATGCCTGAGATCGCGTTCCGTCCCGCCGGCCCCGCCGACATCCCCGCCGTCGTCGCGCTGGTGACCTCGGCGTACCGGGGAGACGACAGCCGCGCCGGGTGGACCACGGAGGCCGACATCCTCGACGGCGAGCGGATCGACGCCGAGCAGGTGGCCGAGGACCTCTCGGCGCCGCGCAGCACCGTGGTGGTCGCCGAGCGCGAGGGCCAGCTGGTCGCCTGCGTGCACGTGGCGGACCGGGACGGCGTGGGCTACCTCGGCATGTTCGCGGTCGCGCCGGGCGAGCAGGGGACCGGTCTCGGTTCCCGCCTGATGGGCCACGCCGAGGCCCACGTCGCGCGCGAGTGGGGACCGGCCGCGATCGAGATGACCGTCATCGACGTGCGTGAGGAGCTGATCGCCTTCTACGAGCGACGCGGGTACGTCCGCACGGGCGAGACCAAGCCCTTCCCGTACGGCGACGAGCGGTTCGGGATCCCGCGCCGCGACGACCTGCGGTTCGTGGTGCTCCGCAAGCCGCTGACCTGAGCCGTCCACCCACGCCGCCCAGCGGTCCCGGGCCGCATCTGGCGTGCGGCGCGGCACGGGCGGCCGATAACATCGACCCGGCGGCAGCTGCCGCCGACGTATTCAGCAGCAGAGGGAGTACCCGTGTCCGAGATCAAGGTCGTCCGCATCCTCGCCGGTGAGCGTGAGGAACGGACCCTGACGACCGAGGACGGGGCTCCGGCCAAGGCCTGGCAGCTGTTCGCCGACGACGCCGACGTCATCGCGGCGCGGGTGGCCGGCGAGCTCAAGGACCTCTCGTACGCGCTCGCCGACGGCGACGAGGTCGAGGGCGTCGAGATCTCCACGGCCGACGGTCGCGACATCCTGCGCCACTCCACTGCGCACGTGCTCGCCCAGGCCGTCCAGCAGCTCTACCCCGAGGCCAAGCTCGGCATCGGACCGCCGATCACCGACGGCTTCTACTACGACTTCGATGTCGAGACCCCCTTCACCCCCGACGACCTCACCAAGATCGAGTCGGCGATGCGCAAGATCGTCAAGGAGAACCAGCGCTTCGAGCGCCGGGTCACCACGGACGCCGACGCGCTCGTCGAGCTCGCCGACGAGCCGTACAAGATCGAGCTGATCGGCCTCAAGGGTGGGGGCGCCGAGGCGGCCGAGGGCGCCAGCGTCGAGGTCGGCGCCGGCGAGCTGACCATCTACGACAACATCAACCGCAAGGGTGAGGTCGCGTGGAAGGACCTGTGCCGCGGTCCCCACCTGCCCACCACCAAGCGGATCCCCGCCTTCAAGATCATGCGCTCGGCCGCCGCGTACTGGCGCGGCGACGAGAAGAACAAGCAGCTGCAGCGCATCTACGGCACCGCCTGGGAGTCGAAGGAGGCGCTCGAGGAGCACCTGCACCGCCTCGAGGAGGCCGAGCGCCGCGACCACCGCAAGCTGGGCCGCGAGCTCGACCTGTTCTCCTTCCCCGACGAGCTGGGCTCCGGCCTGCCCGTCTTCCACCCCAAGGGCGGCGTCCTCAAGCGGGTCATGGAGGACTACGTCCGGGCCCGCCACATCGAGGAGGGGTTCGAGTACGTCGGCACCCCGCACATCTCCAAGGACGGCCTGTTCCACACCTCGGGCCACCTGCCGCACTACGCCGAGACCATGTTCCCGCCGATGGAGTTCGAGGGGGCGAACTACCAGCTCAAGGCGATGAACTGCCCGATGCACAACCTGATCTACCGCAGCCGCGGTCGCTCGTACCGTGAGCTCCCGCTGCGCCTGTTCGAGTTCGGCTCGGTGTACCGCTACGAGAAGTCCGGCGTGATCCACGGCCTGACCCGCGTGCGCGGCTTCGCCCAGGACGACTCGCACTCGTACTGCACCCCGGAGCAGGCGCCGGACGAGGTCAAGCACCTGCTCGACTTCATGCTGAGCGTGCTGCGCGACTTCGGCCTCGACGACTTCTACCTCGAGCTGTCGACCCGCGACCCCGAGAGCGACAAGTTCATCGGCACCGACGAGCAGTGGGCCGTGGCGACCCAGGTCCTCGAGGACGTGGCCACCGAGTCCGGTCTCGACCTGGTCCCCGACCCGGGCGGCGCCGCCTTCTACGGCCCCAAGATCTCGGTCCAGGCCAAGGACGCCATCGGCCGCACCTGGCAGATGGGCACCGTGCAGTACGACTTCAACCAGCCGCACCGCTTCGAGCTGGCGTACCAGGCCTCCGACGGCACCCGGCAGGAGCCGGTGATGATCCACTCGGCCAAGTTCGGGTCGATCGAGCGGTTCATCGGCGTCCTCGTCGAGCACTACGCGGGCGCCTTCCCGCCCTGGCTGGCTCCCGTCCAGGCCGTCGGCATCCCGATCGCCGAGCGTCACGACGACTACCTCAAGGAGGTCGTGGGCCAGCTCAAGGCGGCCGGCCTGCGCGCCGAGGTGGACCTGTCGGACGACCGCATGCAGAAGAAGATCCGCAACGCCCAGATCCAGAAGGTGCCGTTCATGCTCATCGCGGGCGACGCCGACGTGGAGGCGGGTGCGGTGTCGTTCCGCTACCGCGACGGCCGTCAGGACAACGGGGTGCCGGTGGCGGAGGCCATCGAACGGATCCGCTCCGCGGTCGAGAGCCGCGAGCAGGTCTGAGCCGGACGTGGACGACAGCACGCCGCACCCCGACGGCCTCGAGCGTCTGTGGACGCCCTACCGGATGGCCTACATCCGGGGCGAGGAGCTGGCCAAGCAGCAGGAGGAGCCCGGTTGCCCCTTCTGCCGGATCCCGACCATGGACGACCGCGAGGCGCTCGTGGTGCGGCGGGGTGAGCACTGCTACGCGGTGCTCAACCTGCACCCGTACAACCCCGGCCACCTGATGGTCATCCCGTACCGCCACGTCTCCGAGCTGGAGGACCTCACCGACGAGGAGTCGCGTGAACTGATGTCGATGACGCAGACCGCGATCCGCGCCGTCAAGACCATCAGCAACCCCCGCGCCCTCAACGTGGGCCTCAACCTGGGCTCGGCGGCCGGCGGTTCGCTGGCCGCGCACCTGCACCAGCACGTCGTGCCGCGCTGGGTCGGTGACGCCAACTTCATCACCGTCACCGGCAACACCAAGGTCATCCCGCAGCTGCTGGCCGAGACCCGCGACCTGCTCGCCGAGGCCTGGGACTGAGCGTGCCGCCCGCACTCGGCTGGGGTGTGCTGGCCCTCGTCTTCCTCGACGAGGTGCTGGCCCTGGTCGCGCTCGGCGTGGCCGGTGCCGCGCTGGGCGGGTGGCCCCTGGCCACCGGGGCCGTCCTCGTAGGGGTGCTGCTGTGGTGGGCGTTCGCCTCACCCAAGGCGCCGTACGGGACCCCGCTCGTGCGTCCGCTGGTCAAGGTCGTGGTCTTCGGCGCCGCGTGCGCCGGCCTGTGGCTGGCTGGCCACACCACGGCTGCCGTGGCGCTGCTGGTCTTCTCCGTCGTCGTCAACGCCGTCGCCGCGCACCCCGACGTCGCCCGCCTGACGGAGGAGGTCTGATGGCCCGGGCCACCGGTACGACCAGCGCACGCAGCGACGCCGAGCTCGCCGCCGAGCTCGTCACCCGCGCGGCCCACGTCGCCGGGGCGTGGTTCAGACGACCCGTCGAGACCCGTACGAAGACCAACCCGACGGACCTCGTCACCGAGGCCGACCGGGAGGCCGAGGCGTACGTCGTGGCCCGCCTCGCGGCCGAGCGCCCGGACGACGGGGTCCTCGGCGAGGAGGGCGCCTTCACGCCCGGGACCTCGGGGCGCCGCTGGGTCATCGACCCGGTCGACGGCACCTACAACTTCGTCCGCGGCATCGACTGGTGGTGCTCGGCCGTCGCACTCGTCGACGGGGACGAACTCGTCCTGGGGGCCGTCCACGACCCGTCGCGCGGTGAGACGTTCGTCGGCGGGCCCGGCCTCGGGGCCCACGTCAGCGGCAGCGCCTTGCCCGCCCTGGAGGACCGGCCGCTGTCCCTGACCTGCGCGGCGACCTACCTGCACCCGCCCTACCTGTCCGGGGAGGTGGGGCAGGCCTGGGCCCGCGTCTACGCCGGGCTGGGCTCGCACCGGGTGCTCGGCTCGGGCACCCTGGACGCGATGGCGCTGGCGCGCGGCCGGATCGACCTGGTCTTCCAGCACTCCGTCCCTGACTGGGACCGGCTCCCGGGCGAGGCGATCATCCGCGCGGTGGGCGGCGAGGCCCGGACGGTGCGTGCCGGGGGAGTCGACTGGTACGTCGCGGGTGTCCCCACGGCAGTGGCCGAGGCGTGCGCCCGGCTGCTGGACGGGTAGCCTGCGGGAGTGCTCGACCGGTTCAAGAACTTCTGGCAGGGCGTCGTGCTGGCGCCGATCGTCTCCCTGTTCCTGCGTCTGGGGATCAGCCCCGACCTGGTGACTCTCGTGGGGACCCTCGGTGTGGTGACGGGTGCGCTCGTCTTCTTCCCCCAGGGGATGCTGCTGACCGGGGTCCTGTTCATCACCGCCTTCGTCTTCTCCGACCTGCTCGATGGCGCCATGGCGCGCGCCTCGGGCCGGGTCTCTGTCTTCGGCAACTTCTGGGACTCCACGCTCGACCGGTTCGGTGACGCGGCCATCTTCGGCGGTCTGGTCCTCTACTTCGCCGGCCCCGGTGACAGCGACCTCTACCTCTACTTGTCCCTGTACTGTCTGGTGACCGGCTCGGTCACCTCGTACGCCCGGGCCAAGGCCGAGTCGCTGGGCCTCGACGCGAAGGGCGGCATCGCCGAGCGGGCCGACCGGTTGGTCGCGATCCTGGTGATGACGGGCCTCGGTGCGATCTTCGACCTGCCCGTCCTCATGCACGTCGCCCTGTGGGCACTGGCGTTCGCCAGCACGTACACGGTCGGCTTCCGGGTGCTGAAGGTCTACCGCCAGGCCAAGGCCCTCGACACCGTCTGACGGACGCCAAGCCTCAGGGAGCGGTCCGGGCCTCCGCCGCGGCCGTGGCCACGTCACACGCCAGCGCCGCCTGGTCGGTGTCGTCGAGGTGGTGCACGGTGAGCCGTACGTGCCGTGAGGCGTCCTCCGGCGTCGCGGTCAGCGCGAACTCGTCGCCCGCGCGGGCCAGCCAGCCGCGGCGCATCAGGCGTGCCACGGTCGCCCCGGCGGGAGCGCGGCAGTCCACCCACAGGCTCAGGCCCTCGCCGGCCCGCGTCTCCAGCCCGGCCGCACTCAGCAGGGCGGCGAAGGCGGCGTTGCGCTCGGCGTAGTGGCGGCCGGTGCCGCGGATCCCGGCCAGCACCTCGGTGTCGGCGAGCTGGGCGTGCGCGAGCCGCTGCAGCAGGTGGCTGACCCAGGTCGTGCCCGGGCGCAGCCGCAGCGCCAGCCGGTCCGCGGTGTGCCGGTCGGAGGCGACCAGGGCGACGCACGAGTCGGGCCCCAGGAACTTCGACACCGACCGGACCAGCGCCCAGCGACGGTGTCCCGGGCCGACCAGGCTGCGGTACGGCTGCTGGGAGAGCAGGGAGAAGTGGTCGTCCTCGACCACCAGCACGTACGGGTGGTCGGCGAGGACCTCGCGCAGCTCGGCCGCGCGTCGTTCGCTGAGCCCGACCCCGGTCGGGTTCTGGGCCCGCGGCGTGGTCACGACGGCGCGTACGCCCTGCTCGAGCGCCGCGCGGAGCCCGTCGGGGGTCATGCCCTCGGAGTCGACCGGCACACCGACGGCCCGGTACCCGCCCAGTCGCACGGTCTGGATGCTGGCCAGGAAGCAGGGGACCTCGAGCGCGACCGCGTCGTCGCGGGTCAAGGACTGCGACAGCAGGCGCTCGATCGCGTCGACCGCCCCGGAGGTGACGGACAGCCGGAACTCGGTGGGGCGGCCGGCCGAGGTCAGGTCCTCGGCGAACCACGCGGTCGCCCAGGCGCCGAGGCCGGGGTCGACGACGGGTTCGCCGTACAGGACCGGACGCCGCGGCAGCGTCGCGAGGACGGGGGAGGGGTCGGGGAAGCGGTCGGGGTCGGGGTTGTTGCTGGCGACGTCGCGCAGGGCGCTGTCGGTGGCAAAGCCCTCCTCGGGGGCGGAGCGCAGGTCGGCGACGCGGGTGCCGGCCCGCCCGAGCGTGACCACCAGTCCCGCCTGCGCGAGCTGGCGGTAGCCGGCGACGACGGTGTTGCGGTTGACGCCGAGGTGGTCGGCGAGCGCACGCACCGGTGGGAGCGTCTCGCCCGCGGTCAGCTCGCCGCGGTCGAGCAGGTCGCGGACGCTCTCGGCGAGCTCGGCCGCCGTGGACCCCGTGATTGCTGTCTGCATGCCACCTCCGCGCCAGATCCTATGCGGAACCGCTTGGCCCGGAGCGTGTTAGCGTTTGACCTAGGACAATACTTCCCCTGAGTGGGACAACGCTGGAGGTACCGCATGACCACCACCCCGCAGGCCACCTCGGTCGGCACGGCCCGCGTCAAGCGAGGTATGGCCGAGATGCTCAAGGGCGGCGTCATCATGGACGTCGTCAACGCCGAGCAGGCCAAGATCGCCGAGGACGCCGGCGCCGTCGCCGTGATGGCCCTCGAGCGGGTGCCGGCCGACATCCGCGCGCAGGGTGGCGTGAGCCGCATGAGCGACCCGGACATGATCGACGGCATCATCGAGGCCGTCTCGATCCCGGTCATGGCCAAGGCCCGCATCGGTCACTTCGCCGAGGCGCAGGTCCTGCAGAGCCTGGGTGTCGACTACATCGACGAGTCCGAGGTGCTGACCCCGGCCGACTACGCCAACCACATCGACAAGTGGGAGTTCACCGTCCCCTTCGTGTGCGGCGCGACCAACCTCGGAGAGGCGCTGCGCCGGATCACCGAGGGCGCGGCCATGATCCGCTCCAAGGGGGAGGCCGGCACCGGCGACGTCTCCAACGCCGTCACCCACATGCGCACGATCCGCGCCGAGCTGCGTCGCCTGCAGGGCCTCTCCGTCGACGAGCTGTACGTCGCGGCCAAGGAGCTCCAGGCCCCGTACGAGCTGGTGCGCGAGGTGGCCGGGAGCGGCAAGCTCCCCGTGGTGCTGTTCACGGCCGGCGGCATCGCGACCCCCGCCGACGCGGCGATGATGATGCAGCTCGGCGCCGAGGGTGTCTTCGTCGGGTCCGGCATCTTCAAGTCCGGCAACCCCGCCCAGCGTGCCGAGGCGATCGTGAAGGCGACCACGTTCTTCGACGACCCCGACGTGGTGGCCAAGGTCAGCCGGGGCCTGGGTGAGGCCATGGTCGGCATCAACGTCGACGAGATCCCTCAGCCGCACCGTCTGGCCGAGCGCGGCTGGTGACGACCTCGGGCGTCCCGGGTGGCTGTGGAGGAGCCACCCGGACGTCGGAGGACTCGGCCTAGGATCGTCGGGTTCCACCCGGCGACAAGGAGACCCGATGTCCGCGGACACCATCGAGGACGAGCTGCGTGACGTCGCGCGCCTGCAGGTGCGTACGGCTCTGCTCGACCCTGCTGGCCAGCTCGAGGCGCTGACCTCGGCGGTGGCCGAGCGGATGCCGCAGACCGATCCCACGATCATGGCCCGGGCGTGGCTCGCCGCGGCCCGCAAGGACCTGGTGGCCGAGGCGTCGACCTGGCCCGAGGTCACCGACCGGGAGCGCCTCGAGCGAGCGCTGGCCGAGTGCGAGCAGCACGGTGTCCTGGTGCTCAGCGGCGTCGAGGAGGAGGCGGTGCGCGCGCGCCTGGCCGACTCGCCGCCGCAGCGGGGAGTGCTCTGGTTCACCGAGCCGGCCGCGTGGCGCTCCGTTGACGACGGTGTGCTGGCCCTCGAGGTCCGGCGCCCGGACGGGACGCGGATCACCGGCGAGGACGGGCTGGGTCCCGCCGTGCTGGGGTGCCTGGCCCGCCACGACGTGCGGGCCCGGGTGCACGCCGGTCGGATCGAGGTCGCCGTGCGCTGGCAGCGGCGCCCCTGACCGTCCCCGGGAACGACGAAGGGGGCCCCGAGGGGCCCCCTTGTCACGTGCTGCTGCGTCAGTTGGCGGCGTTGCCGGCCACGGCGGCGACGAAGTCGCGGGCCTCGGCGCGCACGGCCTCGTCGGCGAAGTTGCCCTCGGCGTCGAACGTGTCGGCGCCGACGGTCAGGTTGAAGACGGTCTCGAGGACCTTGGCCTCACCGAACGCGAGGGTGGCGACGAGCGCGTCGGTGCCCGGCTTGCCACCGTGGGGCGAGATGGAAGCGCCGGCGACAGCGGTCACCTTGGAGTTGAAGGAGTGCTGGCCCCAGGGGCGCGAGGCCCAGTCGACGGCGTTCTTGACGACGCCGGACAGGGTGTTGTTGTAGGTCGGGGTGGCCACGATGACGGCGTCGGCGGCCTCGATGGCGGCCTTGAAGTCGACGGCCGACTGCGGGTACGCGGCGTCGTGGTCGGGGGAGTACATCGGGAGGTCCGCGATGGTGATCTCGGTGATCTCGACGCCCTCGGGAGCGTTCTTCTTCACGGCCTCGAAGGCGGCGCGGTTGATCGAGGTGGACGAGACGGAACCGACGATGTAGCCGATCTTGGTGGTCACGGGTGACTCCTGTGGGGTTGCTTGCGAGAACGAGGCCGTGCGGCCCGACGGAATTCTTCAACCGTCAACAATTGACTTCTCTTCCCACTTTCGTCCGGACGAACGGGTGACGCCGGACACGCCGTTCAGTGGCCGTCGCTGCCACCGTGCGGCCACGGGGACGGACCGGCGCCCGGGCGGCGCGGTCCCCAGCCGTACGATCACGCCGTGCCGTCACCACGCGTCGGAGTGCTCGCCCTGCAGGGCGACGTCCGTGAACACCTCGCCGCCCTCGCGTCCGTCGGCGCCGACCCCGTCGCCGTGCGTCGCCCCTCCGAGCTGGCGGCCGTCGACGGCCTCGTCCTGCCGGGCGGTGAGTCGACGACGATGGCCAAGCTGGCCGGCATCTTCGAGCTGCTCGAGCCGCTGCGTGAGCGCCTGCGCGCCGGGATGCCCGCGTTC
>NZ_JBJEHY010000042.1:0-3788 GCF_051876515.1 Nocardioides sp. | reverse complement strand
GGCTCGTCATCGCCTCGGCGGACGGCCGCCACATCGAGACCGTGTCCAGTGTGCTCCACTCGACCCTCGACGTCCCCAAGACCGGCACTGCCGCGGTGGTCGTGGACGCCCTCACCGAACGGCTCCTGCTCGGCGGGATCGACGTGGTCGACGATGCCGATGCCACCAAGGTACTCCAGGCAGCGTGGGAGGCCAGCGACCTTGACGTGATGCACCAGGAGGCCAACCGCGAGGCCCTCATCGCCGCCCGCTCCTTCGCCTCTGTCGCGCGCGAGCGTGACGGAGACCGGGCCGTGGTCGGCATCGAGTCGGCCACGCAGGCGGCGGTGCACCGCACTCAGGCGCCGCCCTACGACGTCGACGCCTACATGAAGATCTGGACCGATGAGTGGACCGGCAACAAGGTGGCGCTGCTCCGCCTGCCCGGCTGGGACCACCCGCTGCGCTGGGGCGAGACCTCCGTCCCTGACCCCGAAGGTTCGAGCGAGCACTCGCGCTGGGTTCCGGACGGCGACCCCAAGCCCACGGGCGTGAACTACGTCCAGGTCGTCGAGCTCGCCCCGCGGGCCCGGCTGCTCAAGGAGCCGACCTCGGAGATCGACCGGATCACCACGAGCATCGACGTCATCGACCTGATCGAGGGCCTGCTCGTGTTCGCCGGCCACTTCGGCGCCGTGCCCATCCGGTACGCCACCGGACTCGACATCCCGCGCGACCCCAGGAACCCTGAGCTCCCGCTCATGGGCCCCGACGGCAAGCCGATGATCGGCTTCAAGCCCCGCGCCGACCACTTCTGGGCGAACTCCAGCAAGGACGCCAAGTTTGGGCAGCTGGAGCCCGCCGGCCTGGCCTCGTTCGTGACCTGGGCCGACCACGCGGCCGCGGTCCTGCGCCGTCAGACCAAGCTCCCCTCGGCGTACTTCTCCCTTGACCTCAAGTCGCACATGTCGGCCGAGCTCCTCAAGACCGACGAGGCACCGATGGTGCGCCGCGTCAACGGCATGGGCCGCATGGGCTCGCTCAACACCTCCTACCGACGCCTCGGGCGCTTCATCCTCGACATCGAGTCCCCCAGCACGAAGGGCCGCGTCGCCCCTCGGTGGGTGGACCCCGAGACCCGCATCGAGTCCCAGCAGGTCGACCAGGTCACCAAGCTCGTGTCCGGCGGCATGGGCATCGCGGCCGTCGCCGAGCAGGTCCTGGACTGGGACCCCGAGGTGATCCAGCGCGCGGTCGAAGAGGGGCGAGCCGCCGCAGAGTCGGCTGACCCGTTCACCCTCCTCGACGCGTCCACGCGCGCCGCACTGAAGGCCGTCCCGAGTGCCGACTCCAACGCAGCAGCAAGCGCGTAGCGAGCACTCCCAGCAGGCCGCCATGGCCGCCGCCGGCTCAGTGGCCGTAGCGGGCATGATCGCCCAGGGGCTCCCGTGGGCACAGGTCCTGCAGACGTTCGCCGCCTACCAGCTCGCCGCCGCCACCCGAGCCATCGAAGCGCTACTCGGATGGTCAGCGACGTCCACCTCGACCATCGACCCCCGGGCGTTCGCTGGCGTCACCTCGCTCGGCTACGCCATCTCCGAGCCGCTCATTGCCACGATCGACCGGTACGTTCCCGCGCCGGCCGAGGCCATTCCGGCGCCCTGGTGGGACGACGCCTCGCCGTTCCTGGCCAACGTCGCCCGGGTCGTCGAGGGCGAGATCAAGGACGCGGCCCGCTCGGCGGCGGGTGCAGCGATCACGGTGGACGAGCACTGGGGCGGCTACGTGCGGATGCTCGTCCCGCCCTCGTGCAAGCGGTGCGTCGTGCTGGCCGGGAGGGTCTACCGGTGGAACAGCGGCTTCTCCCGGCACCCGCCGACCTGCGACTGCATCCACGTCCCGGTGGCCCAGCAGCGTGAGTTCGAGGCCGACGGCTTCATCGCCGACCCGATGGAACTCTTCGAGGCCGGGCAGATCCGAGACCTGACCGCGGCTGAGTACGCAGCGATCGACGACGGCGCCGACATCGTCGAGGTCATCAACGCCAACTCCGGCATGTTCACCGCGGACATGTTCGGACGCCGGCTCAAGGCCACTCGCTACGGCACCACGAAGCGCTCCGCCTGGCGCAAGGCCAACCCCAGCCGCCCCATCCGCCTGCGCCCCGAAACCATCTACGACATCGTCGACCGCGAGTACGACGGCGACCGCAACGAGGCGCGACGGCTGCTCGGGGTCTACGGGTACATCAAGGGCGACGCGCGGGCGCCCGAGCGCACCGCCAGCGAGAGCGACTTGCCGGACCCCAACCG
This sequence comes from Nocardioides sp., assembly GCF_051876515.1. Classification (GTDB taxonomy): domain Bacteria; phylum Actinomycetota; class Actinomycetes; order Propionibacteriales; family Nocardioidaceae; genus Nocardioides. Next base: position 1,497 of record NZ_JBJEHY010000042.1, on the reverse strand, counting down.
CGGCTTCGGGCTGCCGCCGGACAATAGGGACAAGGACGCCAGCCGCGCCTACTGGCAGCGACGCGCCAGCGCCCTGGAAGGCGGCGCCTTCGTCGGCGCAGACCTCATCCGAGAGCCACAAGAGGTCCGCTTCGTTGAGCGGATGATCGAGCGCGGCCACTCCCTCGACTGGCTCCCTGCGAACCCTCGGCGCGGCAAGACCAACGACTTCGTCTGGAACGACTTCGGAATCGAGGTTGAGCTCAAGACCAACAAGCCGCGCTACCGCACGATCGCTCACGCGATCCGTTCAGATGTTCCGCCCAAGCGGAACTTCATCCTCGACCTCGAGGAAGTCTCGCTGACAGACACCCTGCGGTGGCAGCTGGAGAAGTACAACCTCCGCAACCCCGAGAGTCGCATCGAGCGCCTGTGGGTGCTGTCGGAGAACGGCCGCGCGCTCACGGAGATCCGCCTGCGAAATGACGAGTAGGGCCGCATTGCCCGCCCGTTCAAAGGTCCCGTTATTTCAGGGCGGGCGGGGGCTAGCCCTACTCACTCACGACTGTACCGCGACAAGCCGTCGCGGTCATCCCCTCTGCAGCACACATCCAAGGAGACGCGATGTCCCGCCTGCTCAACCCGTCCCAGCGCCACCCGCTCACCGGCGCACTGATCGTTCCGCTCGGCTTCCGCAAGGACGGCCGTCCCATCTTCCCGATCCTCGGCGGTGACGACACCGTCGTGCCAGTCGAGCGCCCCGAGGGCGTCTCCGCGGAGGAGTGGGAGGCCCTGGGCGACCCCGGCAAGAAGGCGATCACCCGCGAGCGGGAGGCCCGCGTGAAGGCCGAGCGCGAGCGCGACGCCGCGCGGGCACGTCCGACGCCCCCGAAGCCGGCCGCTCCCGCGGCCCCCGCGGCGCCGACCAAGCCCGCGGGCGACCAGCCCGACGTGGCCGAGATCGTGAAGCAGGCCGTGGAGGCCGCGATCAAGCCGTTCCAGGAGCGCGAGGACAAGCGCGACGCCGAGGCCGCCGCCGCCAAGGTCCGCGACGTCGTCCTCGCCGCCGCCAAGCCTCGGCTGCACGACGCCACGGACGCCCTGCAGGTCGACCTGACCACCGTGCTCGACGAGAACGGTTCGGCCGACGCCGACAAGGTCGCCAAGGCGATCGACAAGCTGCTCGCCGACAAGCCCCACCTCGCCAAGAGCGACGTGCGCTACGCCCCGCCCGGCATCGGCGGTGCCAGTGCCCCCGCGAGCCGCAAGGAGCAGGTCGCCGGGATCCTCGCCGACATGCAGCGGGGCACCGGCGTGCGGGTTCCGACCACCTGACAGCTCTCCCCCGGACAGTGCGTAGGCGCGAGGCCACGACTCCCGGAATCCACCAGGACACCCCGAACAGAAGGAGATCATCGTGTCCAACTTCGCGCCCAAGCGCACCACCTACACCACCAGCGACAACCGCTGGTGCCGCAACCTGCTGGACGCCAGCACCCGCGGCGTCTCCGTCGTATT
>NZ_JBJEHY010000041.1:0-3813 GCF_051876515.1 Nocardioides sp. | reverse complement strand
CTTCCAAACTGATTACGCGGGTTCGATTCCCGTCATCCGCTCCAAGGCTGCCTCGCGCCGGTCCGTTCCGGGGCCAGACCCGCCTTGGCGGGGCGTAGCGTAGTGGCTAGCGCGCCTGCTTTGGGAGCAGGAGACCGCAGGTTCGAGTCCTGTCGCCCCGACCAGTTCCTCATCGCGTCCCGGTCCGTACGAGGGCGATTTCAGCGCCGTGACCCGGGGCAGTACGCTGACCCGTGGCCCTACTGCCGGGCTCATGCACGCGCGGGCCACGATCGAGCCCCCGACTCTCGTGGCCCGATCCGGCACCGCACCCGTGGGCCACGACATGCATCAGTACCGATAGGAGACAACCTGTGAAGAGCGCCGTCGAGACCTTGAACCCGACCCGGGTCAAGCTGACCGTCGAGGTGCCCTTCGAGGAGCTCAAGCCGAGCCTCGACGCGGCCTACAAGAAGATCGCGCAGCAGATCAACGTCCCCGGCTTCCGCCGCGGCAAGGTCCCCGCCGCCGTCATCGACCGTCAGGTCGGTCGCGGACCGGTCCTCGACGAGGCGATCAACGACGTGCTGCCCGCCAAGTACATGCAGGCGCTGCAGGACAACGATCTCGAGCCGCTCGCGCAGCCCGAGATCGAGGTCACCAAGCTCGAGGACAACGAGCTCCTCGAGTTCACCGCCGAGGTTGACGTCAAGCCGGACTTCGAGCTCCCCGACTACGAGGGCCTCGAGGCCTCCGTCGAGGACCTCGAGGTCACCGACGAGGACGTCACCGAGCAGGTCGAGGCTCTGCGTGAGCGCTTCGGCACCCTGGTTCCCGTCGAGCGCGAGGCCGCCGACGGCGACTTCGTCACCATCGACCTCGTGGCTGCCCAGGACGGCGAGACCGTCGAGGGTGGCGAGGTGACCGGCATGTCCTACAAGGTCGGCCGCGGCGGCATGATCGACGGTCTCGACGAGGCCCTGGTCGGCATGAAGGCCGAGGACGCCAAGACGTTCGACTCCGAGCTCGTCGGCGGCGACCTCGTCGGCCAGCCCGTGCAGGTCACCGTGACGGTCTCCGCCGTCCAGGAGCAGCAGCTGCCCGAGCTCGACGACGAGTTCGCGATGCTGGCCTCCGAGTTCGACACCGTCGACGAGCTGACCGCCGACGTGCGTGAGCGCCTGGTGCGTGGCAAGCGCCTCGAGCAGGCCGCCGCCGCCCGCGACGCCGTGCTCGAGGTCCTGCTCGAGAAGCTCGAGATCCCGCTGCCCGAGTCGATCGTGACCGACGAGCTCAACGCCCGCCGCCAGAACATCGAGGAGCAGCTGATGTACGCGGGCATCACCATGGACAAGTACCTCGAGGACGAGGGCCAGACGCAGGAGGAGTTCGAGGCCGACCTCGAGCGCCGCGTGCGTGACGCCGTCGCCGCCCAGTTCGTGCTCGACAAGGTCGCCAAGAAGGAGGAGTTCGGCATCGACCAGGCCGAGCTCTCCCAGCACCTGGTCCGCCGCGCCCAGCAGTCCGGCCAGGACCCGCAGGAGTTCGCGAACCACATGTTCGAGCACAACCACATCCCCGAGATGGTCCAGGAGATCCTGCGCGGCAAGGCGCTGGCGACCATCGTCGAGGCCGCGACCGTCAAGGACGCCTCCGGCAACGTGGTCGAGCTGAAGAACCTGCTGCCCGACGGCACCATCGGTGAGCCCGCCGCCGAGGGCGAGGCCGACGTCGAGGAGACCGACGAGGCCTGAGCTCCACCGCACCTGACGAAGCCGCCCGAGCCTGGCTCGGGCGGCTTCGTGCATCCCCGGACCCTCCGGGACGGCGATGCTGTGCGCTGTGGGCGAACAGGGGGCCCGATCGCGTGGAACTGTCGGTTCCTCGGGCTACTGTCGCCGTTGTGAACCAGAACTCCAGCGCAGCACTCTCGCCCCAGATGAACGGCGGCGGGGGCATGTACGGGCTCGACGACCACATCTACCAGCGGCTGCTCCGGGAGCGCATCGTGTTCCTGGGCTCCGAGGTGCGCGACCAGAACGCGAACGCGATCTGCGCCCAGCTGCTGCTGCTGTCCGCCGAGGACCCTGAGGCCGACATCTTCCTGCACATCAACAGCCCCGGTGGCTCCGTGGACGCCGGCATGGCGATCTACGACACCATGAACTACATCCCCAACGACGTCGCGACCGTGGGCATGGGCCTGGCCGCGTCGATGGGTCAGTTCCTGCTCTGCGCCGGCACGAAGGGCAAGCGGTACGCCCTCCCGCACGCGCGGATCATGATGCACCAGCCCTCCTCGGGCATGGGTGGCTCCGCCTCCGACATCAAGATCCAGGCGCAGCAGTCCCTGCACATCAAGAAGGTGCTGCTCGACCTGATCTCCGAGCACACTGGCCAGCCCGTCGAGCAGGTCATCGCCGACGCCGACCGTGACCGCTGGTTCACCGCCCAGCAGGCCCTCGAGTACGGCCTGGTCGACAAGGTGATCACCAGCGCCCGCGAGGCCGCCGACGAGGGCCGCCCGGCCCGCAACCAGAAGGGCTGAGGCCGTGAACTACTACATCCCGCAGTGGGAAGAGCGCACCTCGTACGGCTTCCGCCGCATCGACCCGTACGCCAAGCTCTTCGAGGACCGCATCATCTACCTCGGCACCCCGATCAGCGACGACGTCGCCAACGCGGTGATCGCCCAGCTGATGTGCCTGGAGTCGATGAACCCCGACCAGGACATCCAGATCTACATCAACAGTCCCGGTGGCTCATTCACCGCGCTGACGGCGATCTACGACACGATGAACTTCATCAAGCCCGACGTGCAGACCGTCTGCGTCGGGCAGGCCGCCTCCGCGGCCGCGATCCTGCTGGGTGCGGGTGCCGCGGGCAAGCGCCTCGCGCTGCCCAACAGCCGGATCCTGATCCACCAGCCCTACACCGAGGGCACCTTCGGCCAGACCTCGGACATCGAGATCCAGGCCAACGAGATCCTGCGCATGCGCGAGCTGCTCGAGCGGATGATCTCCGAGGCCACCGGCAAGGACATGGACACGGTCAGCCGCGACATCGAGCGCGACAAGATCCTCACCGCAGCGCAGGCCGTCGAGTACGGCCTGATCGACAACGTGATCGAGTCCCGCAAGGCGGCACCGGCGCTCGCCTGAGCGCACCGGCCAACTGGACAGTTTGACGCGGTACCTCGTGTCCGGCCCGCGAGTCGGGCCGGGCCGGGGTACCGTCAGATGGTTTGAACAGCCGGACAGTCCGGCAGAGGCGGAGGACAGATCTCGTGGCACGTATCGGTGACGGTGGGGACCTGCTCAAGTGCAATTTCTGCGGAAAGAGCCAGAAGCAGGTCAAGAAGCTCATCGCCGGCCCCAACGTCTACATCTGTGACGAGTGCATCGAGCTGTGCAACGAGATCATCGAGGAGGAGCTGGCCGAGGGCACCGAGGTCAACCTCGAGGAGCTCCCCAAGCCGCGCGAGATCTTCGAGTTCCTCAACTCGTACGTCATCGGCCAGGAGCAGGCCAAGAAGTCCCTCGCCGTCGCGGTGTACAACCACTACAAGCGCGTCCAGGCGGGCCTCCAGCCGGCCAACGGCAAGCACAAGGACGACGCCGTCGAGGTCGCCAAGTCCAACATCCTCGTCATCGGGCCCACCGGCTGCGGCAAGACGTACCTGGCCCAGACGCTGGCCCGGATGCTCAACGTCCCCTTCGCGATCGCGGACGCCACGGCGCTGACCGAGGCCGGTTACGTCGGCGAGGACGTCGAGAACATCCTCCTCAAGCTGATCCAGGCCGCCGACTACGACGTCAAGAAGGCCGAGACCGG
>NZ_JBJEHY010000040.1:0-16887 GCF_051876515.1 Nocardioides sp. | reverse complement strand
GTTGGGGTCATGGACTTGGGACTTGCTGGACGAACCTACGTCGTGACCGGCGGCAGCCGGGGACTCGGCCGGGCCACCGTCGAGGTGCTCGTCGCCGAGGGCGCGAGCGTGGTGGTGAGTGGACGCCAGCACGGCTCACTCGAGGAGCTGGCCGCCCGGCACCCTGGCTCGGTCGCCACCGTCGTCGCCGACAACGCGGACCCGGAGACGCCCTCACGCCTCGTCGCTGCCGCGCGCGACGCCTTCGGGCGTCTTGACGGCGCCGTGATCAGTGTCGGCGGCCCGCCCGCGGGACGCGCGTCGGCGATCAGCGACGAGCAGTGGCGCAGCGGGTTCGAGAGTGTCTTCCTCGGAGGCGTGCGTCTGCTGCGCGACCTGGGGTCACAGGTGGACGACGGGGGAGCGCTGCTCACCGTGCTCTCGACGAGCGTGCGGGTCCCGCTCGACGGTCTCAGTGTCTCCAACGGCCTGCGTCCGGGCCTCGCGATGGTGGCCAAGGACCTCGCCCGCGAGTACGGCCCGCGGGGCGTACGGGTCAACGGGTTGCTGCCCGGTCGTGTGGCCACCGAGCGTGTGGCCGAGCTCGATGCCGCCAGCGGGGACGCGGAGGCCGCGCGTGCCCGGCACGAGGCCCTGATCCCGCTGGGCAGGTACGGCGAGCCGGAGGAGTTCGGACGCGTCGCTGCCTTCCTGGTCTCCCCGGCCGCCTCGTTCGTCAACGGGGCGATGGTGCCGGTGGACGGCGGGATGACGCCCGTCCCCTGAGGCGTCCCGCTCAGTCGGCGGAGTGGGAGTCGGGGGAGGGGGAGTCGGAGCTGGTGGGGTCCGTCGGCCTCTGGTGGTACGGGATGGGCGCCTCCCGACGTGCGCGGGGACGCCTGACGCCCCGACCCCCGCGGGACTCGTCGTACATGAGGTAGCCGAAGCCGAAGAGGGCCAGCAGGCCGAAGAACCACCACTGCAGTCCGTAGAAGAAGTGCGGTCCGTCGTCGAGCTCGGGCAGGTCGCCCGGGGTGAGCGCCTGGGCCGGCGCCGGGTCCTCGGCGACGAGCTCGACGAAGCCGCCGAGCACCTCCCGGTCGAGGGCGGGCCCGATGTTCTCGCTGTTGATGGCGCGGGTGGACTGGTCGCTGACCTCGGTCGCCGCCCCGGTCCCGTCCCTCCGCACCCAGGCCTCGACCGTCACCTCACCGGACGGAGGCGCAGGCACGTCCACCGACGACGCGCCGCGGTTGCTCGTGGCGTACCAGCCGCGGTCGACGAGCAGGCTCGCGCCACTCGGTAGCTCGAGGGGGACCACCACGTTGACGCCCGCGGCGCCGTCACGGGTGCGGTACCGGACGATGACGGTGTCCTCCGTCGCGTACGTGCCCGTCGCGGTGATGCGGCGCCACTCCTCGTCAGCGCTCGGCGCCTCGCCGACGGCGAGGACCTCCTCGACCGGGACGGGTGCCGCCTTCTCGTTGCGCTCGATGATCTCGTTGCGCTCGCGACGGTCGTCGAGCCGGTGGAACTGCCACTCGCCCAGCCACCAGGCGAAGTACGCGAGAGCGGCGACCACCACTGCGAAGACGAGCCAACGGCGACTGAACAGGAAACCCATCTTGCGCACCGGACGAGCCTAGCCGGTTCGTGCGAACGCCCTCCGCGAGCCTATGCTCACAGTGTGCGCGAACTCTCCGACAAGCACGGCCGGGTGGCCACGGACCTGCGCGTGTCGTTGACCGACCGCTGCAACCTTCGCTGCACGTACTGCATGCCGGCGGAGGGTCTCGACTGGCAGCCGGGCGAGGAGGTGCTGACCGACGACGAGGTCGTGCGCCTGATCGGCATCGCCGTGGAGCGCCTCGGCGTGCGCGAGGTGCGGTTCACCGGCGGTGAGCCCCTGCTGCGCCGGGGCCTGGTCGACATCGTGTCGCGTACGGCGAGGCTCACGACCGCCGACGGCGCCCCGCCCGAGACGTCCCTCACCACCAACGGGCTGGGCCTCGACAAGTCGGCTGAGGCGTTGGCCGAGGCGGGTCTGACCCGGGTCAACGTCAGCCTGGACACCCCCGACCCCGAGACGTTCGCCACGATCACCAGGCGCGACCGTTGGCACGACGTCGCGGCCGGGCTCGAGGCCGCAGCCCGCGCCGGGCTGACGCCCGTCAAGGTCAACGCCGTGCTGCTCCGCGACGTCAACGACGCACAGGCGGCCGACCTGCTGTCCTGGTGTCTGGAGCGCGACTACGAGCTGCGGTTCATCGAGCAGATGCCCCTCGACGCGCAGCACGCGTGGAGCCGCGCCGAGATGGTCACGGCGAAGGAGATCCACGAGCGGTTGAGCGAGCGCTTCGCCCTCACCGAGGTGGACGAGGACCGGGGGAGTGCGCCCGCGGAGAAGTTCCACGTCGACGGCGGCCCCGCCACGGTCGGCATCATCGCGTCGGTGACCCAGCCGTTCTGCGGAGCCTGCGACCGGGTACGTCTCACTGCCGATGGTCAGGTCCGCAACTGCCTGTTCGCCCGTCAGGAGTCCGACCTGCGTGCGCTGCTGCGTGGCGGGGCGGACGACGAGGAGATCGCCGAGGCGTGGTTGGTGGCGATGCGGGGCAAGCTGCCGGGCCACGGGATCGACGACCTGTCGTTCCTGCAGCCGAGCCGGCCGATGTCGGCGATCGGCGGCTGAGCGTCGCTGGCGCTCAGCCGTGGGTGTGGGGCTGCACGTCCTTGAGGAACTGACGCGCGGTCAGGAAGTCAGACAGGCTCGCCCGGTGGTCGTCACAGGCCAGCCACACCTTGCGCCGTTCCGGCGTGTGGATCTTGGGGTTGTTCCACAGCAGCTGCCACGTGGCGGGTGCCTGGCACCCCTTCGCGGAGCAGATCTCGGCCTCGGGGCCGGTGCCGGTCTGGAAGTTCACGTCTCGTCCTGGTCGGGCGCTGGGATGCGTGCCAACCCCGCGTGCGTGCGGGAGGTCCGTACATAAGAGGTGCCGGACAGCCACGGGGGAAGCTGTCCGGCACCGAAGAGCGAATGCAGACGGGGGATGCTGCACTCACTGAAGTTGATTCTTGCACGACGCACCTGAGAAGCCAACAGGACCGCGCGTGTCGTCAGGGTTCTTTTCGCTCGCCCAGCACGTGCTGCGCGTCGACCCCCGGCACCTCGAACTTCTCCGACCGACTCTCGTTGGCGTTTGCCATCACGACGGCCACGTACGGCAGGAAGACGGCGCCCAGCAGGGCCACCCACCGCAGGGGTCCGGGACCCACCACGACGGCCGCCACGACGCAGATCATGCGGATCGCCATGGAGAACATGTAGCGCCGCTGGCGCGCCCCGAGATCGTCCGCGCGGCTCGTCGGTGCGCTGGTGATCCTCACGACGTCACGCTGACCCATGACTCCACTGTAGGCCGCCCCGCCCACGGCGGCGCGCGCCAGGGGTCCGCGGGGGAGTACCCGCCGGTAACCGGTCCGGTTCGGCCTACCCCGGGGTAATCACTAGCGTCTGGCGGGTGAGCCACGAACCACGCACCGTCCTCGTCACCGGCGGGAACCGCGGCATCGGCCGCGCCATCGCCGAGGCCTTCATCGCCCAGGGTGACCGCGTCGCCGTCACCACCCGTCAGGGCGGCCCCCCCGAGGGGGCGCTGGACGTGCGCTGCGACATCACCGACCCCGAGCAGGTCGAGGCGGCGTTCGCGGCCGTCGAGGAGGCGTACGGCCCGGTCGAGGTCCTGGTGGCAAACGCCGGGATCACCAAGGACACGCTGCTGCTGCGCATGTCCGAGGACGACTGGACCAGCGTCGTCGACACCAACCTCACCGCCACGTTCCGCCTCGTGAAGCGCGCCAGCAAGGGGATGCTCCGCAAGCGCGCCGGCCGGATCGTCCTCATCTCCTCGGTCGTGGGTCTGCTCGGCAGTGCCGGGCAGGCGAACTACGCCGCGTCCAAGGCTGGCCTGGTGGGCTTCGCCCGTTCCGTGGCCCGCGAGCTCGGCAGTCGCAGCATCACCGTCAACGTCGTGGCCCCGGGCTTCGTCGAGACCGACATGACCGACGTGCTCACCGACGACCAGAAGCAGGCGATCAAGGCGCAGGTGCCGCTGGGACGCTACGCCGCCCCCGACGAGATCGCGCACGCCGTCACCTGGCTGGCCTCGCCGCTGGCCGGCTACGTCACCGGCGCCGTGGTGCCGGTCGACGGCGGCCTCGGCATGGGCCACTGAGCCCCACGAACTGACACGGACGAAGGGACGGATCAATGGGACTTCTCGAGGGCAAGCGGATCCTGGTGGCGGGCGTCACCATGGACTCCTCGATCGGGTTCGCGGTGGCCAAGGTCGCCCAGGAGCAGGGCGCGGAGGTGCTGATCAGCAACTTCGGCCGAGCCCTGTCGATCACCCGGCGCATCGCCAAGCGCCTCCCTGTCGAGCCGGTCGTGCTCGAGCTCGACGTCACCGACCAGACGCACCTCGACGGCCTGGCCGACCAGGTGCGTGAGCACGTCGACTCCCTCGACGGCGTCGTGCACTCGATCGCCTTCGGCAACCCGGAGACGCTGCTGGGCGGCAAGTTCCTCGACGGCCCCTGGGACGACGTGGCCCAGGCCCTGCAGGTCTCGGCGTACTCCCTGAAGTCCCTGACCATGGCGGCCAAGCCCCTCATGGCGCCGGGCTCGTCGGTCGTCGGGCTGACCTTCGACGCCACGGTCTCCTGGCCCGCGTACGACTGGATGGGTGTCGCCAAGGCCGGCCTGGAGTCGACCTCGCGCTACCTGGCCCGCTACCTCGGTCCCGAGGGGATCCGGGTCAACCTCGTCTCGGCCGGTCCGCTGCGGACGATCGCAGCCAAGGCGATCCCGGGCTTCTCCGACCTCGAGGACCTGTGGACCACCCGCAGCCCCCTGGGCTGGGACAACACCGACCAGGAGCCGACCGCCAAGGCCGTGTGCGCGCTGCTGTCCGACTTCTTCCCGGCCACCACCGGCGAGATCGTGCACGTCGACGGCGGGTTCCACGCGACCGGCGCCTGAGCCGGGCGTTCGCCTCACGCCGACCCTGCGGGCGCCGACTGCCCGTGGGGTCGAGTCGTCCTTGCACCGACGTGTCACAGTGAACCCGTGCACCCGAAGGTTTCCGTGACTCCGCGTCGTCTGGTCGTGATGCGTCACGCCAAGGCGGAGTCGACCGCTGCCTCGGACTTCGAACGCGCCCTTGCGCCCACGGGCACGGCGGCGGCCCGTGAGGCCGGCGCGTGGCTGGCGGCCCAGGGAGTTCGCCCCGACGCAGTCCTCGTCTCGGCGGCGCTGCGCACGCGGGAGACCTGGGCGGCCGTACGCGACTCCGCCGGCTGGTCCGTGGAGGCCGACGAGACGCACGCGCTGTACACGGCCAGCCCTGAGAGTGCCCTGGACCTCGTGCGCCAGCAACCTTCCGAGGTCCGCGAGCTGCTGCTCGTGGGGCACAACCCGACCGTGGCGATGCTGGCCAACCTGCTCGAGGACGGCGAGGGTGACGACGACGCGACGTCCGCGCTGACCCTGGAGGGCTACCCGCCGGGGACGCTGACCGTCTTCGACGTGGAGGGCGGGTGGAGCGACCTCCGGTTCTCCACCGCGACGCTGCGCGCCCACCACGTGGGCGGGCGCTGACGCCTCAGGGGCCTCAGACGGGCGGTGCGGGCGTGGTGATCCCGGCCGCAGCGTCGGCGGCCTCGATCTCCTCGCGCGAGATCCCCATCAGGTACATGATCGTGTCGAGGTAGGGGACGTTCACCGCCGTGTCGGCCGCGTCGCGCACCACGGGCTTCGCGTTGTACGCGATGCCCAGACCGGCCGCGCTCAGCATGTCGAGGTCGTTGGCACCGTCTCCGATGGCGATGGTTGCGCCCACGGGCACCCCGAACTCCTGGGCGAACTCGCGGAGGGCGGCGGCCTTGCCGGCGCGGTCCACGACGTCACCGACGATCCGGCCGGTGAGCTTCCCGTCGACGACCTCGAGCTCGTTCGCGCGGGCGTAGTGGATGCCGAGGTCCGCGGCGAGCCGGTCGGTGATCTGGCTGAAACCGCCCGAGACGATCGCGAAGCGGTACCCCAGGCGACGCAGCGTACGGACCAGGGTGCGCGCGCCCGGAGCCAGCTGGATCGAGGAGTACACCTCGTCCAACGCCTCGACCGGGACACCCTCGAGCAGGGCGACGCGCTGGCGCAGCGAGGCCTCGAAGTCGAGCTCTCCGGCCATGGCGGCCTCGGTCACGGCGGCGACCTTGTCCTCGCACCCGGCGTGCGCGGCGATCATCTCGATCACCTCGCCCTGGATGAGGGTGGAGTCCACGTCCATCACGATCAGACGCATGGCCCGGCGCAGCAGCGTGGCGGGCTGGACCGCCAGATCGATGCCGCGGTCGGCCGCCTCGGCAGAGAGGAGCGGCCGCAGGTGGTCGGTGTCGGAGCCCGAGACGTGCAGCTCGATCGCGGTCACCGGGTAGCGCGCCATCCTGACGATGCGGTCGATGTTGGCGCCGGCGTCGGCGATGCGGCCGGCGATGGCGGCGACCGCCGACGCCTTGAGCGGGCTGCCGATGACAGTGATGAGGGAGCGGCCCTCGCGGCGGGACTTGTTGTCTCCGGTGCCGCGCTCCACCTCGACGGACATGCCCAGGTCGGCGGCGGTGCGCTCGACGGCGTCGCGGAGCTTCTTCCAGTCGCGCGGGGCGGTGACCAGGATGCCGAGCACGAGACGGCGCCGGAGCACGATCTGCTCGATGTCGAGGACCTCGACGCCGGCGGCCGCGAACACCGCGAACATCGCCGAGGTGACGCCCGGTCGGTCCTTGCCGGTCAGGGTGACCAGGAGGCTCTTGGCGGGTTCAGGCTTGTGCGCGTTCATCGGTGCTGAGGCTATCTGTGAAGGTGGGTCGCCGGCACGCGGTGTCCACCGGGGGAGGGATGGGCGGGTCCATCATCCGCTGCGGGCGGATCAGTCCCTCGCCGGGGGCCACACCTCGTACGAGCACGCCGCGACCAGGGCGCGTCTGGCTGCGGCCGCGAGGGGCGTGAGCGCGTCGCGCCGGGCCGCCGCCTCGCCGGCGCTGACGGCCGCGCCGTCGTCGGCGAGGGCCAGCTCGACGATGGCCTGTGCCTGCAGTGCCCGCTGCGCGAGGGAACGGCAGAGCTCGGGGACGACCGCCGGGGCGTCGAGGTGCGTGGCACGGGTGAGCGCCATCAGCTCGTCGGCCACCTCGGGGCGCCAGCGGGCGACGTCGAGGTCGGCGAGCCGCCGAGCCGCCACCTGGACGGCTCTGCGCAGCGTAGGGTCGGCCTCGCCGACGTCCACGAGTTGGCGCCGGGCGGCGGGGTGCAGGTCCCAGCGCAGCAGCCCGCCGTCCACGGACGGCACCAGACCGAGGTGCCCGACCAGCACGGCCTCGCCGGCCTCCATCGCCGCACCGTTGAACGGAGCCGGCCCGCCGAGGCCGACCGGGTCGCCCTCGACCGGCAGTGCGAGCCCCGCTCCGAGCACGCCGGTGCGGCGCAGGAGCAGCAGCAGGTCCGTGGGACCGATCTGCTGCCCCTCGACGTCGGACACCTGGACGACCAGGTCGGGGTCCTCGAGCTCCTCCAGCACCGCGTCGCCGGAGGCGAGACCCTGCAGCCACGCAGTGATCGTCCAGGCGAGCCTGGCGGAGTGGGGCAGGACGGTGGTCACGAGGTACCAGCCTAGTCCGCGCGTGGCTCTGGCTAGGGTGGTGCCATGTCCGCCGTGATCGAGTTCGCCGGTGTCACGGTTCGACGGGGCAACACCCTGCTCCTCGACTCCATCGACTGGGTGGTCGAGGAGGACGAGCGCTGGGTTCTGCTCGGTCCGAACGGTGCCGGCAAGACGACCCTGCTCCAGGTAGCTGCCGCCCGCATGCACCCCACGGCGGGGGTGGCGGCGGTCCTCGACCAGATCCTGGGCACCGTGCAGCTCAGCGACGTGCAGACCAGGGTCGGGCTGACCAGCGCCGCCCTGGCCGACGGGATCCCCCGCAACGAGAAGGTCTCCGACGTCGTGGTGTCCGCGGCGTACGGGGTGCTGGGGCGCTGGAACGAGGAGTACGACAACTTCGACCACGAGCGCGCCCTCCAGCTGCTCAACGAGACCGGCGCGGCCCACCTGGCCGACCGCACCTTCGGCACCCTCAGCGAGGGGGAGCGCAAGCGGGTCCAGATCGCCCGGGCGCTGATGACCGACCCCGAGCTGCTGCTGCTGGACGAGCCCGCGGCCGGTCTGGACCTGGGCGGACGGGAGGACCTGGTGGCCACGCTCTCGGGGATCGCGCACCACCCGGACGCACCCGCCACCGTGCTCGTCTCGCACCACGTCGAGGAGATCCCGCCGGGCTTCACCCACGCGATGATGCTGCGTCAGGGACGCGTCGTGGCGCAGGGTCCGCTGGCCGAGGTCGTCACCGCCGAGGCGCTCTCCGAGACGTACGCGATGCCTCTGCTCCTGAGCCACGCGGACGGCCGGTACGCGGCTCGACGCGCCCCCGGTCGTCGGGCCGGGTGAGTCCGTCCTCGTCACCACACCCGGACGGGTAGGGTCGGCACATGTTCGAGTGGATGCGTGACCACGCGTGGGAGTCCTGGCTCGCCGCCGCCATGCTCCTGGGCATCGCGGAGATGCTCAGTCTCGACCTCATCATGATCATGCTGGCGGCTGGTGCCGTGGTGGGCATGGTCGCTGCGCTGGCGGGTCTGCCGGTGGTCGCCCAGGTGCTGATGGCCGCGGTCGCCGCGGTGGCGATGATCGGCCTGGTCCGTCCCGGAGTCCTGCGCAAGCTGCACACCTCGCCGCACCTGGCCATCGGCCACACCCGGCTGGTCGGCGCCGAGGGCGTCGTGCTCGCCGAGGTCACCACCAACGCGCCCGGCCGGATCAAGGTCGCGGGCGAGGAGTGGACCGCACAGCCGTACGACTCCAGCCTGACCATCGGTGTCGGGGAGGCGGTCGAGGTCCTCGAGATCAAGGGCGCGACCGCGTACGTGCATCCCGTCGCCGGGATCGGTTCGTAGATCGACGTGCGGCGCTCGGGGCGCCGCACGGGCAGTACCTCAACCACAACACGGGGAGAAGACCGAATGCCCTCTGCACTGACCATCCTTGTGGTGCTTTTCGTGCTGCTCGTGGTCGTCGGGCTCGTCAAGGCGGTACGCATCGTGCCGCAGGCGCGCGCGGGGATCGTCGAGCGGTTCGGCAAGTACCAGCAGACGCTGCCCGCGGGCCTGAACTTCGTGGTGCCCTTCATCGACAAGGTGCGCTACGTCATCGACCTGCGTGAGCAGGTCGTGAGCTTCCCGCCGCAGCCCGTCATCACCGAGGACAACCTGACGGTGTCGATCGACACCGTCATCTACTTCCAGGTCACCGACCCGGTCGCGGCGACGTACGAGATCGCCCACTACATCCAGGCCGTCGAGCAGCTGACGATGACGACCCTGCGCAACATCGTCGGTGGCATGACCCTCGAGGACACGCTCACCAGCCGCGAGTCGATCAACGGCGGCCTGCGTGGCGTGCTCGACGAGGCCACGGGCAAGTGGGGCATCCGCGTCGGCCGCGTCGAGATCAAGGGGATCGACCCGCCGATGTCGATCAAGGACGCGATGGAGAAGCAGATGCGCGCCGATCGCGACAAGCGCGCACTCATCCTGACCGCCGAGGGTCAGCGGCAGTCCGCGATCCTCACCGCTGAGGGCAACAAGCAGTCGCAGATCCTCAACGCCGAGGGTGAGCGCGAGTCGCAGATCCTGCGGGCGCAGGCCGAGCGCGAGGCTGCGATCCTGCGCGCCCAGGGTGAGGGCCAGGCCATCCAGACGGTGTTCCAGGCCATCCACGACGGCCAGCCCGACCAGTCGCTGCTGGCGTACCAGTACCTGCAGATGATGCCCAAGATCGCCGAGGGCGGCGCCAACAAGGTCTGGGTCATCCCCTCGGAGATCACCAAGGCGCTGGAGGGCCTCGGCTCCGCGATGAACGACGTGGCTGGCATCCCGCAGAACGCCAGCCCGCGCAAGCGGGTCGACATGGGGTCCACCACCGTGGCCACCACGCCGGCCGAGACTGCCACGGACACCAACGCCGCGCTGCGCGAGGCGCTGGCTGCCGCGGACGAGGCCGCGCAGCCGGCCAGCGGCACCGTTCCGCCGGTCGCTGACGGCGGCGACGCGCTCGGTGGCAGCGACCCGCTGGGGGGCACCGGCACCCCGTGAGCCCGCTCGAGATCCTGCTGCTCGCCCTCGCGGGCGTCGCGGCAGGCGCGATCAACACCCTGGTGGGGTCGGGAACGCTCATCACGTTCCCGACCCTGCTGGCGTTCGGCGTCCCCCCGGTGACCGCCAACGTGTCCAACACGATCGGCCTGGTGCCCGGCTCGGTCACCGGCGCGCTCGGCTACCGCAAGGAGCTGCGGGGCACCCGCCACCTGGTGCTCCACCTTGCGTCGGCCTCACTGCTCGGCGGCCTGGCCGGAGCCCTGCTGCTGCTGTGGCAACCCGGGGCCTTCGAGTCGATCGTCCCGTTCCTCGTCGGTCTGGGCATCGTCCTCGTGGTCACCGGCCCACGCATCTCGGCCTGGGTGGCGCGACGGCACGAGGCCACGGGTGGGCTGCCGGCGCGCGGCGCCTGGTGGGTCTGGCCGTGCATGTTCGCCTGCGGGATCTACGGCGGCTACTTCGGCGCCGCCCAGGGCGTGCTGATGATGGCGATCATGGGCATCGGCGTGGCGGAGGGACTGCAGCGGCTCAACGGCGTCAAGAACGTGCTCGCGGCGCTCGTGAACGGCGTCTCCGGGCTGTTGTTCGCACTGGTGGCCGACGTGGACTGGCAGGTCGTGCTCGTCATCGGGATCGGGGCCATCGCAGGTGGCCTGCTGGGGGCCTCGGTCGGACGTCGCCTGCCCGCCACGGTCCTGCGTGCGGTGATCGTGGTGGTCGGCACGGTGGCGCTGGGCGTCTTCCTGCTCGGCTGACCCCGGCCGCCCCGTCGTCCAGGGGCCGACCGGTCAGGCCGGCGGGTGGACGTACGCGTCGAGCCAGGTCCCGACCTGCTCGTACGCCGCCTCGCGGACGTCCGAACGCGAGAGGAAGACGTCGTGCAGGGCGTCGGGCAACGTGATGCTCGTGACGTGGGTGCCGACGCTGGAGGCCCACCGACGGATCTGCTCGACGTCGAGCACGATGTCGGTGCTGAAGACCTCGGCCCCCATCTCCTGGGGGTTCCCCGTGGACGCGGACGACAGGACCAAGGTCGGCGCGGTGAGGCCGAGCCCCCGGTGCAGCTGGGCGTGGCCGCGGCGCACCGCACGCAGCCAGCCGGCCAGGACGGGCCGTGACTCGATCGGCTTCCACGCGAGGTCGAACTCCCACTCGCCCTCGTGGTCGGCATGCAACGAACGGGCGTAGAAGCCGCTGACGGGACGCGGGATCGCCCGGTACGGCTGCCGGGCGCCCAGCTGGTCGAGGACGGCTCGTGCCGGGAGGCTGCGCAGCAGGGGAGCGCCACGGAGGTCGAACCAGGGGGAGTTGAGGACCAACCCGTCCAGCTCCTCAGGCTCCCGGGAACGCGCCCACAGGGGCACCGTGAGGCCGCCCGTGGAGTGCGCAGTCACCACGACCGAGGTGTGTCCGTCGCGCTCGGTGATCCGGTGCCACGCCGCGTCGAGCTCGGCGAAGTGCTCGTCGAGCGAGGTGACGAAGTGCGGGGTCTGGTGCTCCAGCAGCGACCGTCCGTACTTGCGCAGGTCGAGTGCGTAGAAGGCGTACCCCCGGGCGGTCCACCACTCGGCGTACTCGGTGTGGAAGAAGTAGTCGGAGAAGCCGTGGACGTGCAGGACCGCGCGGCCGGGAACGGCTCCCGTCGCCGGCGTCCGACGTACGAGCGCGGCGACGACCGGTCCCTCCGCATCGTCGGGCAGGTCGATCATCTCGACCTCGAAGGGCTCCCCGAGGACGTCCGGTTGCCACGCGCCAGTCATGGCGCCGATTGTGCCGCAGCGGTGGTCGGCCTCCGGGATGGGGGCGCAACGTCCGTGGCGCCGCGGGAGGCTGGAGCTCAGGGCGGCTCGGGATCAGCGCCGCATGGGAAGCGTCAGGTTCACCACGGCAACGAGACGGCCTTCGGCGTCCAGCCGGACCGAGACCCCGGCCCGGCGCGCGTGCTTGCTCATCAGGACGGCGCGGTGGCCCGGTGAGTCCATCCACCAGTCGACCATCTCCTCCGGTGCGAGGTCGTAGCCCCGCAGAAGGGTCTCCCCGGCCCACGCCTGGTCGCAGTGGTTGATGATCCGGCTGAGGCGACGGTGCTTGAACTTGCCCGTGGTGACGATGCGCTTGCTCCAGCGGCTCGCCAGGCGGTCCACGCAGGAGTCGTACCGCTTGACCCGCCGCATCCCGTTGTCGTCCCGTGCAGCGTTGATCTCCACCATCACCTGGTCCGCGTACTCGGCCAGGTCGGTCGCGGTCTCGGAGCTGCGGTCCTCCGGCACCGGCCAGCTCGAGGCCTGCGCCGGCGGAGCGCCGAGCAGGGTGAGGGTCACACCCAGTACGACGGCTGCGGCCGTCAGGGGGCGCCGCGCACGTGGGTGGGCCATGGCCGAGTCCTTCCGAGAGGGGTTCCTGTGACGATAGAACTCCTACGACGAACCTTGGCCATTTCTGCTGGATTGGGCCCAGGTGACACCGGTGGTGCTCGGAGGGCGGCCCCTCCGCACGGTGCCGACACACGGTGACGCGTCTCTGACCAGCGGTTATCCCTGCCAGCGGAGTTCCACACAGGGAAACGGCGCCAGACTGTTCGCCTGACGCCGTTCTTCGAAAAGCAGCCCGCTGGTCTGGACCGGGGGTGAGGTGCCGGTGCGGCCAAGACCGGTGCTCAGTGCTGGTACGTCCCGTGGATGATCGCGCGACCGAGGGTCTTGAACGCCAGGTTGAAGGAGACGACGGCGTTGGACGCGTCCGGTCCCACGCCCAGGGAGGGCTCGCTGACTGCGTGCACGACGAAGAAGTACCGGTGCGGGTGGTCCCCGGCCGGGGGAGCCGCGCCCATGAAGCCGGCGTCACCGCCGTCGTTGCGCACGTGGAACGCGTCGCCGGGCAGGGCGCCGGCTGCGGCGTCAGCGGCCAGGGTGGTCACGCCAGCAGGTACGTCGACGAGGTTCCAGTGCCAGAAGCCGGAGGGTGTCGGTGCGTCCGGGTCGAAGCACGTGACCACGTACGACTGAGTCCCCTCGGGAGCCCCGCTCCACGAGAGCTGGGGGGAGCGGTTGCCGTGGGCCGCGACCTGGTCGTCCTTGAGCGGCTGCCCGTCGGTGACGTCCTCGCTGGTCAGCTCGAAGGACGGCACCGGGGGCAGGTAGTCGTACGGGTTGGGGGCCACGGGGCGTGTGAGCGTCATGGTGCAGACGATGCCAGTCGGCTCCCGAGGACGAAAGCGTGGACACGCCGGAGGAGCGCAGGGCACCGCCGGGGACAATGGAGCCATGGAGAGTGCGCGAACCCCCGCCCCGTACCTGTCCGGGCTGGTCCTGGCGGACCGCCTCGTGGTCGTGGTGGGAGGAGGGCACGTCGCCCAACGGCGGGTGCCGGCGCTGCTGGCCGCCGGCGCCGTGGTCCGTCTCGTCAGCCCCGAGGTCACCCCGGCGCTCGAGGGCATGGGCACGGAGATCGACCTGGTGCTGCGGGAGTTCGCCGAGACCGACCTCGACGGTGCCTGGTACGCCGTGGCGGCGACGGACGACCCGGCCGTGAACGCGTCCGTGGCGCGCGCGGCGGAGGAGCGGCGCATCTTCTGCGTACGCAGCGACCACGCGGTTGGCGGCAGCGCCTGGACGCCGGCGGTCGGGCGGCACGGCTCGATCACGGTCGGCGTCCTGGGCAACCGCGAGCCCCGCCGCTCGGCGGGGCTGCGGGACCAGATCGTCACCGCGCTCCAGGACGGCCAGCTGGACTCGCACGGTGCCCACGACCGCTCGCCCGGCGTGGTGCTGGTCGGTGGTGGACCCGGCGACCGCGACCTGGTCACCGTGGCGGGGCGTCACGCGCTGGCCTCGGCGGACGTCGTCGTTGCCGACCGGTTGGCGCCGCGTGAGCTGCTCGAGGAGCTCGGGCCGCACGTCGAGCTCATCGACGTCACGAAGCTGCCCCGGGGTCGCTACGCCGCCCAGGAGTACATCAACGAGGTGATCGTCGAGCGTGCTCTGGCCGGCAAGCGCGTCGTGCGCTTCAAGGGCGGCGACAACTTCGTCTTCGGCCGCGGCTACGAGGAGATCCAGGCGTGTGCCGCGGCCGGGGTCCCGGTCACGGTGGTCCCCGGACTCTCGTCGGCCATCTCCGTACCGGCCCGCGCCGGCATCCCGGTCACCCACCGCGGGGTGGCGCACGAGTTCACCGTGATCTCGGGCCACCTGCCGCCCGGGCACCCGGAGTCGCTGGTCGCCTGGGACGCGGTCGCCCAGCTGCGGGGGACCGTCGTGCTGCTCATGGCCGTCGACAATGCGGCGGCGATCGCGACCGCCCTGGTCGCCGCGGGACGGCCGGCCAGCACCCCGGTGGCCGTCATCGCTGACGGCACGCTCCCGCAGGAGCGAACCGTCCTGACGACCCTTGACACTTTGGGGGACCGGATCGCTGAGGAGGGGCTCAGGCCGCCGGCGATCATCGTGATCGGCGAGGTCGTGGCCGTCGCGAACCCGCAGGAGTTCCCCCGTGGCTGACCTCGTCGAGATCACCGACCCCGCCGACCCGCGGCTGGCCGACTACCGCGACCTGCGCGACGTCGAGCTCCGCAAGAACCTGGAGAGCGAGCACGGGCTCTTCCTGGCAGAGGGGGAGAAGGTGGTGCGGCGGGCCCTCGAGGCCGGGTTCGCGGCGCGCTCGTTCCTGATGGCCCCGCGGTGGCTTGACGGTCTCTCCGACCTGCTGGAGCAGTCGGACGCTCCCTGCTACGTGGTCCCCGAGGCGATGGCGGAGGAGGTCACGGGCTTCCACGTCCACCGCGGGGCGCTCGCCTCACTGCACCGGCGCACTCTGCCCACCGTCGACGAGGTCCTGGCGGGGGCCCGCTCCGTCCTGGTGCTCGAGGACGTCGTCGACCACACCAACGTGGGCGCGATCTTCCGGTGCGGCGCCGCCCTCGGCTTCGACGCCGTGCTCCTGGCCCCGCGGTGCGCGGACCCGCTCTACCGTCGTTCGGTCAAGGTGGGCATGGGTGCGGTGTTCTCGATGCCGTGGACCAGGCTCCCGGACTGGTACGGCGCCCTCGAGACGGTGGCGGCCGCGGGCTTCACCACGGTGGCGCTCACCCTCGCGGACGACGCCACCGAGATCGAGGAGACGGTCGCCGGCGTCGACAAGGTCGCACTGGTGCTGGGCTCCGAGGGGCACGGCCTGTCCGCCAGGTGGGAGGAGAGCGCCCAGCGCCGCGCGATCATCCCGATGAGCGCCGGCATCGACTCGCTCAACGTGGCCGCCGCGACCGCGGTGGCCTGTTACGTCGCGGCCCGACGATGAGCGTCCGCCGGGAGGGTCAGTCCTCGACTGGCCAGCCGAGGGGGTAGTCCTCCGCAGCCTTGTCGTGCTGCTTCTGGAGCTTCTTGCGGGCCTTGGCCGCCAGCCGGTCACCGAAGACGGTCCCGACCGTGTGGTCGGTCTCGTGCTGGAGGCAGCGGGCGAGCAGGCCGTCGCCGGCGAACTGGACGGGCTGACCGTCCAGGCCCACCCCGTCGACCTGGGCGAAGTCCGGCCGTGCGCACGTCACGAACGCACCGGGGAAGGACAGGCAGCCCTCGTCGTCGGCGTCCAGGGACCGCTCGCGTCCCTCCGGCAGGGTCAGCACCGGGTTGCACACGACGCCGACGGTGCGCTGGCCGGACTCGTCGGGGCAGTCGAAGACGAACATCGCCACGTCCTCCCCGATCTGGCAGGCAGCCAGGCCCACCCCGTCGGCCGCGTACATGGTGGCCACCATGTCGGCGGCCAGCTGCCGCAGGGCCTCGTCGAAGACGGTGACGCGCTGTTGCGGAGCGTGCATGACGGGGGTGCCCCACCGCGTGATCGGGCGCACGGCGCCGCCTTCGGGGAGTGGGCCGTACGGGCTGAGCGGGGAGTCGTCGGTGGCGCCAGGCATGGGTCGATCCTAGTGAGTGCAGGGTGCGCCCCGGTAAGCCGCTGCCCCACTCGTGTGCAACGAGGTGCAGACAAGGGTTGTAACTCTGAGTTACACTCGGACCATGGTTGATCCCACCTCCGTCCAGCCGGCGCTGATGAGTCCGGGCGGTCGCCACGGACTGTCCTCCAAGGAGACGCGCGCCCCTCTGGGGTACGCAATGGCAGCGTTGAACCGCCTCGCGCAGAGCGAGCTCGTCGACCGCCTGGGGGTGCGCAAGCGCACCGAGCAGGTGGTCTTCTCGGCGACCCGAGGTGGCTTCAAGGCGGCGGCAGCCGCGAGCAGGCAGTTCGCCCGCAAGGGACGCGACACCAACGGGGTGCGGGCCAGCGCCTCCACGTCGTCCAGCGGTCGCTTCGAGCTGACCCCCACCGAGGACGAGCAGATGCTCGTGGACGTCGTGGCCGAGCTCGCTGCCGAGGTGGTCCGTCCGGCCGCCGCGGGGGCCGACGAGGCCGCGACGGCGCCCGCCGACGTCCTGGGCGCCGTCGGTGAGGTCGGCCTGGGGCTGCTGGGGGTGCCGGAGGAGCTCGGCGGCATCTTCGAGGAGCGGTCGTGCGTCGCCGGCGTGCTGGTGGCCGGCCTCGCCGGCCTGCTGTTCAGCCCGATCGCGGCGCGCCTGCGGGGCATCTACCTGGGCGTCGCGTCGCTCGGTCTGGTCTTCATCGGCCAGCACGTGCTCAACAGCTGGACG
>NZ_JBJEHY010000039.1:0-3847 GCF_051876515.1 Nocardioides sp. | reverse complement strand
CGAGGACGTGCGTGCGCTGGCCTCGGCCCCGACCCCGCAGGTCGTCTCCGACCTCGGTCGCCGCGGCATCGAGTACATCGTGCTGACCTCGCCCGCCGACGGCCGTGTCGCCGCCGGCCTGGACGCGACCACGGGCCTGGTGCAGGCCAGCGCCGAGGACCGCACGACCCGCGCCTGGCGGGTCGAGGAGCCACTCGACCCCGACGCCGTCGCGGGGGAGTCGTCGTGGCTGCGACCGGTGCTGCTCGTCGTCCAGGCGCTCGCCCTGCTGGTGGCCCTCGTGCTGGCCGCCCCCACGGTCAGGAAGGTTCGCCCATGACGCCCACCCGGGGTTCCGACCCCACCCGTACGGGCCGTCGCGCCGCGGCAGCCTCGCGCCGACCGAGCATGCTCACCGTCGTCTCGGCGGTGATCCCGCTGCTGACCGTCGGCGCCCTCGCGCTGGTCCGTCCCGTGCCGATCGAGACGGCGGCGCGCGAGGCGTCCCCGATGACGCTGGACCGTTCGACCGTCGTGTGCCCCTCCGGCACGGCGCGCCTGCTGCGCGAGCCGGGCCTGGTGGTCGCCGACGCCGAGGGCGGCAGCGGCGAGGTCCAGCTCCTCCAGGACGGCGAGGAGAGCCCGCTGGAGGTCTCCGGGGCGACCCGCGAGGACGCCTCCTCGGCGGTGTCGGTCCGGGCCTCGGGCGAGCTCGCCCCCGGGCTCGCCGCAGCGCGTGTCGGCGAGCGGGTGGCCGGCGCCTGCCAGCGTCCGGAGCCGGAGCGGTGGTTCGGCGGGGTGGGTGGCTCGCCCGAGCACTCCTCGGTCCTCGAGCTGGTCAACCCCGACGCCGGGCCCGCGGTCGCCGACATCGAGGTGCACGGGCCCGACGGCATCGTCGACGCCCCCCGGCTGCGCGGTGTGACCGTCGCCGCCCGCGACTCGCTCACCCTCGACCTGGCCGACCTGCTGCCCACCCGGGACGAGCTCTCGCTGCACGTCAGTGTCTCGCGCGGCCGACTCGGCACGTTCCTGCTCGACGAGGTCGACCAGCTGGGGCGTGGCGCCAACGCCGCGGACTGGCTCGCCCCGCAGGGGGCCCCGGCGACCACCTCGCACCTCCTGGGTCTGGGGGAGCGTGGGGGCGAGCGCACCCTGGTGGTGACGAACACCTCCGAGAACGAGGCGCGGGTGCAGCTCAAGCTGGTCACCGCTGACAGCGAGTTCACCCCGGCCGAGGCCGAGGAGCTGCGGGTGGCGCCCGGCGGCGTCGAGACCGTCGACGTCTCCGACCTGCTCGGTGGACGCGCGGCCAAGGACGCGCTGGGTGTCGTGCTGACCTCCTCGGAGCCCGTGCTCGGCACGCTGCGCACCGTCGCCGCGGACGACCTCACCCACACGGTCGCGCTCGGCGCACTCACGCAGCGCTCCTTCACCGTCCTGCCCGAGGGGGACCGCCGCCTGGTCCTCGGGGGTGCGGCCCGGGAGTCGACCGTCACCTGGACCGCCTACGACGCGAAGGGCAAGGAGGTCGACTCGAAGAAGGTCGACCTCGCTCCCGGGCACGCCGCGGCCGTCGACCTGCCCGCCAGCGCCGCGCTCCTCGACGTACGGGTCGAGGGTGCTGGGGTGCTCGGTGCCGTGGAGGGCGCCACCGCCAAGGGACGCGCCACGGTGCCGCTGGTCGAGCTCGTCACCAGCTCACTGGTGCCCGACGTGCGGCCGGCTCACTCGTCGTCGACCCGGTAGCGCGGGTGCACCGACTCGGGTGCCAGCCCGAGCAGCTCGGCCATCTGCTCCACCACCACGGTGAAGACGAGGGCCTCCAGCTCGGCCTGGCTGGCCGCGCGGTGCACCACCGGCTGCCGGAAGACGACCAGGCGCGCAGGCGTGGACTGGCGGCCGGGGACGAGTGAGGCCAGGGGCACCTCGTCCCCCCAGTCGGGCGGCAGGACCGGGGTCTCCTCGACGGCGTACTCGACCAGGCCGAGCCGGTCGTGCCAGACCTTCTCGACGTCGGCGACGACGCCGAGGACCAGGTCGTCGAAGCGCTGCCGCTTGGAGCGGCCGAAGGTGGTGCCGGGCACCGCGGGCACCACGCCGGGGCCGCGCATGCCGCGTCCTCGACGGTCGCGGGTGCGCCGGGACGGCGGGACTCGTGCCTCCACGCCGCGAGCCTAGCGGCGTCCGCGCGGCCCGCGGGGTACGGTTCGACACGTGAGTGCTCGTCGTTGTTCGCGGACCGCCTGTGGACGTGCCGCGGTCAACACGTTGACCTACGTGTACGCCGACCAGACCGCCGTCCTGGGGCCGCTGGCCACCTACGCCGAGCCCCACGCCTACGACCTCTGCGACGTGCACAGCGAGCGCCTCAGCGCGCCCCGCGGCTGGGAGGTGCTGCGCCTCGCGCCGGACACCTCGGCCAAGGGGCCCAGCAGCGACGACCTGCTGGCCCTGGCCGACGCGGTGCGCGAGGCGGCCCGACCTGCACCGGAGCCGGTCCCGGTGACCGGCGGTGACGACCCGTCGCGCGGCGTCAAGCGGGGACACCTGCGGGTGCTGCAGTCGGAGTGACCCCTAGGCTTGCGGGCATGACTTCCGACTCCGCCTCCCTGGACCCCGCCGTCCTGGGTGCCATCTTCAAGGCGTACGACGTCCGCGGCACGGTGCCCGACCAGATCCACCCGGACCTGGCCCGCGCGACCGGCGCGGCGTTCGTCGAGGTGATCGGCTCCGACCCGATCGTCGTGGGTCACGACATGCGGCCCAGCTCGCCCGAGCTTGCGGCGGCCTTCGCCGAGGGCGCGAGCCGTGCCGGTGCCGACGTCGAGATCGTGGGCCTCACCTCGACCGACGAGCTGTACTTCGCCTCCGGCCACCTCGGCCGCGCGGGCGTCATGTTCACCGCGAGCCACAACCCGGCCCAGTACAACGGCATGAAGATGTGCCGGGCCAACGCGGTCCCGATCGGTGCGGACACCGGGCTCCTGGAGATCCGCGACAGCGTGGCCCGCGGCGGCCACGCGGCAGCGGCGACGCCCGGCACCGTGACCACCGGCGACGTCCTGGACGCGTACGTGGGCCACCTGCTCTCCCTGGTGCCGGTGGCGGGGCGCCCGCTCAAGGTCGTCGTGGACGCGGGCAACGGCATGGCCGGCCTGACCGCTCCCCGGGTCCTGGGCGGCATCGAGGGCGTCGAGATGGTCGGGATGTACCTCGAGCTCGACGGCACCTTCCCGAACCACGAGGCCAACCCGATCGACCCCGAGACGCTGGTGGACCTGCAGGCCCGCGTCCTGGTCGAGAGCGCCGACATCGGCCTCGCCTTCGACGGCGACGCGGACCGCTGCTTCCTGGTCGACGAGCAGGGCCGCGCGGTCTCCCCGTCCACCCTGACGGCGCTGATCGCGGCGCGCGAGCTGGCCAAGGACCCCGGGGCGTCGGTGATCCACAACCTCATCACCTCGCGCGCGGTCCCCGAGATCATCGCCGAGCAGGGCGGGACGCCCGTGCGGACGCGGGTGGGCCACTCCTTCATCAAGGCGACGATGGCCGAGACGGACGCGGTCTTCGGCGGCGAGCACAGCGGCCACTTCTACTTCCGCGACTTCTGGCGCGCCGACTCCGGCATGCTCGCGGCCCTGCACGCCCTGGCGGCGCTGGCCGAGTCCGACCAGCCGCTCTCGGTCGTGCTGGCCGACTACGAGCGGTACCCGATGAGCGGCGAGATCAACTCGGTCGTGGACGACGCCGCCGCGGTGATCGCCACGCTGGAGGCCGACTACGCTGCGGTCGAGGGGACCACCACCGACCGCCTCGACGGCCTGACCGTCACCCACGCCGACTGGTGGTTCAACGTCCGCCCCTC
>NZ_JBJEHY010000038.1:0-58620 GCF_051876515.1 Nocardioides sp. | reverse complement strand
GGGCGCCCTTCTGCGGTCCGGGGAACATTCCCGCCACCTTCGCGATGGTCGCGATCGTGTCGAACGGGGAGGAGACGGACTCCTTGTTCTCCAACGCGTACGCGGCGTCGTCGGCGAGCTGGGCCAGGTCCTTCCAGGCGTTCTTCCACAGCTCCGCCTCCGCGATGACGAGGACCGTGAGCATCCGGACGGCCAGGTGGTAGCGGACGGTGACGCGCTGCAGGTGGCCCCAGTACTGCGTGCGGAAGGCGTTCATGGCCTGGCCCTGGAGCAGGGCCAGCGTGGGTCCGCCGTTCTCGAAGGCGCTGATGAGCGGGGCGTTCTCGTCGAACTCCATCCGGTAGTCGCCCTCTGCCCCCGGCTCGAGCGCCGTGTACCCGAGCGGTTCGCGCAGGGAGCGCGCGACGCCCTCGACCTCGGACTGGCTCGGGATCGACCACCACTCGGAGAACAGGGAGGTGATCTCCTCGCGCCAGTGGGCGTACACGTCGGTGGCGGGGTTGACCTCGGAGCGGCCGCAGTAGCCCTGCCAGCCGGAGGCGATCAGGTAGGTGCCGGTCGGGCCTCCGGGCGGGGGCACCATGCCAGGCGGGTCGCCGGGGTTGGTCTCGACGGCGGGACTCTGCAGGAAGCCGTTGTCGCCGGCCTCGAGGAATCCGTGCCACGCCATGTCGCGCTTGATGAGTTGCTTGATGACCCGCTCGAGGTGCGGTTTGACGTCGGCAGCGCTCATGCGTCCCCCTTGTTCGGTCCTTGCCTGACCCTCCCCGGGGAAGCGCCGCCCGAAACCCGTCTCAGCCGCGCCGCCGCCCGGCCACCTCGGCCAGGACCTCGCGCACGGCCACGAGGGCGGGGTGCTGCGCACTGGTGGTGCGCGCCGCGGTGAAGACCGAGCGGGTGGGTTCGCCGGCGAGGTCGACGAGGCGTACGGCGGGGTCGTCGGCGGTCAGCATCAGCTCGGGTACCAGGGCGACGGCGTTGCCCGAGCGGACCAGCGCCAGGTGGGTCTGGAGGTCGGCGGTGGAGAAGCGCACGTCCGGCTCGAACCCCGCCACCCGGCAGGTCTGCTCGGCGAAGTGGCGCGACGCGGCGCCGTACGGCTCCATCACCCAGCTCAGCCCGGCCGCGTCGGCCAGCGACGTGACCGGGTCGAACGCGGCGTCGCGGGGGACCGCGAGGCGGATCCGGTCGCGCGTCAGCGGGACCCGGTCGAGGCCGGGGTGGTGGGGTGCCGCGTGGCCGGGGTACTCCTCGGCGACGACCAGGTCGAAGTCGCGGGCCCACGTGCCGCGCAGCGCCGTCTCCGGCTCGTGCTGGGTGAGGGTGACCCGCAGCCGCGGGTGGCGCTCGGCGAGCAGGGTGAGGGTGCGGGGCATGAGCGCGAGCGCCGCCGACTGGAAGACGGCGACGTCGACGGTGCCGATCACGGCCTCCTCGGCCACGGCGAGGTCGGTGCGGGCCTGCTCCAGCTGGTCGAGGATCGTCGCGGTGCGGGCGCTGAGCAACTCCGCCTGCGGGGTAAGCTGCACGCCGCGCCCCGTGCGCTGCAGGAGCGGTACGCCCACCTCGCGCTCGAGCTGGGAGAGCTGCTGGGAGACCGACGAGGGGCTCTGGTGCAGCGCCTCGGCGACCGCGCTCAGGGTGCCGCGCAGCTCGACCTCGCGCAGCAACCGCAGACGGCGTACGTCGAACACCGCTCCTCCTTTAAGTATTTGTGAACGATGAGGTTCATCAAACATCACTTTATCTGACGGCACCTGCGGGCGCAGACTGGTGACGAGGCCGTACGGCACCCGGCCGGGGCCACACCTGCACGGAGGCAGTCCCATGAGCACCACGCCCGTCCACGAGCCCCTCTCCGCGCTGGCCGACGAGGTCGAGGTGCTGGTGCGGCGGTGGCTCGACGTGGCCGCCGAGATCCCCGTGACCGGCTCGGCCGCCCAGCTCGCCGGACTGCTGAAGGACCCCCGCGGTCTCGACTTCACCGTCGGCTTCATCGACGGCGTGATCCGGCCCGAGGACCCCGCCGTGGCAGCGGCCGCGATGGTCGACCTGGCCGCCGACGTCCCCGACTTCCTGCCGCTGCACCTGCGGACGGCCCTCAAGGCCGGGGCCCAGGCGGGCCGACTCGCGCCCGGCGCCGTGGTCCCCGTCGTCCGGGCCGCGCTGCGCCACATGGTCGGTCACCTGCTGGTCGACGCGACCCCCAAGCGGCTCGGGTCCGCGCTCGCCACGCTCAAGGAGCGCGACGTACGGCTCAACCTCAACCTGCTCGGCGAGGCGGTGCTCGGCAGCGCCGAGGCCGACCGGCGCCTGGCCGGCACCCGCGAGCTGCTGGCCCGCGACGACGTCGACTACGTCTCGATCAAGGTGTCCTCGGTCGTCGGGCCGCACTCGCCGTGGGCCTACGACGAGGCCGTCGCCTACGTGGTGGACAAGCTGGAGCCGCTGTACCGGCTCGCCCGGGACGCCGCGACGCCGAAGTTCATCAACCTGGACATGGAGGAGTACCGCGACCTCGACCTGACCATCGACGTCTTCACCCGGGTCCTGGACCAGGAGGAGTTCCGCGGTCTCGAGGCCGGGATCGTGCTCCAGGCGTACCTGCCGGACGCCCTGGCCGCGATGGTCCGCATCCAGGAGTGGGCGGCGGCCCGGGTGGCGGGTGGCGGTGCCCCGGTGAAGGTGCGCGTCGTCAAGGGCGCCAACCTGCCGATGGAGCACGTCGAGGCCGACCTGCACGGTTGGCCGGTGGCGACCTGGTCGACGAAGCAGGAGTCCGACACCCACTACAAGCGGGTCCTGGACTATGCGCTGCGCCCCGAGCACACCGCCCACGTACGGGTCGGGGTGGCCGGGCACAACCTGTTCGACATCGCCTTCGCCTGGCTGCTGGCCAAGCAGCGCGGCGTCGTCGACGACATCGAGTTCGAGATGCTGCTGGGCATGGCCGAGGGCCAGGCCGAGGCCGTGCGCCGGGACGTCGGCGGGCTGCTGCTGTACACGCCGGTGGTGCGGCCCAGCGAGTTCGACGTCGCCATCGCGTACCTGATCCGCCGCCTCGAGGAGGGGGCGAGCACGGACAACTTCATGTCGGCCGTCTTCGAGCTGCACGACGACGCGGCGCTGTTCGAGCGCGAGCGTGCCCGGTTCCGGGCATCCCTGGCCGCGCTCGACAGGGAGGTGCCCGGACCGAACCGCACCCAGGACCGGCGCCAGCCCGTGCCGGACACGGTCCCTGCAGCGTTCGCCAACACCCCCGACACCGACCCGTCGCTTCCGGGCAACCGGGCCTGGGGGCGCGCGATCACCGACCGCATCGCCGGCTCGGTGCTCGGAGAGGACCTGGTCGCCGCCCACACCGTCACCGAGGCGTCGATGCTGGAGGAGACGGTCGCCCGCACAGTCGACTCAGGCTGGGGCGCGCTCAGCGGCGCGGAGCGCGCGGCCGTGCTGCGGCGCGCCGCCGTACGGCTGGAGCAGCGCCGCGGCGAGCTGCTCGAGGTGATGGCCTCCGAGTGCGGCAAGACGCTCGACCAGTCCGACCCGGAGGTCTCCGAGGCGATCGACTTCGCCACCTACTACGCCGATCTCGCCGAGGCTCTCGACGACGTCGACGGCGCCACCGCCCACCCGGTCGGCCTGACCCTGGTCACGCCGCCGTGGAACTTCCCCGTCGCGATCCCGGCCGGCTCCACGCTCGCTGCTCTCGCTGCCGGCTCGCCGGTCGTGGTGAAGCCCGCCCCCCAGGCCGCCCGCTGCGGCTCGCTGATGGTGGAGACGGTGTGGCAGGCGATGGACGAGGCAGGGGTGGGGCGCGACGCGCTGGCCCTGGTGCACGTCGCCGAGAACGACCTCGGACGCAGCCTCGTCGCCGACCCTCGCGTCGACAGGCTGATCCTGACCGGCGCGTTCGAGACCGCCGAGCTGTTCCGTTCCTTCCGCCCCGACGTGGCGCTGCTGGCCGAGACGTCCGGCAAGAACGCCATGGTGATCACGCCCAGCGCCGACCTCGACCTGGCTGCGAAGGACCTCGTCGCCTCCGCTTTCGGGCACGCGGGCCAGAAGTGCTCCGCGGCCAGCCTCGTCATCGTCGTCGGGTCCGTGGCGACCTCGCGGCGGTTCCGTACGCAGCTGGTCGACGCCGTCTCGTCGCTGCACGTCGCCCGGCCGGACGACCCGACCGCCCAGATGGGGCCGGTCATCGAACCGGCCCGGGGCAAGCTGCTGCGGGCGCTCACGACCCTCGCGCCGGGGGAGTCGTGGCTGGTGCAGCCGCGCCAGCTCGACGACAGCGGCACCCTGTGGTCGCCCGGCGTGAAGGAGGGCGTGGCCCGCGGCTCGGAGTACCACCTCACCGAGTACTTCGGCCCCGTCCTCGGCATCATCGAGGCGGCCACGCTCGCGGAGGCGGTCGAGATCCAGAACCAGGTCGACTACGGCCTCACCGCCGGGCTGCACTCCCTGGACCCCGACGAGATCGCGTACTGGTTGGCGCACGTCGAGGCCGGCAACGCGTACGTCAACCGCGGCACGACGGGCGCGATCGTGCGCCGTCAGCCGTTCGGCGGCTGGAAGAAGTCGGCCGTCGGCAACGGCACGAAGGCCGGCGGGCCGCACTACCTCAAGGCCCTGGTCGACTGGACGTCCGCGGAGGCCAGCAGCGAGCACGCCCCCACCACGGTCGGCGCGACCGCGCTGGCCGTCGCCGGCCGGTCGGGTCTCTCCGCCGACGAGCTGTCCCGTCTCGAGCGGTCCGTACGCTCCGACGCGGAGGCGTGGGCCACCGAGTTCGGCGTCGCCTCGGACGTCTCCGGGCTGCGCGCCGAGCGCAACGTCTTCCGGTACGCCACCACGCCGGTGCAGGTCCGCCTCGAGGTCGGCGGGTCGGTCGCGGACCTGCTGCGGGTGCTCGCCGCCGGCGCGCAGGCCGGTGGTGAGGTCGAGGTCTCCACGGCGGTGGTGCTGCCCGAGGCCGTGACGGCGTTCGCGCAGTCGTACGGGATGACGGTGTCGTACGCCGACGCCGAGGCCTGGCGCGCCGAGCTCGGGCGTACTCCGGCCGGTCGGATCCGTCTGCTCGGCGGGTCGGTCGCCGACGTGGTGGCCGCCACGGGCGGACGCCCCGACGTGGCGGTGTGGGCGCAGCCGGTCACCGAGGCTGGGCTCGTCGAGCTGCTGCCGTTCCTGCGCGAGCAGGCGGTGTCGGTGACCGCGCACCGGTTCGGCACGCCGAACCACCTGACCGACGCGTTCCTCTGAGGGACCAGCGGGGCCTCGACCAGCGATGCCGGAACGGGCTGACGGCGAGGCCACCGCGCCCTACGATCCGGTCCAGCGGACCGGGTGGTCCGACGAAACTCGGAGGCGGACGTGCGGCGGTTGATTCTCGGGACCCTGGTCCCAGCGGTGCTGGTGCTGGGCGGCTGCGGGGTGGACGAGCCGCAGGGCGCCAGCTCGGACCCAGGCCCCTGCCCGCACGACGTCGACACCCTGGTCCCGGCGATGAAGGCGGCCTTCGGCGGTCTGGAGACCATGCGCTCGGAGATGGTGCAGGGAGTGGGCGAGGAGACGATGGAGGTCTCGGCGACCGCCGTCTTCCGCGCCGACGGTTCTGACGTGCACCTGACCTACGCGGGAATGGGGGAGGACTGGGAGACGGTCGTCGTGGGTGACCGCGTCTTCCTGAGGCCCTCGGCGGACGAGCCCATGAAGGAGCTCCCCGCGTCGAGCTCCGGGTACACGAGGATGGCCGACCTGGCGGCGGGCATGGCGGACGTGGAGATCCAGTTCCTGGCGTTCGAGGCCGGCCTGGACGAGGTGGAGGCGGTGGGCGAGGAGACGGTCGAGGGTGTCCCCACCTGTCACTACCGGCTCGCGGTGGACACGACGCGCGCCGGTGAGGCGGAGGGCAGCGACACCGAGGGAATGCCCGAGACCCTCCACTACGACATGTACCTCACCGAGGACGACCTCCCGCGGCACGTCACCTCCGAGGTCGCTGGGACGAGCACCGAGATGTCTGTCATCTGGAACGAGCCGGTCGAGGTCACGGTCCCGGCCGGGTCCTGAGCGCGCCCCCGGCGTCTGAGGCGAATCGCGGGACGCGGGGGCGTCCCGACTCCTACGCTCCCGCCAGCGGGCCCGGTAGGCCTCACGATCTCGGAGGTGCACGGTGCGGCGGATGATCCTGGGGGCCCTGGCGCCGGCGGCGTTGCTGCTGGGTGGCTGCGGTGGTGACGAACCGGAGAAGGAGCGCGCCAGCTCCTCCGGGGGTACGGCGTCCGCTCGTGGGTCAGATGCGTGCGGCCACGACGAGGACTCGCTGGTCCCCGCGATGAGGTCGGCGTACGACGAGGCCAGGACCGTCCGCATGGACATGGTGCTGATCGAGGACTACGAGCGGACCGAGATGGAGTCGACCGTCGTCCACACGCCCAAGGGCTCTGACCTGGAGTTCGCCTACCGCGACAGCGAGTCGGGGGTGGTGATCCGGGTCGTCGGCGGGCGGGTGTTCGTGTCCGACGACGCGGATGGTCCGTTCGACGAGATCGACGAGTCCGACGACTTGCACTCCCAGTTCAGGGAGATGATGGCGGTGGTGGACCTGGGGTCCCAGCTCACCCTGTTCGAGAAGTCGCTGGTCGCCGTCGAGGCTGGAGGCGAGGCGGTGATCGGCGGGGTCACGACGTGTCGCTACACCATGACGGTGGACACCGCCCGCGCCGCCAAGGCGGATGGCACCTCCGCCGAGGGACTGCCCGAGACCGTGGACTACGAGGCCTTCGTCGACGCGGACGACCTGCTGCGGCGCCTCACCTTCACGTTGGGCCTGATGAAGTCCGAGACGGGAGTGGTGTGGAACGAACCCGTGAGGATCAAGGTCCCGCGGGGCGCCGACAAGGGCGTACGCAGCAGCTGACCGCGGCTGGTGGCTCAGCCCGGGTGCTTGCGCCCAGCGCTGGTTGAGCCTGTCGAAACCGGCCCGCGGAGGGGGTCTCGACAGGCTCGACCGACGGAAGCCGCTCGACCGACGGGTGTCGGCTCAGCCGAGCGCTGTGATCGCCTCGTGGATCGCCAGCGTGCGCTTGGCGGACTCGACGTGGAGGTTCTCGACCATCTTGTTCTTGTACGTCACGACGCCGCCGGAGGAGGCCTCGAACGCCTCGATCAGGCCGCGGGCGTCCTCGACGGCCGCCTCGGACGGGGCGAACGCCTGGTTGGCGCCGGACACCTGACCGGGGTGGATCAGCGTCTTGCCGTCGAAGCCCATCTGGCGGCCCTGCTCGCACTCGGCGAGGAAGCCGGTCTCGTCCTTGACGTCGTTGAACACGCCGTCGATGACGGCGATGCCGGCGGCGCGGCCGGCGAGCAGGGCGGTGTGCAGGCTCGGCAGGACGGGGGCGCGTCCGGGGACGTGCTCGGCGTACAGCTCCTTGACCAGGTCGTTGGTGCCCAGCACGAACGCGCCGAGGCGGTCGGAGGCCTGGGCGATCTGGAGCGCGGAGAGGATCGCGATGGGCGTCTCGACCATCGCCCACAGCTTGGTGTGCGCGGGGGCGCCGGCCTTCTCCATCGCGGCGACGAGCTGGTGCACCTCGGCGGCGGAGTTGACCTTCGGGACCACGATCGCGGCCGGGCCGGCCTGGGAGGCGGCGACGATGTCGTCGTCGTGCCACTGGGTGCCGATGCCGTTGACGCGGATCGTGACCGTGCGCCGGCCGTACTCGCCGCTGGCGGCCGCCGCTGCTGCGGACTCACGAGCGGCGGGCTTGGCGTCGGGGGCGACCGCATCCTCGAGGTCGAGGATCAGGCCGTCGCAGGCGATCGACTTGGCCTTCTCCAGGGCCCTCTCGTTGGAGGAGGGCATGTAGAGGACGGAGCGCAGGGGGGTGAAGTCAGACATGGGGGTCTCTCTCAGTCGAGCACGATGGCGTCGTAGGCGGACTTGAGCTCGGGGTCGATCGCGGCCAGCTCGTCGGCCAGCGCCACCATCACCTTGCACTGCTTGACCGAGGCGTCGTCCTCCATCTTGCCGTCGAGCATCACCGCACCGGTGCCGTCACCCATCGCAGCGATGACGCGGCGGGCGTGCTTGACGTCCTCGACGGACGGGCTGAAGACCTTGTTGGCGATCTTGATCTGCACCGGGTGCAGCGACCACGCGCCCACGCAGCCGAGCAGGAAGGCGTTGCGGAACTGGTCCTCGCAGGCGACCTCGTCCTTGATGTCGCCGAACGGGCCGTAGTACGGGTAGATCCCGTGCATCGCGCACGCGTCGACCATGCGGGCGATCGTGTAGTGCCACAGGTCCTGCTGGAAGGTCGTGCGCTCGCCGAGGTAGTCGGGCACGCCGTCGGCGCCGCGTACGGGGTCCTGGCGGACCAGGTAGCCGGGGTGGCCGCCACCCACGCGGGTGGTCTTCATGCGGCGGTCGGCCGCGAGGTCGGCCGGGCCGAGCGAGAGGCCCTGCATGCGCGGGGAAGCCGCGCAGATCTCCTCGATGTTGGCCACGCCGCGCGCGGTCTCGAGGATCGCGTGCACGAGGATCGGCTTGGTGATGCCGGCCTTGGCCTCGAGCTGGGCGAGCAGCCGGTCGACGTAGTGGATGTCCTCGGCGCCCTGCACCTTGGGGACCATGATCACGTCGAGCTTGTCGCCGATCGCGGGCACGAGCGTGGTGAGGTCGTCGAGCACCCACGGGCTGTCGAGGGAGTTGATGCGTGTCCAGAACTGGGTCGGCCCGCTCAGAGATCCCAGGTTGGCGACCTCCTGCCCGATCCTCACCAGGCCCTCGCGGGCGATCTCCTTGTTCTCCGCCTTGACGGCGTCCTCGAGGTTGCCGAGGAGGACGTCGACCTTCCCGACCATGTCGGGGACCTTGGCCGCCATCTTGGGGTTGCCGGGGTCGAAGAAGTGGATGGCGCGGCTGGGGCGGGCGGGAACCTCGCGCACCGGGGCGGGGGCGCCGACCGCGAGCGGCGCGAAGAAGTCCTTGGCTGAACGCATGGTGCGAACAGTAACGGCGCACGACTACCGGCGAGTATGAGCCTGCCCACGTTCGGAGGGGTCCCGCAGTCGTACCAGCGGCCGCACCTGCAGCGTGTGGCGGGTAGACTGGCCGTGCGGCGGCCTGCGTCGACGCACTGACCTGACCGACCTGTCCCGGCCCCTCCTCAAGGGTTGTGCCGGGCATGCCGAAGGGCCGCTCTTGCTCCCACTGATCGCCGTCCTCTTCGTCGTGGCGGCGGTCTGCCCGTTTGCTGTACGGCGCCTCGGGCGCAAGGCGTTCGCCGTCATCGCCGTCGCACCTGCCGCGGGCGTCGGCTGGCTGGCCGCGCAGGGTCCGACGGTCGTCGACGGAGGACACCTCTCGTCGGTGCACGCCTGGGTCCCGTCGATCGGTCTCGACCTGGCGTTCCGGATGGGCGTCCTGCAGTGGGTGCTGGCGCTCATCGTGCTCGGCATCGGCGCGATCGTGCTCGGCTACTGCACGTGGTACTTCACCGACGAGTCGCTGGGCGTGCCCCGCTTCGCCGGCACCCTGACCGGCTTCGTGGCCGCGATGCTCGGGCTCGTCCTCTCCGACGATCTGCTCCTGACGTACGTCTTCTGGGAGCTCACCACCGTCTTCTCGTTCCTCCTCGTCGGCCACGACCCCACCCGCCGCGCCGCCCGGCAGGCGGCCATCCAGGCGCTCGTGGTGACGACCCTGGGTGGTCTCGCGATGCTGGTCGGCGCGCTCGTGCTCGGCCACCAGGCCGGCACCCACCGGATCAGCGACATCCTCGACCAGCCGCCCACCGGGGTGGCCGTCACCGTCGCCGTCCACCTGCTCCTGGTCGGCGCGGTGAGCAAGTCCGCGCTGCTCCCGTTCCACTTCTGGCTGCCCGCCGCGATGGCGGCGCCCACGCCCGTCTCGGCGTACCTGCACGCCGCCTCCATGGTGAAGGCCGGCGTCTTCCTGGTGGCCCTGCTGGCCCCCGCCTTCTCCGACGCCCCCGGGTGGCGGCCCGCGCTGCTCGTGCTCGGCACGGCGACGATGCTGCTCGGCGGTTACCGCGCCCTGCGCCAGCACGACCTCAAGCTGCTCCTGGCGTACGGCACCGTCAGCCAGCTGGGCTTCATGATCCTCGTCCTCGGTGTCGGCACCCGCAGCGCCATGCTGGCCGGGCTCGCGGTCGTCGTGGGCCACGCACTGTTCAAGGCGACCCTGTTCCTCGTCGTCGGGCTCATCGACCGCACCACGGGTACTCGCGACCTGCGCCGCCTCAACGGCCTCGTCTACCGGATGCCGCTGGTCGCGGTCGCGGCCACGCTGGCCGCCGCCTCCATGGCCGGCCTGCCGCCGCTGCTGGGGTACGTCGCCAAGGAGAGCGTCCTGGCGGCGCTCGTCGACGTCGCCCGGTACGACGACGGCACCGGCCTGCAGGGCTGGCCCGGCTGGGCGCTCCTCGCCGGGGTCGTGCTCGGCTCGATCCTCACCGTCGCGTACTCCGCCCGCTTCGTGTGGGGCGCGTTCGGCAACCGCAACGTCCCCGAGCCGCTGCCCGTGCGCCGCGTCCCCCGCGGCTTCGCAGCCGGGCCCGTGGTCCTCGGCTTCTCCGGCCTCTTCCTCGGCTTCCTCGGGGGCCCGCTGACCCACCTCCTCGAGCAGGAGGGGGAGGCGTTCCCCGCGGGCGCCCACCACGCCGAGCTGTCGCTGTGGCACGGCCTCGGGCTGCCGCTTGGCCTGACGGTGCTGGTGCTCGTCGTCGGTGCCGCCCTCTTCGTGGTGCGCGAGCCCGTCGCGCAGCTGCAGCAGCGCCTCACCTCCGACTGGAGCCTGGAGCGGGTGTACCGCTTCGGGATGCGCAACCTCGACCGCGTGGCCGTGGAGGTGACCGGTGTCGTCCAGCGCGGTTCGGCGTCGGCGTACCTCAGCTTCATCCTGCTCGTGGTCGTGGTGCTGCCCGGCGGGGCGCTGCTCCTCGGCGACTTCGGCAGCATCGAGGTGAAGCTCTGGGACTCGCCGTGGCAGGCGGTCGCCGGCGGCGTCATCTGCATCGCCGCGGTGATGGCGGTCCGCTCACGGCGCCGGCTGCGCGCGGTGCTGCTGGCCGGAGCCACCGGGTACGGCACCGCGGTCCTCTTCGTCTTCCACGGCGCCCCCGACCTGGCCCTGACCCAGGTCCTGGTCGAGACGCTGGCCCTGGTCGTCTTCGTGCTCGCCCTGCGCCGGCTGCCGGAGTACTTCACCGACCGCCCGCTGACCCGCCGCCGCTACTGGCGGATGGCGCTCGGGTTCGGCGTCGCCGCAGCGGTCGCCGGGTTCCTCGTCGTGGGCGTCGGGTCGGGCACCGCCACCCCGGTCTCGGAGCAGTTCCCGGCGCTCGCCAAGGAGTTCGGCGGCGGCCTCAACGTGGTCAACGTGATCCTCGTCGACACCCGTGCCTGGGACACCCTCGGTGAGATCTCGGTGCTGGTCGCCGCCGCCACCGGGGTCGCGTCGCTGGTCTTCATCGACGCCCGCAGCGCCGGCATCCGCCGCGTCCACGAGATCCCGTACCCGACGGGCGTCGTCAAGCAGCCCACCCAGCCCGGCCGCCGCGCCTGGCTGGCGGCGCCGCGGACGATGTCGCCGGAGAGCCGCTCGATCATCTTCGAGGTCATCACCCGGCTGGTCTTCCACACGGTGATGGTCTTCTCGATCTACCTGCTGCTGGCCGGGCACAACGCCCCCGGCGGCGGCTTCGCCGGCGGCATGGTGGCCGGTCTGGCGCTCGTCATCCGCTACCTCGCGGGTGGCCGGTACGAGCTCGACGAGGCGGCTCCGGTGGACGCCGGTCACGTCATCGGGTGGGGACTCTTCGTCGCGGTGATGGCCGCGCTGCTGCCGATGGCGCTGGGCGCGACCGCCCTGCAGAGCGCCATCGTGGACCTGCACATCCCGGTCCTGGGCGACCTGCACGTGGTCACCTCCGCTCTCTTCGACATCGGCGTCTACCTCGTCGTCGTCGGCCTCGTCCTCGACCTGCTGCGTGCCCTCGGCTCGCAGATCGACCGTCAGATCCAGCGTGAACGGCGGGAGGCGGCCGGGCTACCCGTGCCGACCACCGCCACTGCCACCGGGGAGGTGTCCGCATGACCGAGGTGAACCTGACCCTGGTCCTGGTGGCCGCCGCCCTCATCGGGTGCGGCGTCTACCTGCTCCTCGAGCGCAGCCTCTCGCGCGTGCTGGTCGGTCTGGTGATGATGGGCAACGGCGTCGCCGTCGGCTTCATGGTCTCGGCCGGCCCCGCCGGCAAGGCGCCGATCATGGTCGACGGCGTCGAGCCCTCCGAGATCACCGACCCGCTGCCGCAGGCGATGGTGCTGACCGCGATCGTCATCATGCTCGCGACCACGGCGTTCGTGCTGGCGATGGCGTACCGCTCCTGGCAGCTCAACGGCCACGACGACGTGCAGGACGACCCCGAGGACGCCCTGATCCGCCGCCTGGCCACCCACGACGTCTCCTCCGAGGTGTACGCCGCCTCCGGCGACGACGAGCTCGACGAGGAACAGGCGTCCGACTTTGCCGAGGGCGAGCTCGGCGACCCGGACGAGGAGGACCTCGTCGACGCGGTCCACGACGATCAGGACAAGGAGGGCAGCCGATGACGTGGCTCGTACCGCTGCCGGTCCTGCTGCCGCTGATGGGCGCCGGGCTCTCGCTGATCCTGTCGCACCACCCGAGGGCCCAGCGCAACGTCAGCATGCTCGTCCTGGGTGCGCTGGTCGTGGTCGCCGGGGCGCTGGTCTACCTGGCTGACACGTCCGGCCCCCAGACGGTGTGGATCGGCGGCTGGCCGGAGACGGTCGGGATCGTGCTGGTCGCCGACCGGCTCTCCGCGCTGATGCTGCTGGTCAGTGCCCTGGTGACCACCGCGGTCCTCGGGTACTCGATCGGTCAGGGCATGGTGACCGACGAGGAGTCGGCACCGGTCGCCGTCTACCACCCGACCTTCCTGGTGCTGGTGGCCGGCGTCGCCAACGCGTTCCTCGCCGGCGACCTGTTCAACCTGTTCGTCTCGTTCGAGATGCTGCTGTTCGCCAGCTACGTCCTGCTGACCCTGGGCGGCACCCCGCCGCGGCTGCGCGCCGGCACCATCTACGTCCTGGTCGCGCTGCTCTCCTCCACGCTCTTCCTGATCTCGCTCGCCGTCACGTACGGCGCCACGGGCACGCTCACGATGGCCCACATCGCGCAGCGGGTCGCCGACCTGCCGGACCACGTGGCGCTGCTGATCCAGCTGCTGCTGCTGGTGACGTTCGCGATCAAGGCGGCCATCTTCCCAATGTCGTTCTGGCTGCCGGACTCGTACCCCACCGCTCCGGCGCCCGTCACCGCGGTCTTCGCGGGCCTGCTGACCAAGGTCGGTGTGTACGCGATCCTGCGCGTGCAGACGCTGATCTTCCCCGACTCGCCACTGACCGACCTGCTGCTGGTGGCGGCGCTGCTTACCCTGCTGATCGGCATCCTGGGGGCGATCGCGCAGTCCGACATCAAACGTATGTTGTCGTTCACCCTGGTCAGCCACATCGGCTACCTGGTCCTCGGCATCGCCCTGGCCAACCGGGCAGGTGTCTCGGGCACGATCTTCTACGTCGTGCACCACATCATCGTGCAGACGTCGCTGTTCCTGGTGGTGGGCCTGATCGAGCGCCGCGCCGGGAGCACCTCACTGCTGCGCATCGGTGGCCTGGCCCGGCTGGCGCCGCTGCTGGCGCTGCTGTTCTTCGTACCGGCCATGAACCTCGCCGGCATCCCGCCGCTGTCGGGCTTCATCGGCAAGGTCGGTCTGCTGCAGGCCGCCCAGGACGAGGGGTCCGCGCTGGCCTGGGTCCTCGTCGGCGCCGGCGTCCTCACCAGCCTGCTCACCCTGTACGCGGTGGCGAAGACGTGGGCGACCGCGTTCTGGCGGACCCCCGCGGAGGCGCACGAGGCGTTGGAGGAGCTCGACTCGCTCGGGTCTGACTCGGTGCTCCACCGCGGCCACGTGCACACCCCGGCGGGCGTCGTGATGCCGGTCGAGGCGATCGCGGAGGCGCGGCGGCTCTCCGACGCAGACCTGCCCGACCGCGACTTCCACCAGCTCATCGAGGCCGACGAGGACGTCCGCACCATGCCCGCCGGCATGCTCGTGCCAGCGGCCGGCCTGGTCGTGCTGACCGTGGTCCTGACCATCGTCGCCGGCCCGCTGTTCTCGTACAGCGACCGCGCCGCCGACGACCTCATCGACGGCACGTCGTACACGACCACGGTGCTGGGAGGTGTGGTCGAGTGAGCCCCCAGACCCGGGTACGACGCGACGGATCGGTGCGTCCGGCGCGTTACCGCGCCGTGCAGCCGTGGTCGATCGCCTGGCTGACGCTGGTGTGGGTGACCCTGTGGGGCCACGTCACGCCGATGCTCGTGGTCAGCGGCGTCCTGGTGGCGGTCATCATGTCGATCACGTTCCCGCTCCCGCCGCTGGCGATCGGCGTCCACGTACGTCCGGTGCGGCTCGTCCTGCTGGCCGCCCGGTTCCTGGTGGACGTCATCCGGGCCAGCATCCAGGTCACCGGCGTGGTGCTGCGGCGCCGGCCGGTGCGCAACGCCGTGGTCGCGGTGGACCTGCGCAGCGACTCCGACTTCGTGCTGACCGGCGTGGCGGCGATGCTGTCGCTGGTGCCGGGCTCGGTGGTGGTCGAGGCGCGCCGTTCGACGCACACCCTGTTCCTGCACGTCCTCGACGTCGAGGACCGGGCTGCGGCCGAGGCGTTCCGGGCCGAGGCGCTGGCGGTGGAGGACCGGTTCCTGGCGGCGTTCGTCCCGCGTACGCACGACGAGGTGGCCCCTTGATGACGACGGTGCTGGTGGTCTCCGGGGTGCTGCTCGGCGTGGCCGCGCTCCTGCTGGTCGTGCGGATCACGATCGGCCCCACGATCCTCGACCGGTCGATGGCGCTCGACGTGCTCATGTCGGTGCTGGTCTGCGCGGTGGCGATCGACGCCGTACGCGGCAACGACACCGACGGCCTGCCGATGCTGCTGGTGCTGGCCATGGTCGGCTTCGCCGGGTCGGTCGCGGTGGCGAGGTACGCCAGCCGCGCCGGTGACGTGGAGGCCGAGCTGGACGACATCTCCCGACGGGAGGACGGCTGATGACGATCGGTGACGTGATGGACGTCGTGTCGGCGGTGCTGCTGCTGACCGGCTCCTTCTTCGCCCTGGTGGCCGCGATCGGCGTGGTCCGGCTCCCCGACCTGCTGTCGCGGATGCACGCGGCGACCAAGCCGCAGGTGATCGGCCTGATGCT
The DNA here is from genome assembly GCF_051876515.1 of Nocardioides sp. Classification (GTDB taxonomy): domain Bacteria; phylum Actinomycetota; class Actinomycetes; order Propionibacteriales; family Nocardioidaceae; genus Nocardioides. The sequence goes on along the minus strand of NZ_JBJEHY010000038.1, from coordinate 43,298 downwards.
GGTGGTCCTCGGCCTGGCCGCCCGGCTGCGCAGCTGGGAGGTGCTGGGCTTCCTGCTGCTCATCGTGGCGATGCAGATGGCCACGGCCGTGGTGTCGAGCCACATGATCGGGCGGGCGTCGTACCGCTCCGGCCAGGTCCGCGACGACCTGCTGGTCGTCGACGAGCTCACCGAGCAGGTGGGCGACGCGCCGGAGTCGCTCGGTGCTCCCTGAGCGGGGCCTCTTCGGCCCTGCCGCCCGCCGCTCCCGCCTGCCCTGGCTGGCCGCTGCCCCCCGCCCCCGCCCCGCTGGCCGCCGCCCCCGCCCCGCTGGCCGCCGCCCATGTAACGCGCAGTTATCGCCTCTGGCCGTACGGCATACCACCCGGTCAGAGGCCATAACTGCGCGTTACAACGGGGGAGGGCGACGGGGAGGGGACGGAGGAGGGTGGCCGAGCCGAGCGAACCGTTGCACGATGGCGGGGACCGGAGTTCTCGAGGCCTGGGAGGTACGTCGACGATGAGCGACGAGCGCAACGACCTGTCGTACGCGGCGGGGGAGACGACCACGCCGCTGCTGGAGCAGACGATCGGCGCCAACCTGGACGCGACGGTGGCGGCCCACGGCGATCGCGAGGCGCTGGTGGAGCACGCGACCGGCCGCCGCTGGACGTACCGCGGGCTGGTCGCCGAGATCGACGCGCTCGCCCTCGGCCTGGACGCCGCCGGGGTCGGGAAGGGCGACCGCGTCGGCATCTGGGCGCCCAACCGCGCGGAGTGGATGTTCGTCCAGTACGCCACCGCGAAGATCGGCGCGGTGCTGGTCAACGTCAACCCGGCGTACCGGACCCACGAGCTCGCGTACGTGCTGCAGGACGCCGGCATCTCGGTGCTGGTCTCGGCGCCGGAGTTCAAGACGAGCGACTACCGCGCCATGGTCGCCGAGGTCGCGCCCGACTGCGCCGCGCTGCGCCAGGTCGTCTTCCTGGGCGACCCCGAGTGGGAGGCGCTCGTCGACGCGGGACGCGCCGCGGACCCGGGCCGACTCGCCGAGATTGCAGCGACCCTGAGCCCCACCGACCCGATCAACATCCAGTACACCTCCGGGACGACTGGCTTCCCCAAGGGCGCCACCCTGACCCACCGCAACCTGCTCAACAACGCCTACTTCGTCGGTGAGGGCTGCGGGTACACCGAGCGCGACCGCATCTGCGTGCCGGTGCCGTACTACCACTGCTTCGGCATGGGGATGGGCAACCTCGCGGCCACCTCGCACGCCGCCACCGTCGTCATCCCCGCGCCCGGCTTCGACCCGGCGGCGACGCTCGACGCGGTGCAGGCCGAGCGCTGCACCTCGCTGTACGGGGTGCCGACCATGTTCATCGCCGAGCTGGCGCTGCCGGACTTCGCGTCGTACGACCTCTCCACCCTGCGCACCGGGATCATGGCGGGCTCGCCGTGCCCGGTGGAGGTGATGCGCCGCGTCGTCGACGAGATGGGGATGACGGAGGTGACCATCTGCTACGGGATGACCGAGACGTCGCCGGTCTCCACCCAGACCGGCGCCGACGACGACCTGGAGCGTCGTACGTCCACCGTCGGCCGCGTGCACCCGCACGTCGAGGTCAAGGTCGTCGACCCCCTCACCGGCGAGACGCTGCCGCGCGGCGCGACGGGCGAGTTCTGCACGCGCGGCTACTCGGTGATGCAGGGCTACTGGAACGCGCCGGAGAAGACGGCGGACGTGATCGACGCCGACGGCTGGATGCACACCGGTGACCTCGCCGTGATGGACGCCGACGGGTACCTCAACATCGTCGGCCGCATCAAGGACATGGTGATCCGGGGCGGCGAGAACGTGTACCCGCGCGAGATCGAGGAGTTCCTGTACACCCACCCGGACGTCGTCGACGCTCAGGTGATCGGGGTTCCCGACAAGAAGTACGGCGAGGAGCTGATGGCGTGGGTGAAGCTGCGGCCCGGCGCCGAGCCGCTCACCGCGGAGGGGCTGCGGGCGTACTGCACCGGGAAGCTGGCGCACTACAAGGTGCCGCGGTACGTGAAGGTCGTCGAGGAGTTCCCGATGACCGTGACCGGCAAGATCCGCAAGGTCGAGATGCGGGCCGCCTCGATCGCCGAGCTGGGGCTGGAGGCCGCCGCCGCGACCCGGAACGCCTGACGCGAGGCGAACCCCTTGACACCCGCCGCCCGACACCCGTTAATTGCACTACTTAAGTGGGGTTAACGATCGGACGGTGGTCACGTGCTCGACCCGATGCTCGTGCTGGGCGCGGCCTCCGACCTCGACACGCTCTCGGTCGACCTGCCCGCCGGGTCGAGCGTGGTGATCAAGGTCGTCATCGCGTTCTTCCTGTTCGGCATCGCCCTGGAGGCGAAGCCGTCCGACTTCCTGGGCCACCTCAAGAGGCCGTGGGTGCTCGGGGTCGGGGTCCTCGGACAGTTCCTCGTCCTGCCGGCGCTCACCCTGCTCATGGCACACCTGCTCGACGTGCCCGGGTCGGTCGCCCTCGGCATGCTGCTGGTCGCCTGCCTGCCGGCCGGCAACCTGTCCAACCTGCTGACCCACCGCGCCCGCGGCGACGTGGCGCTGTCGGTCGCGATGACCACAGCCTCCAACCTCGTCGCCCTCGTCGCCACCCCCGCGCTCTTCGCGTTCTGGGCGAGCCGGTACGCCCCGGCGGACGCCCTGCTCGCCCGGATCAGCCTCGACCCGGTCGCGATGGCCGTCGAGATCGGCCTGCTCATCGGCGTCCCCTTCGCCGCAGGCGTGTACGCGGGCCACCGGTGGCCGGTACTGGCGGCCCGCTCGCGCCGCTTCGTGGACGCCGCCGTCCTGGTCCTGCTGCTGCTCGTGGTCGTCGGATCCGCCGCCAGCGGGGCCGTGGAGTTCCTGTCCTGGGTGGACGACCTGATCTGGATCGTGGTCCTGCAGAACGCGATGGTGCTGCTCGTCGGGTGGCTCTTCGCCCGCGGTCTGCGGCTGCCGCCCGCCGGCACCCGCGCGATGGTCCTCGAGCTGGGCATCCGCAACACCGGTCTGGGGATCGTCATCGCCGTCGCCTACTTCGGCGAGGTCGGCGGGGCCGTCCTGGTGATGGCGCTGTGGGCGCTGTGGGACGTGCTCTCCGGACTCCTGCTCGCCACCTTCTGGCGCCGCCGCCCGCTGCCGGTCCCGGTCGAGGAGCCGGCGTGAGGTCGTACGGCTCAGGAGCCGGGGAACGGCGCGATCGCGCCCGTCACCTCACGCGCCCCGCGCGCCACCAGCAGCTCCAGCGCGGCGCGTACGGCCTCGACGCTCTCCGCGCCGACGCCCTCCACGAGGCCCGCCTCGAACTTTGCGTGGAACACGCGTGCCTCCTCCAGCGCCTCGCGACCCAGGTCGGTCGCAGCGACCGCGCGCACCCGCCGGTCGTACGCGCCCACGCGCTCCAGGTAGCCACCCTCAACCATCGGGGCGATCGCCTTGAGGGCGCCGGGGCTGCTCAGCCGCATCCGCTCGGCGAGGTCCTTGAGCGGCACCTGGGCGTCGCCGACGCTGCGGAGCACCCAGCCGGTACGGGCGGTGAAGCCGTCGTACCCGGCCGCGCCCATGTGGCGGGCCAGCTCGTCCACGAAGACGGCGCTCGACATGGTCAGCAGGACGCCGAAGTCCGCCCGCCCGACACCCCCGTCCGGCGCCCCGTCAGTCCGATCCACGCGGGCAGTCTAGGAGGAAAGTGATGAGTACCGCGGAGCAGTGGAGCACGCCTCCCACCATCGGCCGCACCACCGAGGAGTCGACGCCCGGAGCCGTGCGCCGTCCGCACCCGGCCGGACGGCCCAACGTGGTCGTGGTGATGCTCGACGACGTGGGCTTCGCCCAGCTCGGCGCGTTCGGGGCCCAGATCGAGACGCCGAACATCGACGCGCTGGCCGCCGAGGGGCTGCGTTACAACCGGTTCCACACCACCGCGATCTGCTCGCCCAGCCGCGCCTCGCTGCTGACCGGGCGCAACCCGCACGCGGTGGGCGTCGGCTTCCTGGCCGACCTGCCGACGGGCTACCCCGGCTACCGGGCCCGGATCCCGTCGTCCGCCGCCACTCTGGCCCGCGTGCTGAAGGACGAGGGCTGGAACACGATGGCCGTCGGCAAGTGGCACCTCACCCCGCGCGACGACCGCTCGGCGGCAGGCCCGTTCGACACGTGGCCGCTGGCGCTCGGGTTCGAGCGGTACTACGGCTTCCTGCACGGGGACGCCAACCAGTGGACGCCGACGCTCGTACGGGACAACTCGCCGGTCGAGGCGCCCGCGACGCCCGAGGAGGGGTACCACCTCACCGAGGACCTCGTGGACGAGGCGCTGCGGATGGTGAAGGACCAGAAGCACGCGGCACCGGCGAAGCCGTTCTTCCTCTACTTCGCGCCCGGCGTCGGGCACGCGCCGCACCAGGCGCCGCCGGAGTGGATCGAGAAGTACCGCGGCCGCTTCGACGAGGGCTGGGACGTGATGCGCGAGAAGGTCTTCGCCGCCCAGGTCACCGAGGGCGTCGTGCCCGAGGGCACCGCTCTGCCGCCCCGCCCCGACTGGGTGCAGGCCTGGGACGAGCTGAGCGACGACGAACGGCGTCTGTACGCCCGCTTCGCGGAGGCACACGCCGGCTTCCTGTCCCACTTCGACCACCACTTCGGGCGCCTGCTCGACGGCCTGCGCGAGATCGGCGTCGACGACAACACCCTGGTCGTGTTCACCTCCGACAACGGCGCCAGCGCCGAGGGCGGCCGCGTCGGGTCGGTCAACGAGCACCGGTTCGGGTTCGGTGTCGCGGACTCGCTCGAGGACAACCTGGCCGGGATCGACGACATCGGCGGCTTCCGGTCGTACAACCACTACCCGTGGGGCTGGGCGTGGGCGGGGAACACGCCGTTCACGCTGTGGAAGCGGTACACGTGGCTCGGGGGTACGCGCACGCCGCTGATCGTCCGTCCCGCCGGCGGGGCGGGCGACCAGGCCGGCTCGGTGCGCGAGCAGGTCTGCCACCTCGTCGACGTCTTCCCGACGGTGCTGGAGCAGTGCGGCGTGACTGCGCCCGCGGTCGTCGACGGCGTGGAGCAGCAGCGCGTCGACGGCCGCTCCCTGGTCGGTACGTTCGCCGACCCCGCGGCGCCGGCGATCCGTACGACGCAGTACTTCGAGATGCTCGGGTCGCGCTCGATCATCCACGACGGCTGGAAGGCGACCACCGACCACGTCTCGGGCGGCGTGCTGGACGAGGCGATGCTGCCGGGCAGCCGTGACTTCGACACCGACACCTGGCACCTGTTCTCGCTGGCCGACGACTTCGCCGAGCAGCACGACGTGGCCGCCGAGCACCCCGACGTGGTCGCGGAGCTCGAGGCGGAGTGGTGGCGGCAGGCCGAGGCCAACCAGGTGCTGCCGCTGACCGACAGCCTGTACGGCCACATCCCGGGCATGGAGCCGCCGCTGTGGCCGGCCGAGCAGACGCTGGTCGTACGCCCCGGCGCGCGCCCCGTCGCCGACGAGGCGGTGCCGTCGCTGGCGATCGGGACCCAGGTCGTCGCCGACGTCGACGTTCCCGAGGGCGGCGGCGAGGGCGTGCTGGCCGCGATCGGCGACTGGTCGAACGGCTGGGCGCTGACCGTGCTGTCGGGACGGCCGACCTTCCTTCTCAACGTGACCTCGGCGGAGTTCTCCGTACGCTCACCGGAGCCCCTGACGCCCGGCCGGCACCTGGTCGGCTTCCGGTACGACGGAGCGACGGGCGAGGGCGTGCTCAGCGTCGACGGTGAGGACGTCCACCGCGAGCCGCTGCCGCTGGGGTTGGGGGCCAGCGGCATGCAGATCGGCGGCGGCGGGCTTCGGATCGGCCACGACGCCGGTTTCCCCGTCAGCGACGACTACGCGCCGCCGTTCGCCTGGACGGGCGGCCTGCGTACGGTCACCTTCGCGGGGGCCGGGGCGCTCAGCGTTGAGCTGGAGGAGCTGCGGGCGGCCGCTGCGCTGGCGGCGGAGTAGCGGGGGCCGCCTGCCCGCCCAGCCCGCTCGGCCCGCCCGCTCGGCCCGCCCGGGTCCTTTGGTAACGCGCAGTTATCCGTACGAGATGTGCTCAATTGGGCACGGTTCGACCAGATAACTGCGCGTTACCAAGGGCTGGGGCCTGCGCGGGCTTCCTGCCCTGCGCGGGCAGGAAGCCCAGCGGGGGCGGGCAGGTGGTCGCGCGGGCGCCCGAGGCAGTCAGGCCCCGGCCAGCCCCGCCACCTCGGCTGCCTGCACCTCGGCCGGGTCGGCGAACGCCCGCTTCGGCACCAGGAACAGCAGCACCGCGGCGACGAGGGCGGAGACCGAGCAGACGGCCCAGACCGTCATGTACCCCGACAGCGGGGCGTGGTTGGCGGCCGGGTCGCTGATCGACCCCGTCGAGGCGAGCGCGATCGCGAAGACCGACGAGGCGATCGCACCGCCCACGGTCTTGACGCCGTTGGTGAGGCCGGTGGCCAGGCCCGTACGGTCCGGCGGCGCCGCAGCTGCCGCGGCGGCGGGCAGGGCCGCCACCAGGGCCCCCGAGCCGATGCCGACGACGAGCATGTTGACCACGGCGTTGGTCAGGGTGTCGTGCAGCGGCAGCCACAGGCCGTACCCGATCGCGACGAGCAGCAGGGCTCCGGCCAGCGCGGTCCGCATCCCCGCCTTGTTGGCGACCGCGGGGAAGGTGAACGCCCCGATCGCCATGCTGATGACGTACACCCCGATCAGGGTGGAGACGAAGCCCGCGTCGGCGCCCAGCCCGTACCCGACCTCGGCGGGGTCGGTCCGCGCGAACGTCGACAGCGGGATCTGCGCGCCCAGCACCGACATGCCGAAGAGGAACGCCGTCATCTGCACTGGCCACTGGCCCGGGATCCGGAAGATCGACACGTCCACCAGCGGGTCCGGGTGCTTCGACTCGAAGCGTACGAAGACCACCAGCAGCACCACGCCGAGTGCGATCAGCACCCACGGCAGCACCGCGGCCGCACCCTGCAGACGGATCGCGATCAGACCGGCCATCGCCGACCCCAGTGCCGCGGTGACCAGGCCGAACCCGGCCCAGTCGATGCTCCCGGTCGCCTCCGGAGGGGTGTCGCGGATGCCGAACCAGATGAGCCCGATGCAGACCGTGGTCACCACGGCCGGGATCGAGAGCAGCGCCGTCATCGACAGCACGCCCACCAGGGCGCCGGCGGACAGCGCCGCGACGATCACGGAGAGCTCCAGCACGCCCACCAGCACGCCAGCCGCGCGCCGCGTCAGGACACCCTGGCGTCCCGAGTCGGCCGTACGCCGGTAGATCAGCGCCACCTCGATGGGCAGCCAGACCACGTACGCGCCCTGGATCGCCCAGCCGATGAGGAACGTCGTGAAGTTGGGGGAGAAGGCCAGCACCCACGAGCCGATCGCGGTCACCACGGTCGAGAGCAGCAGCACGTTGCGGTGTCCCCACAGGTCGGCCAGCCTGGCCAGGAGCGGGATGCAGAGCGCGGAGACGACGAGCTGGGCCGCCTCGAACCAGTTGACGTCGGCGTCCGCGATCGACAGGTGCCGCGCGATGTCGGTGAAGATCGGCGTGTAGAAGCCCTGGAGGACCCCGGAGGCGAACTCGACGCCGGCGAGGAAGCCGACGATGGCGAGCAGCCCCTTGACGGGGACCCGCGCGGGGGACGACGGGGGAGTGGTCATCGCGGGAGCCTCTCGATCAGGTGCTGGTACCAGGTGGCGCCGTCGACGAGGTCGTCCACGCCGATGCGTTCGTCGAAGGAGTGGATCGCCTCGCGCTGCGACTTGCTCATCCGGAACGGGGCGAAGCGGTACACGTTGTCGGTGATCGCGGTGAAGTGGCGCGAGTCGGTGGCGCCCATGAGCGCGTACGGCGTCGGGACCGCCTCGGGGTAGACGGCGCGGATCGACGACTCGACCAGCTCGAACGCGTCCCCCATCGGTGAGACCGGCGACGGCTCCCCGGCGTCGACCACGTCGATGCGGATCGAGTCGTCCCGGACCACGCGGCGGATGTGGTCGACGACGCCGGCGAGCGTGTCGCCGACCTGGATCCGTACGTTGAGGCCGGCCTTGGCGGTGGAGGCGATCACGTTGTTGGCCGGCGAGCCGGACAGCGTGGTGGTGGCGATCGTCGTACGCGCCATCGCGCCCGCCTCGGAGCCGGCGGCCACCAGGATTCGTGCGACCAGCGGCTTGAGGTGGTCCACGTTGGACACCAGCGGCCGCAGCGCGGCCGGCAGGTGCGGCGCGAGGCGGCGCATCAGCTCCAGCGTCGGGGCGGGCACCTTGGCCGGCATCGGCGCCTTGTCGAGGCGGGTGATGGCGCGCGCCAGCCGGTACGTGGGGCCGTCCGGGGACGGCATCGAGGCGTGCCCGCCGCGGCCCTCGGCGACCAGCTCGATGGCGCTCACGCCCTTCTCGGTCACGCCGACCACGCCGAGGGGGGCCTCCACGCCGGGGAACGCGCCGCCGGCGATCGCGCCGCCCTCGTCGAGGACCAGCCAGGGCCGTACGCCGCGCCCGCGCAGGAAGTCGACGGCCTCGCGCGCGTTGGAGCCCATGACCTCCTCGTCGGCGCCGAAGGAGAGCCAGACGTCCTGGGCAGGCATCTGGTCGGCCTCGAGGACCCGCTCGACGGCCTCGCAGATCCCGACCACGCAGCACTTGTCGTCCAGCGTGCCGCGGCCCCAGAGGTACCCGTCGGCGATGGCGCCGCTGAACGCCTCGTGCTGCCACGTCGAGTCCGGGTCGACCGGCACCACGTCGGTGTGCGCCATCAGCACCACCGGCTTGTCGGAGGCGGCCCCGCGCCAGTGGAACAGCAGCCCGTGCGCGCCGATCCGGTGGCGCTCCAGGTTGGCGTGCAGGAGCGGGAACTGGGTCTCGAGCTCGGCGACCAGGGCGTCGAAGACGGCGGAGTCGATGCGCTCCGCGTCGTAGTAGGAGACCGTGGGCAGCTGGACCAGGGCCTGGAGCGCGCGGACGACGCGCTCGGGGTGGGCGGCGGAACTCATGGGAGGACGGTAGTCGCTCCGACTGACGGCCGCGGCCGGACGGCGTACGGTGCGGCCATGGAGTTCTCCGAGGTCGTCCGCCGCCGCCGCATGATCCGCCGCTACGACCCCGACCGGGCGGTCGACCCGGCAGTCCTCGACCGCATCCTCGACAACGCCCAGCGCGGCCCGAGCGCCGGGTTCAGCCAGGGGCAGGCGTTCCTCGTGCTCGACACCCCCGAGGACGTGGCCCGGTTCTGGGAGTCCACCGGTGCGGCCACCTCGGGCGGCGACAACGCGTGGCTGTCCGGGATGAGGTCGGCCCCCGTGGTCGTGGTCCCGCTGTCGTGCAAGGCGGCCTACCTGGACCGGTACGCCCAGCCCGACAAGGGGTGGACCGACCGGGACGAGGCGCGCTGGCCGGTCCCGTTCTGGGACATCGACACCGGGATGGCGTCGCTGCTGATCCTGCAGACGGTCGTCGACGAGGGGCTCGGCGCCTGCTTCTTCGGGATCCCGCCCGCCGAGGAGGGCGCGTTCCGTGCCGCGTTCGCGATCCCGGACGACCACCAGCCGATCGGCGCGATCACCATCGGGCACCGGCTGGCCGACACGGGCAGCAAGGGATCGCCGTCGCGTCGCGCGCGGGTCACCGGCCGGGTGCACCGCGGGCGCTGGCAGGCCGACGGCCCCGACCAGGGCTGAGCCCGGCAGCGGCGCGCGGGCCGTACGTCAGTCGACGTCGGTGCCCATGATGTCGCGGTCGGGGCGGCCGTCGCCGTCGTTGTCGTCGGCCTCCGGCGAGCTCGTACGACGGTGGCGCCACCACTCCCAGATCATCGGGACCACGGAGAAGGCGACGATCGCGAGGATCAGCTTGTCGATGTCGTGCACGAGCGACGGGAACGCGTTGCCCAGGAAGTAGCCCAGCACCGTGATCGAGACGACCCAGAAGACGGCACCGACGCCGCTCCAGAGGAAGAACCGGTGCCGGTCCATCCGGGTCACGCCGGCGACGACGGTGACGTAGGTCCGCACGAACGGCACGAAGCGGCCGATCACCAGCGCCTTGTTGCCGTGCTTGTCGAAGAACTCGCCGGTCTGGTCGAAGTACTTCTTCTTGAGGATCCGGCCCTCGCGCTCGTACAGCGAGGGCCCGATCTTTCTTCCGATCTCGTAGCCCGCGACGTTGCCCGCGAACCCGGCCGCGGTGAACAGCGCGATGCCGAACAGCAGGTCGATCCAGTCCGGTCCGGGCAGGATGTCGACCTGGTGGCCGGCGAAGAAGAGGCCCATCGCGAACAGCAGCGAGTCGCCGGGCAGGAACGGGAAGAACAGCCCGCACTCGACGAAGATGATGACGAGGCTGAGCCAGAAGAGGGCCTCCCCGAACTTCTCCAGCAGCCACACCGGGTCCATCCAGTCCATGCCGAGCAGCTGGGGCTCGAGCAGGAAGGGCTGAAGGTCGTTCAGGAGACTCACGCGCGCCAGCGTAACGCTCGCCACCTACTCTGCTCCCATGCACGACGAGCGGGCTCCGTACGACCCGATGCCGCACGGCCCGGCCGAGGTCGGGGTCGGGCCCTGGCCCGGTGGTGAGCAGGCGTGGCCCAGCGGTGAGCAGTACGACCCGGAGCTGCTGCGCGAGGGCGACCGGCGCAACGTGGTGGACCGGTACAGGTACTGGTCGATGGAAGCGATCGTGGCCGACCTCGACACCCGTCGGCACTCTTTCCACGTCGCCATCGAGAACTGGCAGCACGACTTCAACATCGGCACGATCGTGCGCACCGCGAACGCCTTCCTGGCCGCGGAGGTGCACATCGTCGGCAACCGCCGCTGGAACCGCCGCGGTGCGATGGTGACCGACCGCTACCAGCACGTGCGCCACCACGTCGACGTGCCGGCGCTGGCGGCGTACCTGCACGCGCTGCCGCCCGAGCAGGGCGGGCCGGTGCGGCTGCTGGGCATCGACAACCTGCCCGGCAGCGCGCACCTGGAGACGATGGAGATGCCCGAGCGGGTCTGCTTCCTCTTCGGCCAGGAGGGTCCGGGGCTCTCCGAGGGGGCACGCGACGTCGTGGACGGCACCTTCTCGATCGCCCAGTTCGGCTCCACCCGCTCGATCAACGCCTCCTCGGCCGCCGCGATCGCGATGCACTCCTGGGTGCGTGAGCACGCCGACCTGTCCGGCGAGGACGCCTGGCGGGGCTGAGGCCGTACGCCGGGGACTGCGTCAGCCCCCGCCCGCGCCTGCCTGGCCTCCGCGCCCTCTCCGTAGTAACGCGCAGTTATCTGTACGACCCCGACGCCATTGACGGCACCTCGTGCACATAACTGCGCGTTACTAGGGGGGCGGGCGCACGCTGAGCCCCCTGGGCCCGTCCCGGCGGTCCGCACCGGTGCTGTGCCCCCGCGCCGGGGCCACTAGGCTGGGGCCGCTGAGCCGTCTGCCCGAGGAGTTCCCATGCCCATCGCCAGTCCCGAGCGCTACGCCGAGATGCTGGACGCCGCGAAGTCCAGGTCCTTCGCGTACCCCGCCATCAACGTCACGTCGTCGCAGACGCTCAACGCAGCCCTTCAGGGCTTCGCCGAGGCCGGTTCCGACGGCATCATCCAGATCTCCACCGGTGGCGCCGAGTACCTCTCGGGCCCGTCGGTGAAGAACATGGTCACCGGTTCGGCCGCGTTCGCCGCGTACGCCGCCGAGGTCGCGAAGAACTACCCGGTCAACATCGCGCTGCACACCGACCACTGCCCCAAGGACAAGCTGGACGGCTTCGTCCGCCCGCTGATCGACCTCTCCGCCGAGCGCGTCAAGCGCGGCGAGAACCCGCTCTTCCAGTCCCACATGTGGGACGGCTCGGCCGTGCCGATGGACGAGAACCTGGTGATCGCCGAGGAGCTGCTCGCCAAGTGCGCCGCGGCCAACATCATCCTCGAGATCGAGATCGGGGTCGTCGGTGGCGAGGAGGACGGCATCGTCGGTGCGATCGACGAGAAGCTGTACACGACTCCCGAGGACGCCCTGGCCACCGCGCGTGCCCTCGGTGTCGGCGAGAAGGGCCGCTACATGACGGCCCTGACCTTCGGCAACGTGCACGGCGTCTACAAGCCGGGCAACGTCAAGCTGCGCCCCGAGATCCTCAAGGCCGCCCAGGCCGCCGTCGCCGGTGAGCTCGGCCTCGGCGCCGACGCCAAGCCGTTCGACCTCGTCTTCCACGGCGGCTCCGGCTCCACCGAGCAGGAGATCTCCGACGCCGTCGACTACGGCGTGGTCAAGATGAACATCGACACCGACACCCAGTACGCCTTCACGCGTCCCGTCGCGACCCACATGTTCACCAACTACGACGGCGTGCTGAAGGTCGACGGCGAGGTCGGCAGCAAGAAGCTGTACGACCCCCGAGCGTGGGGCAAGGCCGCCGAGACCGGCATGGCGGCCCGCATCGTCGAGGCCTGCCAGAACCTCCGCTCCGCCGGCACCACCCTGGGCGCCTGAGCCCAGCCGTACGACACGAAGGCCGTCGCCCGTGGGGTGACGGCCTTCGTCGTGTGTCCGGGCACGCGGAGCACCGTCGTCGCGCCGGTGTCGCCCGTCCTCCGGTCGCGCGGAATGGCGGCCGTGGAGGCCGCAGGGCCTAGGGTTCCCCCCGTGTCCGCGCCCGTCCCCACCGCTGAGACTCCCAGCACCCGGTGGCACTTCATGGACGCGCTGCGGGCGTTCCTGATGCTGGTCGGGATCCCGTACCACTCCGCGCGCTTCTTCCGCGGGGACCTCGCGCTGCTCGATCAGGTGGCCACCTTCTCCAACCTCTGGCGGATGACGACCTTCTTCGTGGTCGCCGGCTTCTTCGCGCTCATGATCGCGCGCCGTCGCGGGCCGGCACCGTGGTTCCGGGGACGGTTGACGCGTCTGGGAGTGCCGCTGGTCTTCTGCGTCCTAGTGCTCAACCCGTGGCAGACGTACATGCTGATCGGGGAGCGCCGGGCCGAACGCCGGCTCACCTCCTCGGCGTGGCCGTGGATCCACCACGCCTGGTTCCTGCTGTACCTGCTGATCTACTGCGCGGTGCTGGCACTGCTGCTGATCCTGGCCGGACGGCTGCTCAACCGGGTCCTGGACGTCTCCTCGCGCGTCGTCCTCGCCTCCCCGACGACCCTGACGCTGGCCGCACTGACCTGCGGGGTCGTCGCGGCCGCCGCGCAGTACCGGTGGGTGCAGGCCGGGTGGGAGGAGGCGACGTACGACGCCCTGACGCCGCTGCTCCCGGTGCACCTGCTGTCGTTCGCCGCCGGGGTCCTGCTCGCCGCCGGGGGAGGCCACCTCGGCCGGATCGCCTCGTTGGCGCGGGGGCCCGTGGTGCTCCTCGCGCTGGGCGGGACCGCCGTGGTGCTGCTCGAGCCGTTGGCGCGCGAGACGGAGGCCGACAAGGCCGTGCACACCGGGGTCGCGACGGCCGCAGGTCTCGCCTGGGCCGCGGTGTGGATGCGGATCTTCGGCCGCTGGTGCACCCGTGACACCACGCTGGTGCGGTGGCTCATCTCGGCGTCGCTGCCGGTCTACCTGGTCCACCACGTCGTCGTCTTCGGGTTCGGTCCAGTCGTGGTCGAGCAGGGCTGGCACCCGTGGACCGGGTTCGGGGTGCTCACCGTCGTGGTCACCGCCGTCGCCTTCGCCGCGTACGAGCTGGCCAACCTCACCACTCCCACGCGGATGCTGCTCTCGGGCGACCGGCGCCGGGGCGTTTCCCTGTACGACGTGCTGCGCGGGAGTCGTCCCGCGCCCGCGCCGACGCGGGTGGATGACGACGCCGCGCCCGTCGGAGCCTGAGCCCGTCGGACCCTGAGCTCGTCGGTCCCTGAGCGCCCGGCCTGGGGGCCGCACCGCGCGGCTACTCCGCGGGACGCGACGCGAAGTGCCGGGGCACCTCGAACAGCAGTGCCACGACGAGTCCGACGCCCAGCGCGACCGGCACCAGCCACAGTGCCTCCGCGAAGGCCTCGGTGAAGGGGCCCGCGAGCTCGGGCGGCATCGCCTGACCGGAGCCGAGACCGGAGTCTCCCGCCCCGGTGCTGGGGAGCCCGTGGGCCCGGAGCCGGGAGTCGAGCAGGAGCGCGACCACCGCCGACCCGAGGACGGCACCGATCTGGCGGGTGGTGTTGTAGACGCCGGCCCCGGCGCCCGCGTGGTGCGGCGGCAGGTTGCGGTTGGCGGTCGCCGACAACGGGCCCCACAGGCAGGCGCCACCCACACCCATGGTGAACATGAGCAGCAGCGCGACCCACACGGCGGTGCCGGGGGTGAGGACGACGACGAGGACCGTCATCGAGACCAGCGCCAGCGCGAACCCCGGGGCGATGACGAGACGGGGGTGGAGCCGGTCGGTGAGTCGGCCCACCTGCCGCGCCATCAGGAACGTCGCGACGGCCATCGGGGCCATCAGCAGGCCGGAGGCCAACGGCCCCCAGCCGCGCACCGACTGGGCGTACAGCATCAGCGGGAAGCCCATCGAGGTGAACGAGAACGACACGGTCGCGATGGCGAGGTTGGCCACCGAGAAGTTGCGGTCCTTGAACAGGTGCAGCGGAAGCAGCGGCTCGGCGGTGTTGCGGGACTGCCACCACACGAAGACGGCGAGCAGGACCAGGCCGGTGCCGATCAGGCGCCACACCGTCACCGGGCCGGCGATGTGCCCCCAGTCGTAGGTGCTGCCCTCCTGGATGCCGAAGACCAGGGAGAACATCCCGGTGCCGAACAGGGCCACGCCGAGCCAGTCGAAGCGGTGCTCGTGGGTGACCAGGTCGGGGACGTTGCGCAGCGTCAGCACGAGGGCGACCGCGCCCACGGGGGCGTTGATGAAGAAGATCCACTCCCAGCCGAGGTGCTCGACCAGGAAGCCGCCCAGCAGCGGCCCGACCAGGGTCGCGACGCCGGCGGCTGCGCCCCACATGGCCATCGCGGGTCCGCGACGGTGGATGGGGAAGATGCGCGTGATGACCGCCATCGTCTGCGGGCTCATCAGCGCGGCGCCCAGCCCCTGCACGGCACGGGCGGCGATGAGCGAGCCGATACCGCCGGCCAACCCGCACCACAGGGAGGCCAGCGTGAACACGACCAGCCCGACCAGGAACAA
Source organism: Nocardioides sp. (assembly GCF_051876515.1). Classification (GTDB taxonomy): domain Bacteria; phylum Actinomycetota; class Actinomycetes; order Propionibacteriales; family Nocardioidaceae; genus Nocardioides. The sequence goes on along the minus strand of NZ_JBJEHY010000038.1, from coordinate 28,133 downwards.
CCGACGGGGACCGTACCTGTCACCGAGCCGGCCAGTGACCAGCAGCGGGACGACGTACGCCAGGAGGTAGGCCGAGGTCACCCAGATGACCTCGCCCACGCCGGCGTCGAGGTCGGCGATGATCGCCGGGGTCGCCACGGTGAGGATCGAGGAGTCGACCATCAGCATGAAGAAGCCCAGGACCAGCGCCCACAGGGCCGGCCACGGGTTCTCCATGGTCTCGTCGAGGTGACCGGGGGGACCGGCCGGGACCGTGGCCCCGTCGGCGGAGCTCACGCGCCGAGCGCGTCGGCAGCCGCGGGGCTGGAGTCACGCAGGAACGTCGCGCAGCGCTCGGCCTCGTCGGCCTCGCCGATGGCCCTGGCGGCCTGCGCGAGCAGCGCCAGCGAGCGGAGGAAGCCACGGTTGGGCTCGTGCTCCCACGGCACCGGGCCGTGGCCCTTCCAGCCGTTGCGGCGCAGCATGTCGAGGGAGCGGTGGTAGCCGACACGGGCGTAGGCGTACACGGTCACGTCGTCGGCGCCCGCGTCGAGCGCCTGCTGAGCCAGCGCGGCCCACGCCGCCGGGGAGGCGGGGTGGTTGCGTACGACCGCTGCCGGGAGCGTGCCGGCGGCGAGCTCGGCGTCGGCGGGGTCGGCGGGCAGGCGGGTGGCCGGGGGCTGGGCCATGAGGTCGACGTGGTTCATGTCGGCCTAACCTGCCACACGGGGGTGACATTCCGGCACCGGGTCAGCTGCGGGAGGCCCGCAGTGCGCGCAGGTCCCCCACGAGCGGGGCCGAGGCCACCGCCAGCAGGCCCAGCGCCAGCGGCACGACGACCGCGAACCCGAACTGCAGGTACCCGGCGGCCCCCAGCACGCCGCCGCCGAAGAAGAGGCCCACCAGCATCGTCAGCATCGCCAGCTTGTGCCGGTCGGCCTCCACGGGCGCGAGACCGTCCCCGCGGTCGCGGTAGAGGAGCTTGCCCAGCTCGATCCCGATGTCCGTGACCATCCCGGTCACGTGCGTCGTACGGATCTGCGCGCGCGAGATCTTGGTGATGACGGCGTTCTGCATGCCCATCGTGAAGCACAGGACGCCGATGAAGACGAACTCGCGCGCACCCCACACGAGCCGGTCGGCGAGCAGGCCGAAGAGCAGCACCAGGAGGGCCTCGAGCACCAGCACGTTGGCGTACCGTCCGCGCAGCTGGTGGCGGCGTCCCCAGTTGAACACCAGCGCGCACGCGGCCGCCCCGGCGATGAACGCGCTCAGCCCGAGCAGCCCGGTGAGGACCACCCGGGTGTCGCCGAGGACGAGGCGGTCGGCGACACCGGCGGTGAGCCCCGTCACGTGCGACGTGTACACGGCGACCGCCATGAAGCCGACGGAGTTCAGCACCCCCGCGCCGAAGGCCAGCAGGCTGGCGAGCTGGAGGTTGCGGCGCGGGGTCCGGTCGGGTCCTGCCACGGTGAGCAGGTAGTGCCGCAGACGCTCCACGCCCGAAGGGTAGCGACGCCGGGCCTCAGCGACCCAGCAGCGTGCGTACCTTGTCGGCGCCCAGCGCCACGACCAGCGTGGGCAGACGCGGGCCGCGGTCGGCGTCGACGAGCAGGTTGTAGAGCAGCGTGAAGAACGCCTTCTGGTCCGCCTTCACCTCGTCGGTGGGCTTGTCCTCCACCGACAGCCCGCGGGCCAGCTTGGGGGCGCCGTAGACGACCGAGGTCACCTCGTCCTGGGTGAACTGCTCGGGCAGGTTGTCGACCAGCAGGTCGAGCCACTGCTGCTCCTGCGCGGTCAGGGCCCCGAGCCGGACCGCGTCCGGGACGTCGCGGACCGTCGTACGGTCCTCGGCGGGGACGAACTCGGCGGTCCACTGCATGGCCTTGGACAGTCGCGGCTCGAGGTCCTCGACGGAGTCGTGCGGGAACCCGACGGAGGAGACGACCTGCGAGATCAGGTCGGCCGAGCCGGCGGTCACGTCGGCCACCGACGACAGCGTCCGGAACGGCACCGGGACCGCGTTGACCGGCAGCGGGCCGGCCGCCACCGCGGCGGCGCGCTCCCAGGCGAGCACGGCGACGTCACGCTTGGCGGGGTCGGAGGCCTTCTTGGTGAGCGCGTCCCACTCGTCGTACAGGCGCACCACCTCGGGGCCGAAGTCGATGTCGAAGGTCTGCTTCGGCGCGCGGCGCACGTACAGCCAGCGCAGGATCTGCGGCTCCAGGACGCGCAGCGCGTCGGTCGCGGTCGGCACGCCGCCCTTGGACGACGACATCTTCTGCATGCCGGCGAACCCGACGAAGCCGTACGCGACGAACGACGGAGCGGTCGCGCCGTAGAAGGTCACGATGTCCTTGCCGACCGTGTACGACGAGCCGGGGGTCGCGTGGTCGGCGCCGCCGGGCTCGAAGTCGACGCCCTCGTACGCCCAGCGCATCGGCCAGTCGATCTTCCAGACCAGCTTGCCCTCGTCCTGCGTGGCCAGGTTGGTCACGTGCGACTCGCCGCACGCCTGGCAGTCGTAGGCCAGGTCGGTGGAGGCGTCGTCGTACGAGGTCAGGGTGACCGTGTCGCGCCCGCAGCCGCGGCAGTACGGCTTGTACGGGAAGCGGGAGAGGTCCTCGGGGCCGTCGGCCGGCGCGTCGGCGAGCACCGCGTCCTCCTCGGCCGTCGACTCCGCACCCTCAGGGGCAGCCTCGGCGCCGTCGGCGGCGGGAGCGGCCTTCTTGGTGCGGTACCGGTCGAGCACGGCGTCCATCTCGCGGCGCTGCGCCACCGCCTGCAGGACCTGCTCACGGTACGTCCCGGCGCGGTACTGCTCGGTCTGGGAGACCTCCACCATCTCCACGCCCATCTCGGCGAGCGCGTCCTGCAGCGGGGCCTTGTAGTGGGCGGCCCACGAGTCGTGGCACTCCCACGGGTCCGGCACGGCGCTCAGCGGCCGGCCGATGTGGGTGCTCCACTCCTCGGGCACACCGGCCGGGACCTTGCGGAACCGGTCGTAGTCGTCCCACGAGTGCAGGTGGCGGACCTCGACGCCGCGGCGGCGCAGCTCGTCGGCCACGAAGTGGACGGTGAGGAACTCGCGCAGGTTGCCCAGGTGGATCGGGCCGCTGGGGGAGGCGCCGGAGGCACACGTCACCGGCTTGCCCTCGCCGGCGTGGCGGACCGCGTCGTCCGCCGCGCGGGTCACCCAGTCGGTCGGGTCGCCCTGCTGTCCACCACGTGCCATCTGCTTGTGTCCCACTCTCGTACGCTCGGTCGGTCGGTCCGGCCAGGGGCCAAGGTTAGTCTCCCCGTCCGGCTGACGGCATTCCTGTTTGGGGGCCGCGGGAAGTCCGGGAGCACGGAACAATGGGTGCCCGTGGAACGCAATCGCTGGTTGACCCTCACCCTCCCTGCCACCTGGGGGGCCTTCATCGCTGCCTGGTTGGCATTCACGCCGACCCTGATGCCGCGCGCCCCGTGGCTGCAGGGCGTGGTGGCGGGGGTGTCGGCCGCGATCGGCTACGGGTTGCTGCTCCTGGTGGCGTGGCTGTGGCGCGAGATCCGGGAGCGCGAGCCGCGGACCCCGCACCGGTACGCCTGGACCGCCCTGTGGGTCGTCGGGCCCGTCGGGTACCTGCTGGCGGTCGTGGTGGGTGCGCGGTCGCAGTGGGGGCTGGCCGACGAGCTCGGCATCGAGCGCGGGGGCTGGTGGGGGGTGCTCCTGGTGACCCCGGTGGTCACCGTCGCCATCTTCACCATCCTGCTGGTCGTGGCGCGCGGGCTGCGTTGGGTGGGTCGTGCCCTGACCGACCTGCTCGACCGGTGGACCTCGCGCCGCGTCGCCCGCGCCGTCTCGCTGCTCGTCGTCGCGCTGGCCGTCATCGGCGTGGCCAGCGGCGTGCTCTGGCGCACCGCGATCAACACCCTGGACCGCAGCTTCGCGCTCGCCGACCGGCTGACCCCCGAGCAGGTGAGCCAGCCGGGCAGCCCGCTGCGCTCGGGCAGCGACGACTCGCTGGTGGCGTGGGACGGCCTCGGCGTCGAGGGCCGCAAGTTCGTCGCGCGGGGACCCGACGCCGCCGAGATCACCGAGGTCACCGGCCTGGCGTCCGAGGAACCGATCCGCGTCTTCGCGGGCATGGACAACGAGGCCGACGTCGAGGAGCGCGCCCGCCTGGCCGTCGACGACCTGGTCCGCGCCGGCGGTCTGGAGCGCTCGGCCATCCTCGTCGCCACCACCACCGGCACCGGATGGGTGGAGCCGAGCTCCGCGGCGAGCTTCGAGTTCCTCACCGCCGGGGACTCCGCGATCGTCTCGATGCAGTACTCCTACCTGCCCTCCCCGCTCTCCTTCCTCGTCGACCAGACGCGTGCGCGCGTCGCCGGCCGCCAGCTCTTCGACGAGGTGTACGCGCGGGTGCTCGAGCTGCCCGAGGACGAGCGCCCGCGCCTGTACGCCTTCGGGGAGTCCCTGGGCTCCTTCGGTGGCGAGACCGCGTTCAGCGGCGAGTTCGACATGGCCAACCGGCTCGACGGCGCCCTGTTCGTGGGGCCGCCGTCGTTCAACCCGCTCTACCGGGAGTTCGTGGACACCCGCGACGAGGGCAGCCGGGAGGTGGAGCCGGTCTACCGCGGCGGCCGTACGGTGCGGTTCGTCAACCGGGTCGGTGGGAGCGAGCCGCCCGGCACCGTGCCGTGGGGCGAGACGCGGGTGCTGTACCTGCAGCACGCCTCGGACCCGATCACCTGGTGGCACCCCGACCTCATCCTGCAGCGCCCGGACTGGCTGGAGGAGGAGCGTGGTCCCGACGTGCCCGAGGCGAGCCGGTGGGTGCCGTTCGTGACCTTCTGGCAGGTCTCGGCCGACATGCTGCTCGGCTTCGACTCACCGCCCGGCACCGGCCACAACTACTCCGGCGACCACGCCCTGGGCTGGGCCCAGGTCCTCGACTCCGAGCTGGATCCGGAGACCGTGGAGTCCGTGCGCCAGGTGGTGCTGGAGCGCCACGCGGAGGACCTGTAGGCCCGGGAGAGGTGCTCAGGCCGGGGGCAGGACCATCCGGTACGCGCCCGCGACGATCCGCCAGCTGCGGCTGCGCTCGGGGCCGTACAGCTCCCCGTCGGCGGAGACGTGGAACTCCTCGCCCGACACCGTCACCTCACGGCCACGCAGGTACAGCACGTCGTCGCGCTCGTGGTGGCGTCCCCGGGCCAGGTCGAGCACGTACCTGGCCTTGGCTCCGAGCGTGACCGAGCGGGAGACCATGACGTCGACCTTGCCGTCCTCGGGGTCGGCCTCCGGCGTCAGCTCGGCGCCCCCGCCCACGTTGGCCCCGTTGCCGATCGCGACCATCAGGACCGGCCTGCTGAACGGGTTGACCTCGGTCCCGTCGACCTCGACCCGCAGTCGCAGGGAGGGCGGGGAGAAGGCCGAGGTGAGCGTGCCGATCGGGTAGCCGAGCTTGCCGAGGTTGACCTTGCCGACGCCGATGGAGCCGAGCCGGTCCTTCCAGCGCTGGCCGCGCCGGCTGGCCAGCGCGCCCATCCCGACGTGCACGTTGTTGACCACGACCGAGCCGGTCTCGTCGACGATCAGGTCGACGGGGCGGGGTTCGCCGTCGAGGACGAGGCGGGCGGCCTCGACCGTGTCGAGCGGGATCTGGGCCGTACGGGCGAAGTCGTTGCCGGTGCCCAGCGGCAGCAGGGCGAGGACCTTGTCGCCGAGCTCGTTGCGCCGGTGCAGGGCGGCCACCACGGCGTGCAGGCTGCCGTCGCCGCCGGCCACGACGATGCGTCGCGAGGCGGCGCGCTGCAGGACGCCGTCGAGCTCGCCGGCGTTGGACGTGGCGGCGACCTCGACGTCGCAGCGCTCGCGCAGAACCTCCAGCGCGAGCTCGAGCGTCTCCTCGTCGGAGGTGCCGGCGGAGGCGTTGGTGATCACCAGAAGGGGGTCCACGACGTGGAATCCTAGACCCCGGAACGAGGTACGCCCTCTGGTAACGTGACGGCGCAAGAGCTCCGGTGCCTTGTGCCGGAGCTGTTTCGTTTTCGAGGGCCCCACGGCCCGTTCGTGAGGAGGGCTGAGATGCCCGCAATCGTCGTGCTCGGCGCCCAGTGGGGCGACGAGGGCAAGGGCAAGGCCACCGACCTGCTCGCCACCACCGACTCCATCGACTACGTCGTGCGCACGTCCGGCGGTCACAACGCCGGCCACACGATCGTGGTCAACGGCGAGAAGTACGCGACGCACCTGCTGCCCAGCGGCATCCTCACCCCCGGTGCCACCTCGGTCATCGCCAACGGCGTCGTCGTCTCGCCCGAGGCGCTCTTCCGCGAGCTCGACGGCCTCATCGAGCGCGGCGTGGAGGTGGCCGACCTCAAGGTGTCGGCCAACGCCCACGTGATCGCCAGCTACCACGCGACCATCGACAAGGTCTCCGAGCGCTTCCTGGGCAAGAACCAGATCGGCACCACCGGTCGCGGCATCGGCCCGGCGTACGCGGACAAGGTCAACCGGGTCGGCGTCCGCATCGCCGACCTGTTCGACGAGAAGATCCTGCGCCAGAAGATCGAGGCCGCGCTGGACGTCCGCAACCACCTGCTGACCAAGGTCTACAACCGTCGCGCCATCGAGGTCGACGCGGTGGTCGAGGAGCTGACCCAGTACGCGGACCGGCTGCGCCCGATGGTCTGCGACACCTCGCTGCTGCTCAACCAGGCGCTCGACGCCGGCCGTACGGTGCTCTTCGAGGGCGCCCAGGCGACCATGCTCGACGTCGACCACGGGACGTACCCGTTCGTCACCTCGTCCAACCCGGTCGCCGGCGGCGTCTGCGTGGGCGCCGGTGTCGGCCCCACCCGCATCGACCGCGTGATCGGCGTCATCAAGGCGTACACGACCCGCGTCGGCTCGGGCCCGTTCCCGACCGAGCTGTTCGACCAGGACGGCATCGACCTGCAGCGCATCGGCGGCGAGATCGGCGTCTCCACCGGCCGCACCCGCCGCTGCGGCTGGTACGACGCGGTCGTCGCGCGGTACGCCTCGCGCGTCAACGGCCTGACGGAGTTCTTCCTGACCAAGCTCGACGTGCTCGACAACTGGGACGAGATCCCGGTCTGCGTGGCGTACGAGATCGACGGCCAGCGCGTCGACGAGATGCCGATGACGCAGACCGAGTTCCACCACGCCAAGCCGGTCTACGAGGTCTTCCCCGGGTGGAAGACCGACATCTCGGGCTGCCGCTCCTTCGACGAGCTGCCCGCCAACGCCCAGTCGTACGTCAAGGCGCTGGAGGAGATGTCGGGCGCCAAGATCTGGGGCGTCGGTGTCGGGCCCGGCCGTGAGCAGACCGTGGTGGTCCACCCCTCCTGAGCCCGGGCGGTGGTACCCGCCTGTGGCCCGCCTTCCGCGCCCCTGTCCCGGCAACGCGCAGGTCTCTTGGTAACGCAGCTCTCCAAGTAACGCGCAGTTATCCGTACGAGGTGCACCGCATTGCCGTGCGCTGGTGCACATAACTGCGCGTTACTAAGGGCTGGGGTGGCTGCTCCCTTGCCAGACAGGTGAGGGCCACGCCACTCTGGCCCGCATGACCAGACACCTGTCCGGCAAGACCGTCGTCGTCACCGGGGGAGCGCGCGGCATCGGCGCCGCCACCGCCCAGCTCCTGGCCGCGGCCGGTGCCGACGTCGTGATCGGTGACCGCGAGGCTGACGCGCTGGCCGCGACGGCGGCACGCCTCGGCGTACGGCACCACGCCCTCGACGTGACCGACCCGGACCAATGGGCGGCGTTCGCGGCGTACGCGGGTGAGGTCGACGTCCTGGTCAACAACGCCGGGATCATGCCGGTGGGCCCGTTCCTGGCCGAGGACCACGACGTCACCCGCCGCATGTTCGAGGTCAACACGTACGGCCCCATGCACGGGGTGCGCGCGTTCGCGCCCGCCATGGTGGCGCGCGGCAGCGGCCACGTCGTCAACGTCGCCTCCGCGGTCGGCCGGGTCGCGCTGGCGGGTGGCGCGAGCTACAGCGCCTCCAAGCACGCGGTCGTCGGGTTCAGCGAGGCGCTGCGTGAGGAACTCGCCCCGCACGGCGTCGACGTCTCCATGGTGCTGCCGGTCATCGTCAAGACCGACCTCGCCGTCGGCGTCGCCCCGACGCGAGGGGTGCCCCAGCAGACCCCCGAGGCGGTGGCCCAGGTGATCGTCGACGTCATCGGCCGTCCCGTCCCCGAGGCGTGGGCCCCGCGCTGGGTGCAGCCGATCGCGAAGGTCTCCTCCGTGCTGCCGCGCAAGGTCTCGGCACTCGCCTCGCGGGCGCTCAAGGCCGACAGCGTGCTGAGCGCCGCGGATCCCGCCGCACGAGCGGCGTACGAGGAGACCGTCCGACGCGACTAGACTCGTCGCACGTGAAGACCCTCGTGATCGGTACCGGTGGACGCGAGCACGCCCTCGCGCTGGCTCTCTCCCGGGATCCGGAGGTCACCGAGGTCCACGCCGCCCCCGGCAACCCGGGCATCGGCGCGTTCGCCACGCTGCACCCGGTCGACATCATGGACGGCGCCGACGTCGCCGCTCTGGCGACCTCGATCGGCGCCGACCTCGTCGTCGTCGGGCCCGAGGCGCCGCTGGTGGCCGGTGTCGCCGAGACGGTCCGCGCAGCCGGGGTCGCCGTCTTCGGACCCGACACGGCCGCCGCCCAGCTCGAGGGTTCCAAGGCCTTCTCCAAGGAGGTCATGGCCGCCGCCGGCGTGCCGACCGCGGGCTCCCGGACCTGCTCCACCACCGAGGAGTACGAGGCCGCCCTGGACGCGTTCGGCGCCCCGTACGTGGTCAAGGACGACGCGCTGGCGGCCGGCAAGGGCGTCGTGGTCACCCTCGACCGCGCCGAGGCGCTGGCGCACGCGCAGGCCTGCGGCCGCGTGGTGGTGGAGGAGTTCCTCGACGGCCCCGAGGTGTCGCTCTTCGCGGTCTGCGACGGCACCACCGCGTACCCCCTCCAGCCCGCCCAGGACTTCAAGCGCATCCACGACGGCGGCAAGGGCCCCAACACCGGCGGCATGGGGTCGTACTCCCCGCTGCCCTGGGCGCCCGCCGACCTGCCGGCGAACGTCATGGAGTCCGTCGTCCAGCCGACCCTCGACGAGATGGCGCGCCGCGGCACCCCGTACGTCGGCTGCCTCTACGTCGGCCTCTCGCTCACCGCGGACGGTCCCAAGGTGATCGAGTTCAACGCCCGCTTCGGCGACCCCGACATCCAGCCCGTGCTGGCCGTGCTCACCTCCGGTCTGGGCGGGCTGCTGCACGCCGCCGCCACCGGACGGCTCTCCGAGGTCGACGCGCCCACCTTCTCCGACGGCGCCGCGGTGACGGTCGTCCTGGCGTCGGCCGGCTACCCCGAGTCGTCGTCCAAGGGTGACGTCATCACCGGCGTCGGTGCCGCCAACGGGGTGGCCGACGTCGACGTCATCCACGCCGGGACCGCGCTGGTGGACGACCCCGAGGGCCATCAGCTGGTCACCGCCGGGGGCCGGGTCCTGGCCGTCCGAGCAACCGGGTACGACGTTGCCGACGCCCGCGCCCGGGCGTACGCCGCGGCCGACCTGATCACCTTCGAGGGCCTGCAGCGGCGCTCGGACATCGCCGCCGAGCCGCTCGGCGTCGTCGAGGGCGCCTCCCTCACCCAGAACTGACTCCCACCCCTCCCGCCGCAGCACCCACCGAAGGATCCCGCCATGACCGTGCCCAACGTGCTGGCCACCCGCTACGCCGCCGCCGACCTCGCCGCGATCTGGTCGCCCGAGCACAAGATCGTCCTCGAGCGGCAGCTGTGGATCGCGGTGATGAAGGCGCAGAAGGACCTTGGCATCGAGATCCCCGACGGCGTCATCGAGGCGTACGAGGCCGTCGTCGACCAGGTCGACCTGGCCTCCATCGCCGCCCGTGAGCGGGTCACCCGCCACGACGTGAAGGCGCGCATCGAGGAGTTCTGCGCGCTGGCCGGTCACGAGCACATCCACAAGGGGATGACCAGCCGCGACCTGACCGAGAACGTCGAGCAGCTGCAGGTGCTCTCCAGCCTCGCCCTCGTGCGCGACCGCGCCGTCGCGACCCTGGCCCGCCTCGCGCGCCTGGCTGCCGAGCACGAGGCGACCGTGATGGCCGGCCGTTCGCACAACGTGGCCGCGCAGGCGACCACGCTCGGCAAGCGGTTCGCGACGGTGGCCGACGAGATGCTGGTGGGTCTGCAGCGCGTCGAGGAGCTGATCGCCCGCTACCCGCTGCGCGGCATCAAGGGCCCGGTCGGCACCGCCCAGGACATGCTCGACCTGCTCGACGGCGACGCCGACAAGCTTGCCGACCTCGAGGGCCGCGTGGCCGCCCACCTCGGCTTCGACAACGTGCTCACCTCGGTCGGCCAGGTGTACCCGCGCTCGCTCGACTTCGACGTGCTCTCCGCGCTGGTGCAGCTCACGGCCGGCCCCTCCAACCTGGCCACCACGATCCGCCTGATGGCCGGCATCGAGCTGGTCACCGAGGGCTTCAAGGAGGGCCAGGTCGGCTCGTCCGCGATGCCGCACAAGATGAACACCCGCTCGTGCGAGCGCGTCAACGGCCTCGCCGTCATCACCCGCGGCTACCTGTCGATGGTGGGCGAGCTCGCGGGCGACCAGTGGAACGAGGGCGACGTCTCCTGCTCCGTGGTCCGCCGCGTCGCGCTGCCGGACGCGTTCTTCGCCGTCGACGGTCTCTTCCAGACGTTCCTGACGGTGCTGGAGGAGTTCGGCGCGTTCCCGGCCGTCATCCAGCGCGAGCTCGACCGCTACCTGCCGTTCCTGGCCACCACCAAGGTGCTGATGAGCGCGGTGCGAAACGGTGTCGGTCGCGAGGCCGCGCACGAGGCGATCAAGGAGGCCGCCGTCGGCACCGCGCTGGCGATGCGCGCCGGCCAGGTCGAGAACGACGTCTTCGCCAAGCTGGCCGCCGACGAGCGCCTCGGGCTGACCCGCGACCAGATCGACGCGCTGGTGGCCGACCCGATCGAGTTCACCGGTGCCGCCGTCGCGCAGGTCCAGGCGGTCGTACGCCAGGTCGAGGCCGTGGCGGCACGCCACCCGCAGGCGGCCGCGTACGTCCCCGGCGACATCCTCTGACGCATCGCCCAGACGTGTGACGGCCCGGACCCCCGCGCGGGGGTCCGGGCCGTCACACGTCGGCGGCGCTCAGTGGCGCCGGGTCAGGGCCGTCGGCAGGGTCGAGTGCCACTGCGCGGCGGGGGACCGCAGCGGTGACCCGGTGAGGTACGGGCTGGGGCTGGGCGGCAGCGCCTTGACCCCCCGGGGCAGCTTGATCCCCTTCAGGTAGCCGATCTCGAGGTCGCCACGCCGTGAGACGGCGACCCAGACGATGGCGCGGCGCTTGACCCGCACCACCTTGGAGCTCCCCGCCGGGACACGGACGGTGCCGTCCGGGTTCCGCTTGGCGAGGTGCCCCCACTGGAACGTGAACGGGTAGCGGTTCCGGTTGACGACCTTGATCCGGCCCGGACGGTTCTTCAGCTTCTTGACGACCACCTTCATGGCGGGTCGCACGGGCGCGGCCGTGACGGTGACGGTCAGCGTGGCGGGTACGAGGGTCTCGAAGTCGCACGCGTAGTAGGTGAACTCGAAGATCCCCGTGGTCCCCGGTGCGGCCGACACGAAGACGGACGACTCACCGTTGATGGCCACGATCTGGGTGGGGTCGGGGCTGTCGCTGATCCGGCAGACGGCGAGCCGGTCGCCGTCGGGGTCGGAGTCGTTGGCCAGGACGTCGACGTCCACGTAGTCGCCGGCGACGACCGTGACCCTGTCGGGAAGGGCGACGGGCGGGCTGCCCGCGGCGTGCGCGGGCACGACGGTCGCGGTGGCGAGGAGTGCAGTGACGGCGACTGTGCTGCCGAGCAGGCGCGCGAGGGTGGATCGGGGTCCGGGCATGGGGCAGAGGGTACGGCCGCCGCAGCCCTCCGGTCCGGCGAACGCGGGTTCCCGCGGTGCCCTCGGTGTTTGAGGTCGCTGGGTGTCGGGTAGAAAGAATCCTTCGGACATTTTCTCAACGCACAGGAGGGGCCCCGGATGACGGGGCCATGCACGAATGGGCGACCAGACCGCACGACACGACCGGGCGCACCGGGACCTCCCGTACCGCAAGCGCCATCCCGCACTCGACTACCTGCCGATCGACGAGGCGGCACAGCAGGGGCGCTTCGATCCCGTCGTCTTTGGGGTGACCGCCGGCCTCGTGCTGGCGTTCATCGCGTGGGGCGCCCTCGACACCGACGGCCTGGCTTCGTGGACCGGTGACGCGCTGAACTGGGTCATCGCCAACACGGGGTGGCTCTTCGTCCTCGTGTCGAGCGGTTTCGTGGTGTTCGTGCTGTGGCTGGCGCTGGGCCGCTTCGGCACGATCCCGCTGGGCCGCGACGACGAGGAACCCGAGTTCCGCACGTCCTCCTGGGTGGCGATGATGTTCAGCGCCGGCATGGGCATCGGGCTGATGTTCTGGGGCGCCGCGGAGCCGCTGGGCTACTACAACGCGCCGATCCCGGGCACGGACCCCGACCACGCAGCCGAGATCGGCATGGCGCAGACGCTGTTCCACTGGACGCTGCACCCCTGGGCGATCTACTGCGTCGTCGGCCTGGCCGTCGCGTACGGGATGTACCGCAAGGGCCGCGTGCAGCTGATCAGTGCGGTCTTCCGGCCACTGCTGGGACGCGCGGTCGACGGCCCGGTCGGCAAGGTGATCGACATGCTCGCGATCTTCGCGACGCTCTTCGGCTCCGCCGCCTCGCTGGGTCTCGGCGCGCTGCAGATCGCCGAGGGGTACCGGATCGTCAGCGGCGCCGGGGCGGTCACCAACGCCTTCCTGGTGGTCCTGATCGCCGCCCTGACCGTCTGCTTCATCATCTCCGCCGTCTCGGGCGTCGCCCGCGGCATCCAGTACCTGTCGAACATCAACATGGTGCTGGCGCTCGTGCTGGCGGCGTTCGTCTTCCTGGTCGGACCGACCGTCTTCATCCTCAACATGGTGCCGACGTCGCTGGGCACGTACCTGCAGGAGCTGGGCACGATGGCCGGCCGTACGGGCGCTGAGGGCACCGAGGTGGCCGACTGGCTGGGCAGCTGGACGGTCTTCTACTGGGCGTGGTGGGTCAGCTGGACCCCGTTCGTGGGCATGTTCATCGCGCGCATCTCCCGCGGTCGTACGATCCGCCAGTTCGTCACCGGGGTGCTCCTGGTGCCGTCCGTGGTGAGCCTGCTCTGGTTCGCGATCTTCGGCGGCGCGGCGATCTTCGAGTCGTCGGGCGGTGCCGACCTGGGGGCGAACTCCACCCAGCAGCTCTTCGGCCTGCTCGACCAGTACCCGCTCGCGACCCTCACGAGCGTCCTCGTCATGGTCCTGGTCGCGATCTTCTTCGTCTCCGGCGCCGACGCGGCCTCCATCGTGATGGGGTCGCTGTCGGAGCGCGGCGCGATGGAGCCGAAGCGGCTCAACGTGGTCTTCTGGGGTGCGCTGACCGGGGCCGTGGCCGCGGTGATGCTGGTGATCGGCAACAGCGGCCCGAAGTCCGACGACGCCGGCAACGCCGCGCTCCAGGGGCTGCAGAACATCACGATCGTGGCGGCGCTGCCGTTCGTGCTGGTGATGATCGGCATCTGCGTGGCTCTCGTCCGGGACCTGCGCAACGACCCGCTGATGGTGCGCCGGGCGTACATGGTCGACCGCGTCGAGGCGGCGGTCGTGCAGGGCGTCACCGACCACGGGGACGAGTTCGCGCTGGCGATCGTCCACGACCACACCGGTACGACGTTGCCCGTCGTCACGGACGCCCGCGCGGCGACCGCCGCCGAGGCCGAGGCGGTCGCGACCGAGCCTGCGCCGGGTGCTGAGGCCGGGGCCGCGTCCGGGGACGGGGACGTGGCCGGCGACCCGGAGGTGGTCCCGCCGTCAGCCCCCGTGTGGCGGGCCGAGGACGGGTCGGAGAGTGAGCGTACGGAGGGCAGCCCCCGCGTTTGATGGGGGAAGTTTTACCTGTTGTGGGCGTTGCAACCCCCACAACGTGACGAAGTCCCCGCTCAGGCGGGGACTTCGTCATGATGTGGGGAACTCCGACAGGAGCCGCCCAAGCGCCCGGAGGACCTGACCTCAGGCCTCGGGCGCCACGTCCAGCACGACGTCGAACTCCAGCAGGTTCGCGCCGGTGGCCACGGGCTTGCCGTGGTTCCCGGCGTGGGCCGCGCGGGCGTCCCCGTCGCGCCAGGCGGCGAAGGACTCCTCGTCGGCCCAGTGGGTGACGACGAAGTAGCGGGTCTCGCCGGCGGTGGGGCGCAGCAGCTGGAACCCGAGGAAGCCGGGGGAGGAGCTGACCGATCCCGCGTTGGCCGCGAAGCGGCGCTCGAGCTCGGCGCCGGCCTGCGGCGGTACGTCGATGGCGTTGATCTTCACGATGGACATGCGTCCAGCGTAGGGAGCCGTCACGTACGTCGGCGAGGGGTCGTGGGGAAAGTGCGCACGCTCACGCCACCCGTCCACTCCCTCAAGATTGGCTCAAGAACACCGCAAGACGCGACGAGGTGTGGTGCGCGGTTCCTACCGTTGCCTCATCACCGGTCCCGTGGGGGGTCTCCGGTTGAGGGCTCCTTCGCCGCTCTGGCGAGGGGGCCCTCCCTCTTTTCGGCGACCTCCTCGTGCGAGGAGGTCGCCAGGGAGGGGTCAGCAGCCCGCGGTGCCCTTGATCACGTAGCCGCCGCCGTAGTAGCTGCCGATGTGGTTGCCCCACACGTTGAGGTCCACGGTCAGGCCGGCGCCGGTGCCGATCGCGGCCGCCGGGCCGCGGCCGCCGTTGTCGAGGTTGCCGCCCCACGCGTGCACGGTGCCGTCGGACTTGAGCACCATGTACGTGCCGTCGGAGGAGTACGTCTTGGTGATCCCGGTCAGTGCGGCGCCCGAGGTGATGTTGCCCGTACGGATCAGCTGCGGCGTCCACCAGGTGTTGTTGCCGAAGAACTCGGTGACCTGGCCGGCGGCGTCGATCCACAGGCCGCCGACGTACGGGCGGTCGGCCTTGTAGCCCCACATGGAGAACGAGGCGACGTCGCTGGCGCGCAGCTTCCAGGTCGTGCCGTCGCCGAACGCGGCGGCGAGGCTCCACAGCTCGCCGGTGCTGGTGAGCAGCATCGTGCCGGAGTCGCTGGTGACCATCTGGACCACGGAGCCTGTGATGGGCGGGGTGGTGGTCACGATGTCGGAGACCACGCCGGAGTTGTTGACCGACCAGGTGACCACGGACGAGCCGACGACGGCGGCCCCGCCGGCGCGGATCGTGCTGGTCGCGGTGCGGTGCGAGTACGTGCTCAGCTGCGAGGCGCCCGCGGTGCCGCTGACCAGGGTGGCGGCCACGGTCGTGCCGGAGGTCGCGTTGATCCAGCGGTAGACGCCGGAGGTGGTCAGCACGTAGCTGACGCCGTCCTCCGCGCGCACGTCCAGCACGGTGCCGCTGACCCCGTTGACCTTGGCCACGACGGGGGCGCCGCTGCCGGAGTTGTACCAGGAGTAGACGGACGCACCGGTGGTGCCGGCCGTGACGCCGCCGCTGGTGTTGTTGCCAGCGAGGATCGAGGTCCAGGTGTCGACGAGGGCCAGCCCGGTCAGGGGGCTCCCCGAGTACGCCAGGGTGGCCGGGGTGGCGGCGGTGCCGTTGGTGCCGGCGCCCCAGTAGCGGACCGTCCCGGCGTCGGTCAGCACGGCCGCCGTTGCGCCGCTGCTGTACCCGTTGGCTGCGGACTGGTCGCCGTAGATCGCGCCGGCCACCGCGTCGGTGATGCCGACGGCGGTCGTGGTGAACCCGGCGGTGGCGCTCGCGCTGGCGACCTGGCGGTTGAGCTGGACGACCGAGCCGGGGGCCGGGACGACGGTCACCGTCTGGCTGGCGGTCTCGCCGCGCCAGGTGGCGCTGATGCTGTACGTGCCGGCCGCACCCGTCGCGGAGAAGGCGGGGACCGTCACCGTGCCGGTGCCGTCGGTGGTGACCACGGCCGTACGGCTGCCGCCGGTGAAGACCAGACCCACCGGCAGGGTGATGGTGACGGCCTCGCCGGCGGGAGCGGGCATGCCGTCGACCTGGGCGCCGAACTGGAGACCGGTCTCGGCGCTCTGGCAGCGCTCGATGACCGGGGGCGTGCCCGGGTCGAGCGGGGTGATCGTGTACTCCGGGTCGGAGGCGGCGAACGCGGGCGCCCCCGAGACGAGGGTGACGGCCGGGACGGTCCAGACGGCGGCCTGGACGACCTTGCGTCGGTCGAGAGCGGGCGTGCGGGCAGGCTGGTTCGAGGTGTGCCCGGACATGGGTCCCCTTGGCGACGGTGTGCTGACGCGCCGGAGCACTCTTCAGACGGCCCCCACGGCCAAGCCCCCACGGCGAAGAACCCACGCTATGCCGGGTGCACTTGAATGTGCAATTACTCGCGGGTAACGTCCGGTCGCCGCCGGGTGGCCGTCCGCCACGCGCCCGCGCGGGGTGGCGGACGCCTGCCGCCGACTACCCTTGGCCCGTGCCCGAGATCGTGCTCCCGCCCGCCCCCGCCATCGAGGGGACCACCCACCTGCACACCGGCAAGGTGCGCGACCTCTACCGCATCGAGGTCGGCGAGCACGCGGGCAAGCTGCTGATGGTGGCCAGCGACCGCCTCTCCGCGTACGACTTCCTGCTGCAGCCCGACATCCCGGGCAAGGGGGAGATCCTCACCCGGATGTCCCTGTGGTGGTTCGACCAGCTGTCCGACCTGGTGCCCAACCACGTGGTCTCCACCGACGTCCCGGCGGCCGTGGCCGGCCGCGCCGTGATCTGCGAGCCGCTCGACATGTTCCCCGTCGAGTGCGTCGCCCGCGGCTACCTCACCGGGTCCGGGCTGACCGACTACCGCGCCAGCGGCGCCGTGTGCGGCAACCCGCTCCCGGACGGGCTGGAGGACGGCTCCCGCCTGCCGGCGCCGATCTTCACCCCCGCGACGAAGGCCGCCGTCGGGGACCACGACGAGAACGTCGACTTCGCCGCCGTCGTCTCGACCATCGGGGAGGCCGACGCGGTGACGCTCCGCGACCTCACCCTCGCGGTGTACTCCCGCGCGGAGCAGATCGCCCGCGAGCGCGGGATCGTCCTGGCCGACACCAAGTTCGAGTTCGGCCGTCGCGCGGACGGCACCGTCGTGCTCGGCGACGAGGTCCTCACGCCCGACTCCTCGCGCTTCTGGCCGGCCGACGAGTGGCAGCCCGGCCGCGCGCAGGCGTCGTACGACAAGCAGATCGTGCGCGACTGGCTCACCTCGCCCGCCTCCGGCTGGGACAAGGCGTCCGAGGCCCAGCCCCCGACGCTGCCCGACGAGGTCGTGGAACGGACCCGCAGCCGTTACGTCGAGGCGTACGAGCTGCTCACGGGCGAGACGTTCTGAGGCCATGACCCACCCGCCCGGCCCCGGTGGGGCGAGCCGTCCCGCGACCGCGGCGTTCTGCGGCGCCTGCGGCCAGCCCGGGGCCGGGATGCAGTACTGCACCCGCTGCGGCGCCTCCCTCCTGCTCGGCCCGGCGCCCACCCAGTTCCCGGTGCCGCCCGTCCAGCACCCGGCCCAGTACCCGCCGCCGGCTCCCTTCCAGGCGCCGGCCCGGCCTCCGGGCGGCCGCGGCGGCTCCGCCCTCCCGTGGATCGTCGGCGTGCTGTCCCTGGCCGTGATCGCGCTGGCCGCCACCGGCATCTGGCTGCGCACCGGCGGTGACGACGGCAACCCCTCGGGCCAGGGCGCCACCTCCGAGCCGACGCAGCCGGCCTCTCCCGGGTCCACGGACGAGCCGGTCGACGACCCGCTCGACCTGGGCCGTGGCCTGGTCAACCAGGACTGCACCGGCGAGTTCGTGGTGATGCTGGCCAGCTCTGGCGACCCGTCCGCGTACGCCTCCACGCTCGCGCCGGCCCTCGAGGCGGCCCCGGACGCCGCCTACCTGGTGACCGACGAGTCGTGCGGCTCGTTCAACCAGTCCGTGGACGGCAACCGGATCTACGCCGCCTACGAGGGCCCCTTCGACTCGCGTGCCGCCGCGTGCGCCGCCCGGTCGGCGTCGACCTTCCGCGGGGCGTACGTCCGCGAGCTCGACGCGTCGGTCACCGAGCGGGACGTCTGCGGCTGCGAGACCTCGGCCGGTGAGCCGGTGCTGAGCCGCCACGACCCCGCTGGCGAGGTGGCCCGTCAGTACGCCGTCACCGACGTCCAGGTGCTGCTCAAGAGGGCCGGGACCAAGGGCTCGGGTGTCCTCAACGGCACCTTCGACAAGGCCCTGCACCAGCTGGTGCGGCGGTTCCAGAAGGAGAACGGTCTCGAGGCCGACGGCGTCGTCGGCACGGACACCTGGACGGCGTTGCGCGCGTACTGCTGAGGCCTCCTGGCCTCAGGGCGCGGACCGTTGCATCCCGCTCAATGCCTGAAATCGGCAGACATGACGGGCTCTGTCTCTAGGATCCGTCACATGGCCTCCCCTTCTGCCTACGTACCGCCGACCCTGCTGAAGGAGGTGGACCTGGCCCTGGTCCACGCCCTGCAGGTGGACGCGCGGGCCCCGTGGGCGCGCATCGCGGACGTCGTCGGGGTGGACGCCGCCACGGTGGCACGTCGGTGGGCGGCGATCAGCGGCGAGGGGCTGGCCTGGTTCACGGTCTGGCCGACGCCGGAACGGCACGCGCCCCGCACCGACGCAGCGCTCGTACTGGTGCGCGGCCCGGTGGCCGACGACGACCTCGCCACGTGGTGCGCGACCCCGTGGGTGCACAGCGTCGAGCGCACCTCGGCGGGCGTCGTGGCGATCGCCCTGGGCCACGGGGGCCTCGCGGACTTCGACGAGCGTATCCGGCAGCTGTTCCAGGGGCCGGGGCTCGACCTCGACGTCGAGTACGCCGCCGCGGTGCCCCGCGAGGACTCGGCCTGGTGGCTGGGGGTGCTCTCGGCGCGACAGGTGCGCGACCTGACCGTACGTCCGCAGGCCGCCGGGCGGCCGCCGCAGGAGGACGTGGTGGCCGAGGTCGTCGCGCTGCTGACCCAGGACCCCCGGATGTCCTGGGGGCACGTCGCCACCGGGTTGGGTGTCTCGGAGGCCACTGCCCGACGCACCGTGGAGAGGGTCCTGGCGCACGGGCTGGTGCGGGTCGGCTGCGACGTGGCGATGCCCAGCGTGGGGCTCGGCCGGGGAGTGGTCGTACGTGCGCGGGCCGCGGACCCGACCGAGGCGACGGCGGTCGTCCTCTCCTCGCCGCAGGTGCACCGCGCGCTGCACCTGCTCGGCCCGGCGCCGGTGACCGTGAGCTGTCGCCTGTCCTGGCTCGCCGACCTGCCCGCCCTCGAACGGAGCTGGGGCGGCGCGGTGGAGGTCCTGGACCGGTGGACGGTGACGCGGGTCCTCAAGCGCAACGGTCACCTGCTCGCCGTGGACGGCCGGTCCACCGGGCGCGTCGACGTCGAGTGGTGACCCGGGCGCCTCGTGGTGGTGCCGGAGGTGCCCGACGCGATCCCTCCCAGTTTGTGACCGCGTCGGACACCCCCAGACAACTGGGACGGGGCCGGCATCCAGGGGGTGGGGGTGAGGCGCCGGCCGCACTACCCATGGAAAGAGGTTAAAGAGACAAGCAGGATCCCCGCCGACCTGAGCGATCTCGTACGAAGTGGCCCCCGCTGTGCGCGGTTCCGGCGTCACCGGGGCGCAGATGCCATGGTTTGGTCAGTCCGCCGGCGGGGCCGTCTGGAGTGGGGGACTAGATTGCCGCCATGACGAATCTCTCCGGACTTCTCACCGACTCCGCCCAGCGTTTCGGAGACCGCACCGCCATCGTGCTGGGGGACACGCGGCTGACGTACGCGCAGGTGGACCAGTTCGCCAACATGTGCGCCAACCTGCTCGTCCAGCGCGGCATCGGTCCCGGGGACAAGGTGGCGCTCAGCTGTCCCAACCTCCCGTACTTCTCGATCGTCTACTACGGGATCCTCAAGGCCGGTGCCACCGTGGTGCCGCTCAACATCCTGCTGAAGGGCCGCGAGGTCGCGTACCACCTCGCGGACTCCGACGCGAAGGCGTACTTCTGCTTCGAGGGCACCCCCGAGCTGCCGATCGGTCAGGCCGGACACGAGGGCTTCACCGCCACCGAGGGCTGTGAGCACTTCTTCGTCATCACCGCCGACCTCGCGGCCGCCTCCCCGATCGAGGGCACCGAGACGATGGCCCAGGCGATGGGCGCGCACCCGGCGACGTTCACCGACGTCGAGGTCGCCGACGACGACACCGCCGTCATCCTGTACACCTCCGGCACCACCGGACAGCCCAAGGGCGCCGAGCTCACCCACGCCAACATGCGCTCCAACGCGCTGACCTGCGCGGAGATGTTCGAGACCGACGTCGACAACCCGGACTCGGCGCTGTGCGTGCTGCCGCTGTTCCACTCCTTCGGCCAGACGGTCGTGCAGAACATGACGTTCGCGACCGGTGGCACCGTCGTGATGCTGCCGCGCTTCGAGGCCGAGCCGGCGCTGAAGCTCTTCGAGAAGGAGCAGATCACGCTCTTCGCGGGCGTGCCGACGATGTTCTGGGGACTCCTCGGCGCCCTCGACGACGCCGGTGTCGACGTCAAGGCGCTCGCGGAGCGTCTGCGGGTCGCCATCTCCGGCGGCGCCGCGCTGCCGGTCGAGGTGCACAAGGAGTTCGAGCGCCGCATGGGCGTGGTGATCCTCGAGGGGTACGGCCTCTCGGAGACGTCGCCGGTCGCCTCCTTCTCCGTCTTCGGCGAGCCCGCGCGCGTCGGCTCCATCGGTGTGCCGCTGGCGGGCGTGGAGATGAAGCTGATCAAGGACGACTGGACCGACGCGGCACCCGGCGAGGTCGGCGAGATCGCGATCAAGGGCCCCAACGTGATGAAGGGCTACCTGGGTCGTCCCGACGCGACGGCCGAGGCGATCCGCGACGGCTGGTTCCGCTCCGGTGACCTCGCGCGCACCGACGAGGACGGCTGGTACTACATCGTCGACCGGTCCAAGGACATGATCATCCGCGGCGGCTTCAACGTGTACCCGCGCGAGATCGAGGAGCTCTTCCTCACCCACCCGGCGGTCTCCCTGGTCGCCGTGATCGGGGTCCCGCACCCCAGCCACGGCGAGGAGATCAAGGCCGTCGTGATCCCCGCGGCCGGCACCACGACCACCGCCGAGGAGCTGCAGGCGTGGGGCAAGGAGCAGCTGGCTGCGTACAAGTACCCGCGCGTCGTGGAGTTCGTGGAGTCCATCCCCATGACCGCCACCGGCAAGATCCTCAAGCGCGAGCTGTCCTGAGGTCGTCGTCCGGGGCCCGTGTGCGCGCTGCGTACGCTGGCTCCGGACGACGCGCACGGCGTCGCCACGACCCCCGACCCGGCCCCGTGCCGCGGCCAGGGAGAGGAGCACCATGAAGTACGTCGGTCTGGCCCTGGGCATCGTGATGCTGCTCGGCGGCGGTCTGGTGACGCTGCAGGCCAACGGCGTGCTGGACGGCCCCTTCTCCGACGGCGGCAGCTGGGGCATCATCGGCGCCCTCGTCGCCGGGCTCGGTGTCGCTCTCGTCCTCACCGTGGTGCGCCCGGCCAACCGCTGACGCTCCCCCTCGGGCACTGGCTGTGGTTTGGGCCACACGCCCGCAGGGAACGAGTCCGTCCGGACAGTGCAGCTCGGGCGGCCGGTCGTACGGCCCACGCCCCTTCACGGACTCGGGGTCTGGCGATGGAGATGAGGACGGTTCCGCAGGAGCTGGTGGCGCTCGCCGCCGCCTGTGACGACGGCGCGGTGGCCTTGGAGGACGCGCAGATCCGGGCGGAGGAGTCGCTCGCCCTGCGCGGCACGCCGGCGGGCAACAGCCCCGGCGCGACGTCGTACGCGACGCTGCAGCAGCGGGCGCTGGAGTCGGCCGAGGGCGTCCTCGACCGGTTCGCGAGCGTGCTGACCACCGACATGGACGACCTGCACGAGACGGCGTTCGACTTCTCCACCACCGACGAGGTCGCCGCGGCCGGCTTCGCGGCGACCACGGGAGCCCTGTGATGGTGGCCGTGCGCGGGCCGTGGGAGCTGCGTGCCGACGTCGCCGCCCTCGACCGGGCCTCGCTGGGCTGGGAGCGGTTGGGCTCCTCGCTGAGCGCCGCCGGCAAGGACGTCGACGACGCCTCCACCGTCGCGCTCAAGCAGTGGACGGGTGCCAGCGCCCAGTCGTACGACACCCACCGCAGGAGCCTCGGGGCCGACGTCACCTCCGCCGCGGCCCAGGCCCGCAACGCGTCCTCGTCGCTGCGCAACGCCGCCGCTCAGGTGCGGGGTGCGCAGCAGGACCTCGACGGTTCGTGGGCCACTGTCGCCCACGTCCCGGTCTCGAGCGCGACCGAGTCGAGCGTGGTCTTCGCGCCGCGGGACGAGGCTGAGGAGGCGCTGGTGCGTACGGCCTCGACCCGCGCCACCGAGATCCGCTCCGCGCTGGACGCCGGACTCGCCAAGGACGGCGCGACGCTCAGCGCGGCGATCGCGGCCTGGGACCAGATCGCCGCAAGGTGGGCGTCGGTGGCCGACGGCTCCCGCAGCGCCTTCACCGTGCCCTCCGGTTCGCAGGGCGCACCCGGCGTCATCACCGTGGGCAACCTGACGGTCGTGACCGGCACCGACGGCGACGACACCATCACGGTGACCGTCGACGCGGCCGGCAACCGCGTCGTCACCGTCAACGGGGTGGCCCACACGATCCCGGCCGGCCAGGAGCTCGTGGTCCGCGGCGGACGGGGCAGCGACACTGTCACCGTGCCGACCGGCAACTCCGTCCACCTCACCCTGTCCGGTGGTGACGGGCTCGACCGGATCCACGGGGGCGACGGCGACGAGCGCATCCTGGGCGGCCGCGGCGACGACGAGATCGACGCCGGGGCAGGCGACGACCGGGTCCGTGGGGACGCCGGCCACGACTACCTCAACGGTCAGCGCGGCAACGACGAGCTGTTCGGCGGGGACGGGCGCGACACGCTCTACGGCCTCGAGGGCAACGACGCCCTCGTGGGCGGCGCCGAGCAGGACTACCTCGAGGGTGGCACGGGCAACGACGTGCTCTCCGGGGGCGCCGGCAACGACATCGGCTCCGGCGGCGACGGGGACGACCGGATCAACGGCGGTGCCGGGGACGATGTCTCGTACGCCGGTCGGGGTGCCGACTCCACCAGCGGTGGCAGCGGCACCGACACCGCCCACGACGAGGCGGCCGACGCCTCCTCGGGCGTCGAGCGGGCGGTCACGGTCGAGGTCGGGGACGGTGTCGGCGGCATCCGGATCGAGGGCAGCCCCGACTTCGTGCAGCGCGTCGAGGCCGACCTGCAGATGCTCGCCGCCAGCCCGCGCGGCCAGGAGATGATCGAGAACCTGCAGGGCCACGTGGCGACCGGGCCGGACACCCTGACGATCCGCGAGTACCACAACCCCGCGGACCCGGACAACAGCACCGCGTCGACCGACGGGACCAACTCGGTCATCAACTACAACACCCGGCTCGACAACTTCGGCGGGGCGCCGCCGGTGGTGGTCGTCTACCACGAGCTGGCCCACGTGTACGACTACATGAACGGCACGTTCGACTCGACGCCGTACGCGGGCAGCGACACCAACGACACCGGGATCCGGCAGGGGGAGCGGCAGGCGACCGGCCTGCCCATCGACCACGACCACCGTCCCGGCACGCCCGAGGTGATCGACCCCGACCACGACTACGGCCTCACCGAGAACGGTCTGCGCGACGAGCTGGGGCTCCCCAACCGCGACCACTACCGCTTCTGAGGGCGTACGGAGTCCGCCGGTGACGCGGTGGCGCGCAAGGTCACCGTTGACCCGTAGACTTCGGGCGTGCCGAAGTTCGTAGTGGACGTCATGCCCAAGCCCGAGATCCTCGACCCGCAGGGCAAGGCCGTGCTCGGGGCGCTGCCCCGGCTCGGGTTCTCCTCCGTGGTCGACGTGCGTCAGGGCAAGCGGTTCGAGCTCGAGGTCGAGGGCGAGGTGACTCCCGAGCTCCTCGCCGAGGTCGAGAAGATCGCCGAGACCCTGCTCTCGAACCCGGTCATCGAGGACTTCACGGTCCACGTCGAGGGCTCTGGCTCCGACGCGAGCGCGAAGCACCGCGCCTGATGCGCGTCGGGGTCGTCACCTTCCCGGGGACGCTCGACGACGTCGACGCGCGCCGTGCGGTGCGCATCGGCGGCAACGAGGCCGTGGCGCTGTGGCACGGCGACCACGACCTCCAGGGCGTCGACGCGGTCGTGCTGCCGGGCGGTTTCTCGTACGGCGACTACCTGCGCTGCGGTGCGATCTCGCGCTTCGCGCCGGTGATGACCGAGGTCATCGAGGCGGCCGGCAAGGGCATGCCCGTGCTGGGCATCTGCAACGGCTTCCAGATCCTCTGCGAGTCGCACCTGCTGCCGGGCGCGCTGATCCGCAACGACCACCGCAAGTTCGTCTGCCGCGACCAGCTGCTGCGCATCGAGAACAACGGCACCGCCTGGACCTCCTCGTACGCCGAGGGCCAGGAGATCCGCGTCGTCCTCAAGAACGGCGAGGGCAACTTCGTCGCCGACACCGAGACGCTCGACCGGCTCGAGGGTGAGGGCCGTGTCGTCGCCCGCTACCTCGAGGTCAACCCCAACGGCTCCGCGCGCGACATCGCCGGCATCACCAACGAGGCGGGCAACGTGGTCGGCCTCATGCCGCACCCCGAGCACGCCGTCGAGGACCTCACCGGTCCCGGCACCGACGGGCTGGGCTTCTTCACCAGCCTCGCCGAGCGCGTCTTCGCCTGACCGACCCTCCAGAGTCACGAGAACTTCATGAGTCCTGTTCGTCTGTTCCGTCTCGTCGCACGCGCCGAGGCGGTGACCTGGGCGCTCCTGCTGCTCGGGATGTTCCTCAAGTACGTCACCGGCACCACCGAGGTCGGTGTCACCATCGCCGGCCCCATCCACGGCGCCGTCTTCCTGGCGTACTGCGTGGTGACGACCTTCGTCGCCGTCGACCAGCGCTGGGGCTTCCGCCGCTGGCTGGGCGGCGTGCTCACCTCCGTGCCGCCGTTCCTGACGGTCTGGTTCGAGTCGTACGCCGAGAAGCGCGGCCTCGTCACCGACACCTGGCGCCTCGGCTCCGAGCCGGCCTCCGGCCCGCTCGAGCAGGCCGCCGCCCTCGTCATCCGCAAGCCGTGGCAGGGTGCCGCGGTCGGCGTGGTCCTCGTGGGGGTGCTCTTCGCCGGCGCCCTGGTGGTCGGTCCGCCGGTCTGAGGTCCGGCCGGTTGGCCCGTCGACCCCAACTGGGCCCCTCTCCCAGCGACCCCAAGTTGGGTCAATCGCCCCACTTTGGGGTCACTCGGAGAGGCGGCAGCTGGGTTGGGGTCACCCGGAGAGGTTTCGGGACCCTGGTGCCCTCTCCCACCGACCCCAACTGGGCCCCTCTCCCAGCGACCCCAAGTTGGGTCAATCGCCCCACTTTGGGGTCACTCGGAGAGGTGGCCGCTGGTCGGGACGCCGCCCGGCGTACGCCTCAGCGCACCCCGCGCCCCAGCGTGCTCCAGGTCTGCGCCGTACCCACGCCGCCGGCCACCAGCTTGTTCCGCTTCTGGTACGCGACGACCGCAGCCTCGGTGGCGGCGTCGAAGACGCCCGTACGCGGCAGCTTCACGGCGCCGGTCGCGTTGAGCGCGCGCTGCAGGCGGTAGACGGTCTGACCGGTCGAGCCGCGCTTGATGACGTCGTTGCCGGTACCGGCCAGCAGCGACACCCAGTGCTGGTTGGTGAAGGTGGTCGTGGCGGCGAAGCCGCGGGAGGCCTGCCAGGCCATGACGGCCTTCTGCGTCCGCAGGTTGTACCCGCCGGTGATCCGCCCGGTGTGGTGGCCGGTCTCGCGCAGCAGGCACTGCAGAGCCTTGACCTGGCCGGCGCGCTTGGTGCCGGGGGCGAGGGTGCTGTACGTGGCGAAGCCGACCTTCACGCCGTCGCACAGCCGCGCGCCGCCGCCGGTGGAGCCGGTGCCGAGGTCGAGGTAGTTGCTGTCGATGTTGATCGTGACGCCGCCCCACTTCTCGTTGTGGCCGCCGCGGTACTGCTTCATCCGGCCGCCGGGGTTCCAGCCGTCGTCGGAGATGTACGAGGTGGAGGTGTTGGCGACGCCGTCCCAGCGCGCGATCCAGATGCGGTCGGGGAGGTTGTACACGCCCGGGCTCTTGCGGCGGGCGTCGTCGAGCATCTTGATGCCGGAGCTGGCCGAGGAGTAGAAGCCGGCGACGTACCCGAGCGCCTTGGCGCGCGTCACCCACGCGTGGGTGAACCGGAGCGCGGACTCGCGGCAGTGGGTCTTCGACATGTCGAAGCCCTCGAGGTCGTACCAGATGGTGCTGCCCTGCCCGATGCCGAGCGCGGCCGCGTCGGCCACGTTCTTGCTGGCCTCCTGGCGCCCCATCTTGCGCGCCTTGGCGTAGTTGTTCGCCGGGTCGGGGGAGATCGAGAAGTCGTCGGAGTAGCGGGGGAACCGTGACAGGCAGGACGCCTGCGGGCCCAGCGCGATCGGCAGCAGTCGCCAGCCGGCGGCGACCTGGTTCTGCACCCACGTGGTGGTCAGGTTCGGCTGGTTGCGGCAGGCGCGGGAGTCGCCGGAGATGTAGATGCCGACCGCCGTGAACGGGGAGTGTGCCCGCCACGCGTCCATCGCCGACTGGGTGGGCGTGAGGCACTGGTCGAAGCCGTACCCGGTGAAGTTGCCCGGGGTCGCTGCCACGATCTGCGCGGCGCTCGCCTTCCGCGCCGCCTTGACCGGCGCGAGTGCGTCGTCGTCCCCGCCGGACGGCAGCCCGAGTGCGCTGACCACCCCGACCGCGGCGACGAGTGCCGTTCCGGCGGCCAGGGTACGCAGCGCGGTGCGCCGCAGGTGGGCGCGCAGGGGACGTCGGGGAAGGTCACGCATGGGTGGCTCCAGCGGGCGAAGAGTACGGGGAAGGGGCGCCCAGCCCGGGGGCGCCGAAGCACTCTAATCACACAAGTCACACGCGTAACAGGGCCTTGGTTGAACTACAGATTTGTAATTCTCGCGGTACGGCCGGAGTTGCGCCGGACGTCGCTGGCTGGCCCCGCGCAGGCGTCATACAAACGCTCCCGGCGTACGCCCTGCGTCAGGCGGAACCGCACCAATAGGTCGCGTTGTGCATGACGCGGGCAGGCCCGGGGAGGCGTACGCATGACGCAGGCCGCCCCGGGGAGGCGTACGTATGACGCAGGCCAGCCGGGGAGGCGTACGCATGACGCACCCCGGCGCGTGCCTCACTCCGTGCTGAAGTCCCGCCCCACCTCGTCGACCAGCGGGTTGCCCTTGGCCTCCTCCTCGTCGAGGAGGTCCTCGAAGGCCAGCGCCAGGTCGTCCTTGTGCTCCTCGACCAGCGCGGTCAGGTGCCCCTGGAAGAGCGACGCGTTGGGGGAGAGGCCGGCGAAGACCGCCTCCCAGGTGTCCTCGCCGTCCTTGATCTTGCCGACGAGCTCCTTCATCTGGGAGCCGAGCTCGCCGGAGGAAGCCTGGTCCTCCAGCGCCTTGCGCTCGTCGTCGGTGAGCAGCGGACGGGAGTTCATCTCGTCGAGCGTCTCCTGCAGGTCTGCCTGGAGGACCTGCAGGTCCGCGGCGGCCGACTGGAACGCCGCGAGGAGCTCGGCCTCGCTGCCGGGCAGGGGGGTGGCGGGCTGCTCGTTCACGCGGTCGCCATCCCGGTGCCTCCGAAGACCGGCGTACGCACGGAGTCGGGCGAGCTGATCACGGTCGCCGCGGTGCCGGTGCCGGTGGGGGCGTCGGGCGTCGACTCGGGCAGCTTGCCGGTGTCGAAGAAGGTCTTGATCATCTCGATGTACTGGCCGAGGGTCTTGAGCAGGCTGATGAACTGCTTGATGACCTTGAAGGCCTTCATGATCGCCTGGAACGCCTGGAAGATCGCCTGCACCACGCGCGCCCAGCCGACGCCGGGGATGCTCATCGTGGCCAGGGCCGAGGAGACGGCCTGCACGGCCGACGTGATCCACCCCACCACC
>NZ_JBJEHY010000037.1:0-3869 GCF_051876515.1 Nocardioides sp. | reverse complement strand
TGATCGTCGACATCTCGCGGATGCCGGTGACCGCCATCTCCAGGGTGCGCGGGATCGGCGTGGCCGACATCGACAGCACGTCGACGCTGGTGCGCAGACGCTTCATCTGCTCCTTGTGCTCCACCCCGAAGCGCTGCTCCTCGTCGACGATGATGAGGCCGAGGTCCTTGAACCGGATGTCGGGGTTGAGCAGGCGGTGCGTGCCCACGACGATGTCGACCGAACCGTCGGCCAACCCCTCGGTGACCTCCTTGGCCTCCTTGTCGGTCTGGAACCGGCTCAGCCCCTTGAGCACCACCGGGAAGCCGCTCATCCGCTCGGTGAACGTGGACAGGTGCTGGGTGACCAGCAGGGTCGTGGGCACCAGGACCGCCACCTGCTTGCCGTCCTGGACGGCCTTGAACGCGGCCCGGACCGCGATCTCGGTCTTGCCGTACCCGACGTCGCCACAGACCAGGCGGTCCATCGGCACGACGCTGCGCATGTCGGCCTTGACCTCCTCGACCGTGGAGAGCTGGTCGGGGGTCTCGGCGTAGGGGAAGGCGTCCTCCAGCTCCCGCTGCCACACGGTGTCGGGCCCGTACGCGAACCCCCGGGTGGCCTGACGGGCGGCGTACAGCTTGATCAGCTCGGCGGCGATCTCGCGGACGGCCTTGCGCGCCTTGTTCTTGCGCCTGGTCCAGTCGCCACCGCCGAGGCGGTCCAGGGAGGGCTGTTCCCCGCCGACGTAGCGGGTCACCTGGTCGAGCGCGTCGGCGGGTACGTAGAGCCGGTCCGGCGGAGCGCCCCTCTTGGCGGCGCCGTACTCGATGACGAGGTACTCGCGGGTGGCCCCGGCGATCTCCCGCTGCTTCATCTCGACGAAGCGACCCACACCGTGCTGCTCGTGCACGACGTGGTCGCCCGTCTTGAGCTCGAGGGGGTCGATCTGCTTCTTGCGACGCGCCGGCATCTGCCGCATGTCGCGGGTCGAGGACTTCTGGCCGGTGAGGTCGTCGGAGGTGAGCAGCGCGA
Source organism: Nocardioides sp. (assembly GCF_051876515.1). Taxonomy (GTDB): domain Bacteria; phylum Actinomycetota; class Actinomycetes; order Propionibacteriales; family Nocardioidaceae; genus Nocardioides. Next base: position 2,855 of record NZ_JBJEHY010000037.1, on the reverse strand, counting down.
CGTGGTGCTCGGTGTCGACGAACCCGCTGTCGAGGGTCGCCGTCGTGACAGTCACGACGCCGCGCCCGCCCGGGGCGGCCCCGCCCGCGGCGAGCGTGGCGGGGACGTCGTTCTCGCCGAGCACCTCGACGAGGCGCTCGGCGGCACCGTGCCCGGGGTGGGTGACGGTGACCTGGAAGCCCTGGCCCAGCCAGCCCTTGACGTCGAGCAGCGCCTTGGCGACGTCGCCGCGGTACGCCTCGGCCGCGGTCGCGGACAGGGTGCGCACCGGCACACCCAGGGCGTCGTCGACCGCGTCCTGGGCGATCCCGAACGGCGCCATCGTCCACCACGGCGTGCCCGCGGTGACGGTCTGCTCACGCACGTCCCCCAGCGAGCGGTACGAGGCAGCGCCGAGGTCGATCGGCGCGGTGCCGCCGCCCGCGGCGGCTGCCCAGCTCGCGCCGAGGAACTCGTCACTGGTGGCGACCAGGTCGGCGGCGCGGGCGCGGGCCCGCTCGGGGTCGAAGACGACCACGTGGGCGTCGCCGGGCAGCAGGTCGACCAGCAGCTCCATCTCGTCCACGAGGACCGGGGCCAGCGACTCCATGCCCTCGACCGCGATGCCGGCGGAGATCTTGTCGGTCATCTCGAGCAGGGCCGGGTGGCTCTCCCCCAGCGCACGCGCGCGGGCCCGGACGTCGTCGGTCAGCAGCAGCTCGCGGCACGGGGTCGCCCACAGCCGGTCGCTCTTCTCCAGGGCGCGCTGGTCGGCGACGGAGAAGTAGCGGATCTCCTCGACCTCCTCCCCCCAGAACTCCGCCCGCAGCGGGTGCTCCTCGGTCGGCGGGAAGACGTCGACGATCCCGCCGCGCACCGCGAACTCGCCGCGCTTCTCGACGAGGTCGACCCGCTGGTACGCCGCAGCGGCCAGCGCCTCGACCACGTCCTCGAGGTCGTGCTGCGCCCCGACGCGCAGGTCGACGGGCACCAGGTCGGCCAACCCCTTGACCTGCGGCTGCAGGACCGAGCGGATCGGCGCCACGAGCACCTTGAGGGCGCCGTCGGTGGCCCCGGAGCCGGGGTGGACGAGGCGGCGCAGCGCGGCCAGCCTGCGTCCGACGGTGTCGCTGCGCGGGCTGAGCCGCTCGTGGGGCAGCGTCTCCCAGCTCGGGAAGAGCGCGACACGGTCCGCACCCACCAGGGACCCGAGCGCGGCGGTCAGGTCCTCGGCCTCACGGCTGGTGGCGGTGACGGCCAGGACGAACCGGCCGGACTCCACCAGGCCGTGCACCACGAAGGGACGCAGGGACGAGGGGCCGGTCAGCTCCAGCGCGCGCACCTGGCCCCCGCGCGCGTCCGCCATCGACCCGGCGAACGCGGGGTCGTCCTGCAGCGCCGAGGTGAGTGCCTGGAGCACCGGGTTCGTACCGGGCTGTGCCTGCGTCACGACGTCTCCTCCGTCCCTGCCGGGGTGCCGCGTGCACGCCCAACAACCCCGGTCGTCGTCGACACGGGGGTACCCCCTCAGTCTAGGGCGGGGCACCGACACCCAACGTTTCCGCGGAGTTGGTCGCACCCGGGGCGCTCACGGGGTTTCGGCGTCGGACCAGCGGGGTACGGTCGGCCCGGGCGGCAGGCTCGTACCGAGGCCCTCGGGGGTGGTGGTCGGCGCCGTCCCCGTCTCGGGACGAACACACCTTCCGGAAGGAACCCCCCATGCGCATCTCCCGCGTCACCGCCGGCCTGGTCACCGCCGGCCTGCTCGGTCTGGCCCCCGTGGCCGTCACGGCCCCGGCCCACGCCGCCGACTACACGACTGCCGTGCAAGTCGGCGCCCAGTACGCCGCCCTCACCTACGGCACCGCCGGCTACGTCGACGCCGCGGCCTACGTCCCTGCCGCGAGCGCCTACGTTCCCACAGGCACCCTGACCCTCGAGGCCAGCACCAACCAGGGCCAGAGCTGGACCGCGCTGAGCACCCTCGACGTCAACCCGTCCGACGCGACTCGCTTCAACAACGTCAAGCCCCAGCAGAACACGACCTACCGGGTCTCCTACTCCGGCGGCGTCTACGGCTCGGACACCTTCCAGGCCAGCACCTCGGCCACCCGGACCGTCAAGGTCGCCCGCAAGGTCACCTTCCCCAAGAAGAACACCTTCACCATGAAGGGCAAGGTCACCCCGAAGTACGCCAACAAGAAGATCGTCATCACGGTCTCCAAGCGCAAGACCTCGGGCTTCAAGAAGTTCAAGACGATCAAGACCAACGGCCAGGGCGCCTACAAGATCGCCATGCCCAAAAAGCGCGGCACCTTCTACTACCGCTTCCGCACCGTCGCGGACAAGCAGTACATCGCCGGCGGCTTCAACCTCAAGCTGACCTACACGGTCCGCTACCGCCGCACCGCTCCCGGCGTCTCGCCGGGGACCAGCACGATCGCGCCGCTCATCTGAGTCGGCCCAGCGAGGCCCCGCCCGGTTCCCGGGTGGGGCCTCGTGCCGTTCCGACCCAACGTTTCCGCACACTTCACGCCATTGCCCGCCAGCGACGTTTTCTCTCCTGAGGATTGGGAAGGATGGGGTGCGGTCTGCTCTGGCGCGGCCGTGGGGGTCACGACAGCCGGACAGCATCTGCTCATCACCACTCGCAAAGGAGATGCCATGCGCATCACCCGTCTCATCGCAGGAGCCGTCTCGGGCGCCCTGCTCGGTCTCGTCCCCGTCACCCTCGCGCCCGCGGCCAACGCCGCGACGCCCGTCAACGTCGCCATCCAGCCCGCGCACAGCTGGATCACCTACGGCGGCACCAGCTACTTCAGGGCCGCGGTGACCACCAGCAGCGGCAGCGGCGTCTACGAGGGCACCGTGCAGGT
>NZ_JBJEHY010000036.1:0-58884 GCF_051876515.1 Nocardioides sp. | reverse complement strand
TCATGGCGCCACCCTTGAGCTCACCGAGGGTGCGGAAGAGCTGCTCGGCGGTGCGCTGCTGCACCTCGCTGAGCACGACCTCGGCCGGCTTGCCGCCCAGCCTCTTGCCGAGCCCCAGCGCCGTACGGCCCGCGTACCCCAGCGGCAGCGCGGCCAGACGGGCCGTGCGCGTCACGGCCTTGCGGGGGAGGTCGTTCATGCGGCCAGTCTGACTCACGGGCGAAGGGGTCGGCGCCGGCGGCGTGGAGGAGCTGGGCGAGCAGGGCGGCCGTCCGGCACGGCTCGACGAACACCTGGCCCCATCCGAGGCGGACGGTGCGGAGCCCCGAGGCTGCGGCCACGAGGCCACGCGTCAGGTCGGCGTGGCGGGCCTTGGCCGAGTCGTGGAAGAGGCGTCCGTCGAGCTCCACGACCAGTCCGTAGGAGAGGTACACGACGTCGCGAAAGATCGGCCCGTACGCCGAGGCCCGTACCTGACGTCGGGCCCGGGGCAGACCGTGGGCCCGCTCGACGTCCCGGAGGAACCCGACCTCGAGCGTGGAGCACGCCCCTGTGGCCACGTCGTCGAGGATCGCCGCGAGACGGGCCCGCTGCGGCAGCCGTGGACGCTCGTGGAGCGCCTGCTGGAGGCGGGGCGCGGTCGTGATGCGACCCTGCACCGCCTCGGAGATGGCGGTCGCGCGGAGGGCTGGTGTGCCACTGCGCGAGGTCGTCCAGCCGTGCGACCCGGTGCAGGCGAACCCCCGTCGGTGCTGTCAGATGACGGTCGCGGTCGACGGCGACGTGGATCGTCGCCTCCTCCGACGAGGATCGGCCGGGACCGGAGACTGCCCGCACGGCGGAGGCGCCGTCCAGAACGGCGGGGGCCGCGTAGAGCACCCCTGTCCATGCCCGCTGCAGCCAGCTCGGCTCCCCGGTGTGGTTGAGGTAGACCCCCGGGTGCAGTCGTCGCAGGTCCCGGCGGCGTACGAGGCGACGCAGGTCGTGGAGAACGAGCGCATCAGGCCACTCCGGTGGACGCCTGGGGGGCCGGACGCGGGTCCGCGGTGGATCCGAGCCACCTGGTGACGCGGATCCACCGCAAAGGCTCAGCCGGGGAACTTCACCCCGGTGTCGGCGTGGCAGCGGTAGCCGAACGGGTTCTTGGCGAGGTACTGCTGGTGGGGGTCCTCGGCGTAGTAGTAGCCGGCCTCGGAGGCCGGCCGGATCTCGGTGGTCACCTTGCCGATGCCCTGGCGGACCAGCTCGGCCTCGTACGTGCGGGTCAGCTCGCGCGCGGTGGCGTCCTGCTCGGGCGTGGTGGGGTAGATCGCGGAGCGGTACTGGGTGCCGATGTCGTTGCCCTGACGCATGCCCTGGGTCGGGTCGTGGATCTCGAAGAAGCGCTTCACCAGGTCGGCGTACGACACGACCGTGGGGTCGAAGACCACCCGCACCGCCTCGGTGTGCCCGGTCCGGCCGGTGCACACCTCCTCGTACGTGGGGTGGGGGGTGTGGCCGCCCGCGTACCCGACCGAGGTGGACCACACGCCCGGCAGCTGCCAGTACGTCTCCTCGGCCCCCCAGAAGCAGCCCAGGCCCAGCACGGCCACCTCGAGCCCCTCGGGCACCTCGTCGGTGACGACGGGGGTCTTGAGCACGACGTGCTCGCGCAGCTGCCAGGGGCGTTCGGAGCGTCCCGGCAGGGCCTGGTCGGCGGTGGGCAGGGAGGACGAGGCGCGGGCGAACATGCCCCCATTCTCCCCGGCTCCGCAACCCGTCGTCCCGGGTCGGGCGGCCAGAGTGATCCGGGCTACTGTGATCCGGTGACCCAGGAGCACCGCAGCAAGGGCGGGTTCGAGACCCGCGCCATCCACGCCGGCTACGAGCCCGACGCGATGACAGGGGCGGTCAACCCGCCCATCTACGCGTCCAGCACCTTCAAGCAGGACGGCGTCGGCGGGATGCGCGGCGGCTACGAGTACAGCCGCTCCGGCAACCCGACCCGTACGGCCCTCGAGGGCGCCATCGCGGCGGTCGAGGACGGTGAGCGCGGCTTCGCCTTCGCCTCCGGACTGGCCGCCGAGGACACGCTGGTCCGCTCGGTCTGCCGGCCCGGCGACCACGTGGTGCTCCCCAACGACGCGTACGGCGGCACCTACCGCCTCTTCGACAAGGTGGAGAAGGTCTGGGGCCTCGACCACACCCCCGCGGTCCTCTCCGACGTCGAGGCCGTCCGCGCGGCGATCGAGCCCGGCCGTACGAAGGTGGTGTGGGTCGAGACGCCCACCAACCCGATGCTGAACATCGCCGACATCGAGGCGCTGGCCGCCGTCGCGCACGACGCCGGGGCGCTGCTGGTGGTCGACAACACCTTCGCCTCGCCGTACCTGCAGCAGCCGCTCACCCTCGGCGCCGACGTGGTCGTGCACTCCACCACCAAGTACGTCGGTGGGCACTCCGACGTCGTCGGGGGAGCGCTCGTCGTGCGCGACCTCGAGCTGGCCGAGGCGATCGCGTTCCACCAGAACTCCATCGGCGGCGTCGCGGGACCCTTCGACGCGTTCCTCACCCACCGCGGCCTCAAGACGCTGGCGGTGCGGATGGAGCGTCACTGCGACAACGCCGAGAAGGTCGTCGACTTCCTGGTCTCCCACCCCGCGGTGGCCGAGGTCATCTACCCGGGGCTGCCGACCCACCCCGGTCACGAGGTCGCCGCGCGCCAGATGCGTCGGTTCGGCGGGATCGTCTCCTTCCGCGTCGCCGCCGGCGAGCAGAAGGCGCTCGACGTCTGCGCGGCCGCCGAGGTCTTCACGCTCGGCGAGTCGCTCGGCGGCGTCGAGTCCCTCATCGAGCACCCCGGCCGGATGACCCACGCGAGCGTCGCCGGCACCGACCTCGAGGTCCCCTCCGACCTGATCCGGCTCAGCGTGGGCCTGGAGAGCGCCGAGGACCTCATCGCCGACCTCGACCGCGCGCTGGCCTGAGCGGAGGCGAGGTGAGCGGTGCGCCCGTGACCGGCGAGGCGGTGGTGTGCGTCGACTTCGGGTCCACGTTCACCAAGGCCCTGCTCGTCGACCTCGACTCCGGTGCGGTGGCCGCCAGCGCGGCGCACGCCACCACGATCGGCACGGACGTGCTGGACGGGTTCGAGGCCTGCCTCGCGGTCCTCACGGCCCAGGACGCCCGCGCCGCCGACGCCGAGGTGCTGGCCTGCTCGAGTGCCGGTGGTGGCCTGCGGATCGCCGTGGTCGGCAACGAGGAGCTCGTCACGGCCGAGGCGGGCCGCCGGGTCGCGCTGTCCAGCGGCGGCCGCGTCGTGGCGGTCCTGTCGGGCGGTCTGGGCGAGGCGTCGTACGACCAGCTCCGCGCCGCGGGGCCCGACGTGCTGCTGCTCGTCGGGGGCACCGACGGCGGCAACGCCGAGGTCCTGCTGCACGACGCTGCCTTCCTCGCCCACGCCGGCTGGTCGCTGCCGGTCGTCGTGGCCGGCAACGTCGAGGCCCAGGCCGAGGTGGCGCGCGGCTTCGAGGAGTCCGGCACGCCGTACGTGCTCGCCGACAACGTGGTGCCGCGGATCGGGGTCCTCGCGCCGGACTCCGCGCGGGCCGCCATCCGCGAGATGTTCCTGCGCCACGTCATCGGCGGCAAGGGACTCAGCGCGAGCCCCGCGTTCGCCGAGATGGTCGTCGGTGCCACCCCCGACGTGGTGCTCACCGGCGTCGAGCTGCTGGCCCGTGGACTCGGACCGGACGCGCCGGGCGTCGGGGACGTCGTGGTCGTCGACGTCGGCGGGGCGACCACCGACGTGCACTCGTTCGTCGAGACCGACCCCGAGGACGCCGGGCTGGCGCGCGAGGTGGTGGCGACCACGGCACTGACCCGTACGGTCGAGGGCGACCTCGGCATGAGGTGGTCGGCGCCCAGCACCGCCGAGGCGGCCGGTCGCGAGGACCTGCGTGAGGCCGCCGAGCGGCGCCAGGCGGATCCCGGGTTCCTGCCCGGCTCCGCGGAGGAGACGCTCATCGACACCGCGCTCGCTGCCGCAGCGGTCGAGGTGGCCCTCAAGCGCCACGCGGGGCGCTCCAAGGTGGTGCTCGGCCCGGACGGGCGGGTCGTGGAACGGACCGGCAAGGACCTGCGCGAGGTCGACCTGCTGGTGGGCTCGGGCGGAGTGCTGCGGGCGCGGGGGACCGGCGCCAGCCGGGCCGAGGTCCTCGGTCCGGCGACCGGCGAGCACCCCGGAGGCTGGCAGCTGCCCCGGGCGCCGCGCATCGTGGTCGACGACCAGTACGTGCTCGCCGCGGCCGGGTTGCTCGCCGTACGCCACCCGCTCGCGGCGCACCGGCTGGTGAGGACCCTGGCTGTCGGGGGGAGGGACTAGCGTGTCCGAGGTGACAGAGCCACAGGGGGACGACGTGGGGCATGAGGAGCGGGCGGACGCCACCCGCGCCCGCGAGGCCGCGGAGGCCGAGCACGCACGGCGCCGGCTGTTCCTCAACCTCGGGAGGGGCGACGACGACGAGGGTCTCGGCGAGCGACTCACCCAGCAGTTCGCGCAGCAGTGGGCCGCGCTGAGGGCCGAGCGCAGGGCCGAGCCGCTGCCGGCGATCCGCAGCGGACCGTCCAACTTCTCGCGTGCCCAGGTCCCGTGGGGCGTCGACCTGGCCGCCGCCTGGTCCTGGCGGCTCATCGTGATCGCGGTCGCCTCGCTGGCGGTGCTGTGGCTGCTGCGGGAATTCTCCCTGGTCACGGTGCCGCTGGCGGTTGCGCTGCTGCTCGCGGCCCTGGGCAACCCGTTGGTGGGTGCGATGCACCGCGCGGGCATCCCGCGAGGTCTCAGCTCCTTCCTGGTCATGTTGCTGGGCATCGGCGGCGTGGGACTCATGCTCTACTTCGTCGGCCAGCAGGTGGTCAACGGGGCCTTCCAGCTCGCCGACCAGGTGGTGGCGGGCCTGGGCGAGATCCGCGAGTGGATCCGGGAGGGGCCACTCGCCGTCAGCGACTCCCAGCTCGACGCCTGGATCAAGGACGCCCAACGGTCGATCTCCGAGGCGGCCGAGCCGGCCGGGGTGCTCAACTCGATCACCGACGTGGGTGTGGCGATCGGCAACGGGGTGGCGGGCTTCTTCATCGTCGTCTTCGCCTTCTACTTCTTCCTCGCCGACGGGGACCGCATCTGGTCCTGGGTCGTACGTCTGGCGCCGCGCGCCGGCCGTGAGCGGATCGACTCATCGGGGCGCGTGGCCTGGGTGTCGCTGACCCAGTACGTCCGCGCCACGGTGATCGTGGCGCTCGTCGACGCGCTGGGCATCGCCCTGGTCGCCAAGATCCTCGGACTGCCCCTGGTGGCCGCCATCGGCGTGCTCGTCTTCCTGGGTTCGTTCGTCCCGATGGTGGGCGCCACGGTGGCCGGCACCGTGGCCGTCCTGGTGGCGCTGGTCGACCAGGGGCCGATCACGGCCCTGCTCATGCTGGGCGGCGTCCTGCTGGTCCAGCAGATCGAGGGCAACGTCCTGCAGCCGTTCCTGATGGGCCGGTTCGTCTCGGTGCACCCGCTGGGCGTGCTCCTCGCCATCGCCATCGGCATCATGGTGGCCGGCCTCGCCGGCGCCCTGATCGCGGTGCCGATCGTGGCCTCGCTCAACGCCGTGGTGCAGCACCTCTCGGACCACGACGAACCACCCGAGGACGGCGTGCCCGCCCCACCGGGTGCGGCGCTGGGCGGCGTGGCCGAGGCCTCCGCCTCCGAGCCGTCCCCGGCGGCCACGGAGCCCTCCGCGCCCCCAGCGCCCGAGCCCCCACCGTCCGAGCCGGGCACCCCGCAGGGGGACGACGATGAGTGACCCGACCAGCCAGGTGACCCTGCACGACATCGAGGTCGCTCGTGACCTGCTCGAGGGCGTCTCTGTGCGCACCCCGATGGAGACCTCGCGCTGGCTCTCCGCGCTGACGGGGGCTCCGGTCAGTCTCAAGTGCGAGAACCTCCAGCGCACCGGGTCGTTCAAGGTGCGCGGGGCGTACGTCCGGATCTCGCGCCTCTCCCCGCAGGAGCGGGCCGCCGGCGTGGTCGCCGCGTCGGCCGGCAACCACGCGCAGGGGGTGGCGCTGGCCGCCACCATGCTCGGCATCCGTTCGACGGTCTTCATGCCGGAGGGGGCGCCGATCCCCAAGGAGAAGGCCACCCGCGGGTACGGCGCCGACGTCCGCTTCGCCGGCCGCTACCTCGAGGACGCCCTGGCGGCCGCCCGCGAGTTCGCGGCCGAGACGGGCGCGGTGCTGATCCACCCGTTCGACCACCCCGACATCGTCGCCGGCCAGGGCACGCTCGGCCTGGAGGTGCTCGAGCAGGCGCCCGAGGCGAGCACCGTGCTGGTGCCCACCGGTGGCGGAGGACTGCTGGCCGGCGTCGCGATCGCGGTCAAGACACTGCGCCCCGACGTACGCGTGGTCGGCGTGCAGGCGGACGGTGCCGCCGCGTACCCCGCCTCACTGGCGGCGGGACGGCCGGTGGGGCTGGCCTCCATGGAGACGATGGCCGACGGCATCGCGGTCGGCCTGCCCGGCGAGATCCCGTTCGTCGCGGTGCAGCAGCACTGCGACGAGATGCTCACGGTCTCCGAGGAGTCGCTCTCCCGGGCGCTGCTGGCCCTGCTGGAGCGGGCCAAGGTGGTCGTCGAGCCCGCCGGTGCGGCCGCCGTGGCGGCGATGCTCGACTCCCCGGAGTCGTTCGCGGGCCCCACGGTGGCGGTGCTGTCCGGCGGCAACATCGACCCGCTCCTGCTGGGCAAGGTGATCCGGCACGGCCTCGCCTCGGCAGGGCGCTACCTCTACCTGCGCGTGCTCATCCGCGACCAGCCCGGCGGCCTGGCCGGCCTGCTCGCCGAGGTGAGCGCGGCCGGGGCCAACGTGCTCGAGGTCGCCCACGAGCGCATCTCCTCGAGTCTGCGGCTCGACGAGGTCGAGGTGCGCCTGCAGCTGGAGACCCGCGGCGAGCGGCACGCCGAGGACGTGATGGGCCGCCTCCGAGCGGCCGGCTACGTGGTCCAGCCCTAGCCCCAGCACCCCTGGCGGCGACGAGCCCTGGGACGACGAGAACCCCCGCCGGGGCGGGGGTTCTCGCGGTGTCGCGGGTGCTCAGCCGGCGTACGGCACCGCGTCGACGATGTCGACGGCGATCTCCTTGCCGTTGGGCGCGGTGTAGCTGACGGTCTCGCCCTTGGAGTGGCCGTTGATGGCCGAACCCATGGCGGACTGCGGGGAGTAGACCGTGAGCTTGTCGCCCTCGGAGAGGTTCTCGCGGGCACCGAGCAGGAACTTCTCGGTCTCGTCGTCACCCTCGAAACGGATGGTGACGACCATGCCGGGCTCGACGACGCCGTCGTTGGGCGGGGTCTCGCCGACCTCGGCCCGCTGGAGCATCTCGGTGAGCTGACGGATGCGCGCCTCCTGCTTGCCCTGCTCGTCGCGGGCAGCGTGGTAGCCGCTGTTCTCCTTCAGGTCGCCCTCGTCGCGCGCTGCGGCGATCTTGTCGATGATCTCCTGACGGCGAGGGCCCTTGAGGTCCTCCAACTCGGCCTGAAGCTTTTCGTAGGCCTCCTGGGTCAGCCAGATGGTGCCCTGGTCGGTCATGTGCCACTCCTGGATAGATGCGGATACTGCTGGAGAGGATGTGCCGAAGCGCACCCAACTCCTGTGGTTGGTAGCGGATTCCGTCCGGTCAAGGGGTGGCCGCAGGGAACGTCCCTCGGGACGAGGGCCAGCGCCGCCGGACGGGCAGAAACTCCACAGTAGCAACTGTCGAGGCTCCTGCGCAGGTCCTCGCCCGGCGGTCGGGTCGTGCGGCGGGACTCAGTTGGTGCGGGTGCAGCCCAGCAGCTCGACGGAGGAGGCGAGGCGCTCGGTGCGTACCGTCACCGTGTTGCGGCCCTCGTGCGGGGTGAACGCGAGGTCGCCGACGGTGTTCTTGTCCTCGGCCAGGGAGCGCAACCGGCAGGTGGCCTCGACGCCGTCGCCGAGGATGACGTCCATCGTGGCCTCGACCGTGTGGTCGTCGACGATGTCGAACTTCACCATCTCCGCGTCGACGTCGGGGGAGCCGTGCACCACCATCGCCCACACCACCCACGCCGCGGCCCCCGCCACGAGCACGCCGAGCAGGGCGAGAGCCAGCGGGCGCCAGCGCGAGGGGCCGGTGCCGTACCGCGCCGCGAGATCGGTCCCGCCGCCGGAGGAGGGGAGCGCTGCCCCGTGGTTCACGGAGGCGTCCGGGGCAGGCGTGGGTACCGCGTCAGTCACGCACCCAGCGTAGGTGGTGGGTGGTTCTCATAGACTTCCGCCCATGGCCCAGCCCACTGAGCAGCCCCGCAAGGGGCTGCGCCTGATGCACGTCCACGCCCACCCCGACGACGAGTCCAGCAAGGGGGCTGCGTCGACGGCGCGCTACGTCTCCGAGGGTGTCGACGTGCACGTGGCCACGTGCACGGGCGGTGAGCGCGGGTCGATCCTCAACCCCAAGATGGACCGGCCCGACATCCTGGCCAAGATCACCGAGGTGCGCCGTCGCGAGATGGAGTGCGCCCGCGACATCCTGGGGGTGACCCAGGACTGGCTCGGCTTCGTCGACTCCGGGTGGCCCGAGGGTGACCCCAAGCCGCCGCTGCCCGAGGGCTGCTTCGCGCTGGTCCCCGTCGAGGAGGCCGCGGAGCCGCTGGTGCGCCTCATCCGCAGCTTCCGCCCGCACGTGGTCACGACGTACGACGAGCGGGGCGGCTACCCGCACCCCGACCACATCATGTGCCACAACGTCGCGGTGCACGCCTTCGAGGCCGCCGGCGACCCGGAGCGCTACCCCGACGCCGGGGAGCCGTGGCAGCCGCTCAAGCTGTACTACCACCACAGCAGCTTCGCCCGGTTCGAGGCGCTGCACAACGCGATGCTCGAGCACGGTCTGGACTCTCCGTACGCCGAGCGGCTGGCGCACTGGAAGCGGGAGCCGGAGTGGGAGAAGCGCCTCACCACCCGCGTCCCGTGCGGTGACTGGTTCGGCGTGCGCGACCAGGCACTGCTGGCGCACGCCACCCAGATCGACCCGGACAGCTTCTGGTTCGCGATCCCGCGGGAGATCCAGCAGGAGGTGTGGCCGACCGAGGACTTCGAGCTGGTGGTGAGCCACGTCGCCAGTCAGCTGCCCGAGGACGACCTCTTCGCCGGCATCGTTGCCGACGCCTGAGAGACTGGTGGACATGTTCTCCTCCGTGTACCTCATCGCCCACGACGTGACGTCGTTCCTCCGGTTCGCCGACGACGTGCCGGAGGACGACGAGGTCAAGGCCGGCTACCTGGGTCTCTTCGTGGTGCTGGCCCTGGTGGCCGCGGTCGTGGTGATCAGCATCAGCCTCAACAAGCAGCTGCGCCGCACCGAGAAGGCCAAGGCCGACGGTGTCTTCGGCGACCCCGTCGAGGCCGGCGACACCGCTGACTCCTCGGGCGCTGGCGACTCGTCCGGCGGCAGCGCCGACTGAGGCGTTCGCAGACTCAGGGGCTGGGCAGGGCAACCCGCGCGAACGCGGGCCGGTAGAGCAGGGGGTCGTCGATGACGGCCTGCGGGTCCGACTGGTTGTTGCTCCACGACACCACGACCGTGCCCTCGCGCGGCAGCAGCTCGGGGTGTGCCAGCGGCATGTAGCGCAGCCGGCCACCCTCGAGGTCGGAGGGCAGGTCCTTGACCGGGGCCTGGGCGGTGAACGGCCCGGTGGGGCCGGGAGCGGTCCACACGACCACCTCGCTGCCCAGGTACTCGTCGCGCTTCGACAGCGCGTACCAGGTCCCCTCCGACTCCCAGACCGACAAGGTCTGCGAGGTCCCGCTCTCGGCGTCGATGAGCTCGACCGCCTGCGTCGGGTCCTTGACCCACTCCGAGCCGTCGAAGTAGCGCCACGCGGAGACGTCGAGAACCTCGTCGGGGCGTACCCTGGCCACGCTCAGGGAGAAGCCGAAGACGAGGTGCTCGCCGGGGCTGGCGGTGCCGTACAGGTAGAGCCACCCGTCGTGCTCGGTACTCGCGGCACCCCACATCGGACGGGTCCGGTCGACGGTGTCGTCGCCTGCGTCGCGCACCGCCATGAGCTGGGGCACGCCGCCCACGGGGACGACGTACGCGGCCACGGAGGGACCCAGGTTGGCGAAGTCCCACCCGCCGGTCCCGGTCGCCGCGACGCGTTGGGCCATCACCGTGACGAGGTCGTAGCCCTGCGCCTGCGAGACGGTCACGGACATCGGCCAGTACCCGACCTCGCTGTCGCGGTCGGGGATCACCGCGCCCTGGCCGGGCATGAGCAGCACCTGGATGCAGCCGGGGTCCATGACGAGCATGGAGTTGCGCGTGAACCTGCTGCGACCGGAGGCGGGGTCGCGGCTGACGGTGTCCCCGAAGAGCCACACCGTCCGTCCGTCCTGCAGCTGGGCGGAGGCGCCCACGTCGGCCCCACCGAACACGTCGCGGCCGCGCAGCTGGGCGATCCGGTTGAGGTCGGCGACCGTCTCCACGGGACCGGGGTCGATGCACTCGGTGGTGGTGGCCAGGACCTGGTCCACCTGGTCGTCAGGTGGCCCGGTGGGCAGCAGGAGGGTGATCACGACCAGCGCGGCGACGGCAGGCAGCACGGGGGCGGCCGTGCGCAGCAGCGGCAGCTCGTCGTGCCAGTCGGAGGAGCGGCGTACGGCACGGCGGCCAGCGACGGCGGTCCCGACCAGCCACACGAGCATCACCAGGAGCGTGCGCCAGACCCACTCGTCGGTGGTGAAGGTCAGCGCGGAGCGTGCGGCCCCCACCGGGGTGAGCGGGTACAGGAACCTCCACGGCTGGGGCAGCATCGCGTGCGCCACCCCGTTGAGCACGGGAGCCAGCATCGTCAGCTGGAGTCCCAGGGCCACGGCCGCGCCGTAACCCGGACTGGCGGCCACGCAGGTGACGCTGATCCCGGCGGCGATCCCGGCGACGAGGGCGAGGTAGGTGCCTGCGAACCACCACGGGTGGCCGGTGTCCAGGGCGGGGACGGAGACCAGGACGGCGGCGATGAGCCACGCCCCCGGGACGAGTGCCAGAGCGGTCCTGGGCAGCCCGGCGATGGGCACCCGGCGCAGCCAGCGCACGCCCGCGACCGCCAGCCCCATCACGGCGCCGGCGACCACCGCGGCCAGCGTGGCCCAGTCGATGCGGGCGTACCGGCCGTCCCGGCTCGACGGCGCCTCCTGGACCCGCGCGGTACGGCCGTAGTGGTGCTCGACGGCCTGGATGCGCGCCACCACGGCGTCCAGGAGGTCGGGGTTGCGTCCGGGGTCGATCCAGATGACGTCCTCGGTGCGCGACAGGTCGACGTCGACCACGGCGGTGACCTCGCCGTCGGCGAGCAGGTCGAGGGCCTCGTCCGCGTCCTCGACGTCGACGGGGACGAGCTCGCCGCTGGTCCCGGCGACGGACTCGGCCAGCAGCTCACCGGTCAGCCCGGGCGCGACGATCCCGACGGGCACGTCGTGGGGGCGTCCGGCTCCCGGCCCCCACGCCAGCAGGGCCAGCAGGCCGAGCAGGAGGGCGGCCAGGACGGCGATGCCGCCCACACGCACGGAAGCCCACCTCACGGGCACCATCCTGCCCGAGCCCGGTCCGTCAGCCGAAGGCGGCGCGCAGGGTGGCCACCAGCCGGTCCAGGGCGCGGTCCCGGTCGGCCTCGTCGGGGCTGCCGAGGCCGAGCACCGGGTCGAGCCCGTCGCGGTGCGGGGCGAGCGCGATGTGGGGGAGCAGGAGCAGCAGCAACGAGACCAGGACCTCGCGGTCGATGTCCGGGCGCAGGGCCCCGACCGCCTGCCCGAGGTCGACGAGCGGCTCGATGATGGCGAGGTAGTGCGGGTACACCGTGGTGCGGATCTGGCCGCGCGGGCCCGCGTCGGGCTCCAGGTTGACCGCCGCCATCATGGACAGCTCGCTGGGGTGGGTGTGGAAGTACGCCTCCCACCGGCCCAGGATCGTGCGCAGGGCCCCGTAGAAGTCCTCCTCCCACGGCAGGTCCGCGAGCTGGGCCTCCATGGCGGCGCGGACCCGCAGCGTCGCCACCTCGCCCAGGTGCAGGTACAGGCCCAGCTTGTCGTCGAAGTACTGGAACAGGCTGCCCTTGGCCACGCCGGCGTCGCGGGCGATGGTGTTCATGCTCGCGCCGGCGAACCCGTGGAGGCCGAACTCCCGCTGCGCAGCGGCGAGGACTGCCTCGCGACGCTCCGGCGGGAGGCGGTCCCAGGTGCTGGTCGTGGCCACCTCGTCATGCTCGCACAAGCCATGACCGGGTGGTCATGGTTTGCGCGAGCTCGTCGGTGAGGCTCAGGCCACGCCCGTGCTCGGGAAGAGCTGGTGCAGCAGGTCGGCCATCGTGATCACGCCGACCACCTCCTCGGCCTCGGTGACCAGCACCAGGTGGCTGCTGGTGCGCCGCATCCGGGCCAGGGCGTCGTACACGGTGGTCTCCGCGGTGATCGACGGCACCGGCCGCACCAGGTCGGTCACCGGAGCCGAGGCCGGCTGGCTGAGGGTGTCGCGCACGTGCACCGTGCCCAGCAGGTCGACCGCCGGCGTGCTGCCGCCGGGGGAACGGTCCACCAGGATCCGCAGGTGTCCCGAGCGTCGCGACAGCTCCTGGACGTCGGCCGCCGTCGCCGTGCTGGGCACGGTGACAAGCGGGCGGCGTACGACGATGTCGCCCAGCGTCAGGGTCTGCAGGTCCAGCGCCCCGGTGAGCGGGCGCGAGATGCTGGCGTCGAGCGCACCCACGTTGGCGGAGTGCTCGACGAGGTGACGCAGCGCGGCGGAGTCCTGGCCGCTGGACAGCGAGTCGGTCGCCTCGACGCCGACACGGCGCAGGCACCAGTTGGCGGCGTTGTTCATCCAGCGCAGCACAGGGCGGGTCAACCACATGAACGCCCGCATCGGCAGCGCCAGCATGATCGCCGACCGCTCCGGGTGGGCGATCGCCCACGACTTGGGGGCCATCTCGCCGACCACGAGGTGCAGGAAGGTCACGATGACCAGGGCCAGCACGAAGCCGGCGACGTCCGCCGGCCACAGCGGCATGCCCCACGACTCGAAGAGCGGGGTCAGCCAGTGGTGCACGGCCGGCTTGGTGATCGCACCGAGCGCCAGCGTGCAGACCGTGATCCCGAGCTGGGAACCGGCCAGGAGCAGGGTCAGCTCGTTGGCCGAGCGCAGGGCCGCGCGGGCCGAGCGGCTCGTCGCGGCGGCGTCCTCGATGCGGTGCCGGCGCGCCGCGATCAGGGCGAACTCGGCGGCGACGAAGAAGGCGCTCAGCACGATGATCGTGGCGGTGCAGGCCGCCACCACCCAGGGGTTCTCCATCATCGGTCCTCACCCTCCTCGGTGCTCTCGTCGTCCGTGGCGTCGAGGTCCAGCTCGATCCGCACCTTGCCGGGGACGTGCTCGGAGATCTCCAGCACCTCCATGCGGGCCACCAGCGGCTCGGGCTCCTCGTGCTCGGCGTACGCGGCCGGGTCGAGGGGGAGCGGCACGTCGATGACGGTGCCGACCTCGGGGAAGCGGCCGTGCTGCGCGATCAGGAGGCCCGACAACGTCTCGTAGTCGCCCTGGGGCAGCTCGTGTCCCAGGGCGCGCTCGATCTCGTCGATGTGGGTGTGGCCCGGTGCGATCCAGACGCCGTCGTCTGCGGACTCCACGACGTCGGGCGTGGACGGGTCGTCGTGCTCGTCGGTGATCTCACCGACCAGCTCCTCGGCCAGGTCCTCCACGGTGAGGACACCGGCGAAGCCGCCGTGCTCGTCCAGGACGCAGGCCAGCTGGTTGCGAGTGCGGGACAGGTCGCGGGCGGCGTCGGGCAGG
This sequence comes from Nocardioides sp., assembly GCF_051876515.1. GTDB lineage: Bacteria > Actinomycetota > Actinomycetes > Propionibacteriales > Nocardioidaceae > Nocardioides. The sequence goes on along the minus strand of NZ_JBJEHY010000036.1, from coordinate 45,005 downwards.
CTCATCAGCGTGGGCACCACGAGCGCCTCGCGGGCCAGGTCGGCCGCGGTGGAGGCGTCGGGGTCCCCGGTGAAGGCGAGGACGTCGATGAGGTGCACCACGCCGACGATGCGCTCGTCGTCGTCGAGCACCGGGTAGCGGGAGTGGCCGCCGGCCATCTCGGCGCGCAGCTCGCCGACGGTGAGGTCGGCCGAGACGGTGTCGACGCGCACGCGGGGGATCATCGCGTGCTCGACGTCCTCCTCGGGGAAGTCGAGCATCCGGTCCAGGAGCATGGACAGCTCCTCGGGCAGGTCACCGGCGGCGCGCGACTCGGCCACGATGTGCTCGAGGTCGCGGGCGGTCGCGGAGTGCTCGACGTCGTGGACGGGCTCGATCCGCAGCAGCTTGAGCAGCACGTTGGAGGACTGGTCGAAGATCCAGATCAGCCAGCCGAAGACCTTCAGGTACGCCAGGGTCGAGGTCGCGAGGAAGCGCGCCACGGGCTCGGGCCGGGCGATCGCGAGGTTCTTGGGGAACAGCTCGCCGAAGACCATCTGCACACCGGTCGAGATGGTCAGGGCCAGGACGGTGCCGACCCCGACGCCGACCGCGGTGGGTACGCCCACCCCGCCCAGCAGGCTGCCGAGCGACTCACCGACGAGGGGTTCGGCGACGTACCCGACGAGAAGGCCGGTGACGGTGATGCCGAGCTGGGCCCCGGACAGCATGAACGAGGTGCGCGAGGTCACGCGCAGGGTCTTGCGGGCCGAGGGGTCACCGGTGGCGGCCGCCGCGTTGAGGCGCGAGCGGTCCACCGCCATGTAGGCGAACTCCTGGGCCACGAAGTATCCGGTCAGGGCGGTGATCGCGAGGATCACCAGCAGCCCCAGCAGGAGGGACAGGACGTCGGTCACCGCTCCTCCTGCGACATCGGGCGGCGCAGGGCGCCGCGGTCAGCGGGGAGCGGGCAACTACTTTGAGGGTCCATGGCTCTTTCGGTCGGGGCGGGCGCGCTGGCGGCCCGGCCGGTCAGGATTCTGCGCACAAGTGAACGCGTCGGGGCCGACGATAGTTCCCGACGTGTCCGAGCACACCTTTCGGATCGTCGTCGCTCGCGCTCAGGCGGCCGCGCTCAGGCGTCCCCGAGCGCCGCGCGGGCCCGCCGCTCCTGCCGGGTGCCGACGAGGAGGGAGACGGCCAGCGCGGCGCCTCCCCAGGCGAGCAGCACCGCCACGTCGGTGGCCAGCCTCGTCGAGGGCGCGCCGTACATCAGCAGGCGCAGGCCGTCGACCGCGTACGACATCGGCAGCACGTGGTGGAGCCAGTGAAGCGGTTCGGGGATGGTCTGCCAGGGGAAGGTCCCGCCGGCCGTGACGAGCTGCAGCACCATCAGCACGAGCGCCAGGAACTGGCCGGGCTGGCCCAGCACGAGGGTGAACGCGTGCACGACCGCGACGAACACGACGGAGAGCAGCACCAGGAACCCCCAGGTGGCGAGCAGGTCCACCGAGCTGATCCCGACCCCGAAGGCCACCACCAGCACCAGCACGGACGCCTGGGCGGCGCCGAGCAGGGCGGCCGGGAGCCAGCCCCCCAGCGCGGCACGCCAGCCGTGCACCCGCTCCGCGTCGCGGCCGGCCAGACGCGGTTTGAGCACGATGAACAGGACGTACGCCCCGATCCAGGTGGCCAGGGCCAGGAAGAACGGGGCCAGGCCGTCGCCGTACGAGCGGGCCTGGGCCTGCGAGCTGCTGCGTACCTCGACCGGGTCGGCGACGGTCTCAGCGATCTGGGCGCGCAGGGCGCTGTCGGTGGCCGGGACCTCGTCCAGGGCGCCGCGCAGGCCACGGGTGAGGTGGCCGGCTCCGGCGGAGAGGTCGCCGAGGCCCTCGTCGAGGTCGCCGGCCCCGTCGGAGAGCTCGTCCGCCCCGGTGCTGAGGCGATCGCCGCCGCGGGCGACCGCCTGCGCCCCGTCGTGCGCCGAGTCGATCCCGCTGACCAGGGCGGGGGTGGCGTCTGCGAGGTCGCGGTTGCCGTCCGCGACGCGGCGTGCACCCGTGGCGAGACGGTCCAGCTGGCCCGACACTCCTGAGACGCGGGTGTCGGCGGCGTCGACCTGGTCGCCCCAGCGGTCGAAGGCACGCAGGACGTCTTGCTGGGAGGCCTCGTCGAGTCCGGCCTCCTCCATGGCCGTCACCAGCTCGGCGCGGCGGGCGGCGTGGTCGCGGGCGACGCGGTGGACGACGTCTGCCACGTCCCGGCCGGTGGCTGCGAGGGTCTCGTTGCCGTCGGCCACCTGGTCCGCCCCGCGGGCCAGCTGCCGGGCCTGCCCCGGCAGCGGCGCCACGGCGTCGGACAGGGTGCCCAGGCCGGTGGAGAGCTCGCCGGCCCCGGCCGACAGCTCCTCTGCCCCGGTGGCGACGTCGGTGGCGCCGTCGGCCAGCCGCCCGGCGCCGCGGTGGGCGGTCCGCAGGCCGTCACGGAGCTGCTCCGCCCCGTCGGCCGCGGTGGTCAGTCCGTCGTGCACGTCGGCGAAGCCGAGCAGGAAGCGGGAGGTGGCCTCCTGGGAGACCTCGGAGGCGATGGCCTCGCGCACCCGGCTGGTGACCGTGTTGGCGATCGTGGTGGACAGGTAGGAGTTGGCGTCGTTGGTGACCATGCGCAGCCGGGCCTGGTGCGGGTCGGTGCCCGCGGTGCTGCTCAGGGCGGCCGAGAAGTCCTCGGGGATCACCAGGGCGAAGTCGTAGGTCCCCTCGGCCACCCCTGCGCGCGCCTCGGCGGGGTCGACCCGGTGCCAGTCGAAGTCGCCCCGTTCGAGGAGCTGGTCGGCGACCTTGCTGCCGGCCTCGAGCCGGCTGCCGTCCGCGGCGGTGGCGCCGGTGTCGGCGACCACGACGGCGGCCGGGACGCGGTCGAGCGCGCCGTACGGGTCGTGGTTCGCGTAGAGGTACAGCCCGCCGTAGATGGTCGGGACCGTGACGAGCGCGAGCAGTGTGATCGCGCCCATGCGGGTGGAGAGGTGACGGCGCAGCTCGCGCAGTGCGAGGCGGAGGGAGGTGGGTGTGGCACTCATAACGATTCAATACTGTATCGTATTGAATGCAGCAACGTATTGGAGGACGCAGTGACTCAGCCCACCCAGCCGGCAGCGGCCCGCACCCGTCGCCGCGAGAACACCCGCGAGCGCCTGCTCGAGGCGGCCGTCGGGGTCTTCGTGGACACCGGGCTCAAGCGGGTGACCGTGGACGACCTCGTCGGCGCTGCCGGGTTCACCCGCGGTGCCTTCTACTCGAACTTCACCAGCGTCGACGAGGTGTTCTTCGAGGTGTTCCGCCGGTACGCGAACGGGATGCTCGACCAGGTCCGGGAGCAGATTGCCGCGGTCCCCGACGGGGCGTTCGGCGTGGAGGCGGTCGGGGAGGTCTTGGCCTCCCTCGCGGGGCCGGGCTCACCGTGGGTGGTGCTGCACGGCGAGTTCACGCTGCTCGCCCTGCGCGACGAGCGCGCCCGCGAGGTCCTCGCCGTCTTCTCACGCGAGATGCGGGCCCAGGTGGTCGAGGTGATCGACGACGTGCTCGCCCGGTTGGGGCGCCGCGGCTCGGTCCCGACCGACCAGCTCGCCCAGCTCGTGATCTCGCTGCAGTTCCACGCGATGACCCTCGGTGCGCTCGGCGACACCACGCTGAGCGACGGCGCCCCGCAGGGGCGCTGGCTCACCGACCAGGTCCTCGTCACGCTGGTCAACGGATTCAGCGTCGAGCTCGCGGACTCCTGAACGACGTCAGGTGGTGGCCGCGTACGTCGCCAGCGACACCCCGACGTAGTGGGTGATGAAGGCGAGCACCGTGAAGCTGTGGAACACCTCGTGGAAGCCGAACCAGCGCGGCCACGGGTTGGGGCGCTTGGTGCCGTACACGATGCCGCCGAGCGTGTAGAGGGCGCCGCCCACCACGATCAGGACGATCACGGCCACGCCGATCCCGGTGCTGTAGTCGGTCATGGCGCCCCGCACGAAGCCGCCGAAGAAGAAGACCGGGGCCCAGCCCAGGGCGATGTAGATGGGCGCTGAGAGCCACCGGGGCGCACCGGTCCAGAAGACCTTCATCAGGACGCCCGACAGTGCGCCACCCCAGCTGATGCCGAGCATCAGCCACCGGTCGGAGCCCTCGAGGAGCAGCAGCGCGAACGGGGTGCAGGAGCCCGCGATCAGCACGAAGATGTTGGAGTGGTCGAACCGCTTGAGCATCAGCTGGGCGCGGGGCGACCAGCGGCCACGGTGGTAGATCGCCGAGACGGTGAACAGGACCACCGCCGAGAGCGCGAAGACGGCGGACCCCGTACGGGTGGCGGCGTCGGGCGACAGGACGACCAGCACGATGCCGGCCGCCAGTGTCAGCGGTGCGGTGCAGGCGTGAAGCCAGCCGCGCAGCTTGGGCTTGACCTCCGCGATGACGTCGTCGACCCGCTCGTGCAGGTCGTCGATGCGGGAACGCAGCACCTCGTTCATGGGCCGAACCTACCTGCCGGTTCCCAACCCGTCACGCGAAAGCGACGCATCCCTCACGGCAGCCCGCCCCCGTCCGGGGCGCCGTCGCGGCCGTCGTCCTCCTCGGTGCAGAAGAACGAGAACGACCCGTCGACCTCCAGGACGCACAGCTCGATGTCGCGCAGGCGCCGTACGCCTTGCTCGCGTGCGGCCTCGTGCAGGTCGGCCAGGGTGAGCCGCTCCCCGGACAGGACGTCCAGCAGCGGCTCGCCGTCGCGCACCACCACCGCCGGGGTGCCGGCCAGCACCGGTCGGGTACGTGGGAACCGCCGGACCACGGCGCCGAGCAGCAGGCCCGCCAGCGAGAAGGTCGCCACTGAGATGACCGCGGCGGTGAGGGAGTAGTCCTCCTGCAGCACGGCCTGGCTGACCAGGTCGCCGACGGTGATGAGCAGGATCATGTCGAAGGCCGACAGCTGGGCCACCTCGCGCTTGCCGCCGAGCCGGACCACCAGCCACAGAAAGACGAAGATGATCGCCGAGCGCACCAGGATGTCCATCAGGGCAACCTCCAGACCCGGAACGTGGCGCTCACCGTCGGTTCGTCGTCGACCATGACGCTCACGGCACACTCCTCGGTCTGGCCGAACTGCCCCGGGGCGGTGCGCGAGTCCAGTGCGATCTCCAGGGCGCCGGTGGAGGGCGCGTCGAACTCGTACTCGATCCAGTCCTCGTCGCTGGTCTCGGCGGACGGCGTGGGGAACCACGACTGGAAGTCGCTGTCGCGGAAGAACTCCTGGCACAGGCGCAGGCGGACGGTGCTCCCCAGCGACCCGTCGACCGTCAGCTGCAGGGGTGCCGGCTGGCCGGCGCGCGTGATCGCGGGGTACGCGACGGTGAGCGAGTAGCCCTGGGCCGAGGCGCGGACGGTCCCGGTACGGGGCCCGAGGAGGTTGAGCGCGGCCAGCACCAGCACGAGTACCAGGGCCGCCGTTCCCGCGGCCCGCACCGCGTGGGACAACGCGCTGGGCGGGCCGAGCCTCAGGTCGCTGGTGGTGCGGTCCTCGCCGCGCAGGGGGTCGTGCAGCACCCTCACCACTCTAGGCACAGATACGATCGAGGGCGTGTCGAGATTCAAGGACGCCGTCCGGCGTGTGCTCTACCCGGCGTACGAGCACCGGGTGGTCAAGCGGCTGCCCGCCGACCGCATCCCCCAGCACATCGGGGTGATGCTCGACGGGAACCGGCGCTGGGCCAGGGCGGTCGGGATGGACACCGCCCAGGGCTACCAGGCCGGGGCGGACAACATCTTCCCGCTGCTGGAGTGGTGCGAGGAGGTCGGCGTCAAGGTCGTCACCCTGTGGCTGCTCTCCAACGACAACCTCACCTCGCGTCCGGCCGACCAGCTGACCGGCCTGCTCGCGATCATCGAGGGGGCGGTGGAGTCGCTGGCCAGCACCGGGCGCTGGCGGATCCACCCGGTCGGCGCGCTCGACCTGCTCCCGCCCGAGACGGCCGAGAAGCTCAAGGCGGCCGAGGAGGCCACCCGCGAGGTCGACGGGATCATCGTCAACGTCGCCATCGGGTACGGCGGCCGCCGCGAGATCACCGACGCGGTGCGCGCGATGCTGCACAAGGCCGCGAGCGAGGGCCGCACGATCGAGGAGGTCGCCGAGATCCTCGACGTCGACCACATCGCCGAGCACCTCTACACCAAGGGGCAGCCCGACCCGGACCTGGTGATCCGCACCTCCGGCGAGCAGCGCTTGGGCGGGTTCCTGCTCTGGCAGTCGGCCCACTCGGAGTTCTACTTCTGCGAGGCGCTGTGGCCCGACTTCCGCCGCGTCGACTTCCTGCGCGCCATCCGTGCGTACGCCGAGCGTGAGCGCCGCTTCGGCGCCTGAGGCGACGCCGGACCGTCATCTCGATTTAACGCGCCGTTGTGGCGTGGCGCACACGGGCGGGTCGCGCACGGGCGTACTTTCGCGGCATCGGCAGGTGGGGAAGCCGGCCGTGACCAGGAGGCCCGTTCGTGAGAGCTCACGACCAGATGAAGCGCCGAGGGGAGTCGGTGGCACCGGCTCCGTGCGGCCTTCGAGGGGGCCGGCACTCCGGTCCTCGGGCGACCCGGTCCGTCTGCTGAACCAGGGCCGGGCGAGGAGTGCGCGCACGGACCCGTGAGGGGTAGTCACCGTGGCCACGACGTCCAGATCAGCCCAGAGCACCGACCAGCAGCAGGCCGCCGCGCAGGCGCCGGCGGACCAGCCAGGAGCCGGGGAGGGCTCCGGGCGACTCACGTACGTGCTGGACACCAGCGTGCTGCTGGCCGACCCAGCCGCGCTGCGGCGCTTCGCCGAGCACGAGGTGGTGCTGCCGGTGGTGGTCATCACCGAGCTCGAGGGCAAACGGCACCACCCCGAGCTGGGCTTCTTCGCCCGCTCGGCGCTGCGGCTGCTCGACGAGCTGCGGATCACCCACGGCCGGCTGGACTCGCCGGTTCCCGTCGGGGAGCTCGGCGGGACGATCCGGGTGGAGCTCAACCACACCGACGCCAGCTCGCTGCCCTCGGGGTTCCGGCTGGGCGACAACGACACCCGCATCCTCGCCGTCGCGCGCAACCTTGCCGACGAGGGCCACCAGGTCACCCTGGTCTCCAAGGACCTCCCGATGCGGATCAAGGCCTCCGCGGTGGGGCTGCGCGCGGAGGAGTACCGGGCCGAGTCGATCAGCGACTCCGACACCGGCTACTCGGGGATGAGCGAGGTCGACATCGCCGCCGACCTCCTCGACGAGCTGTACGAGGACGGCGTGGTCGACCTGGACGCGGCGCGCGACCTGCCCTGCCACAACGGGCTGGTGCTGCTCTCCGAGCGGGGTGCCGCGCTGGGGCGGGTAGGCCCGGACAAGCGGGTCCACCTGGTCCGGGGCGACCGAGAGGCCTTCGGGATCCACGGCCGTTCGGCCGAGCAGAGGGTCGCGCTCGAGCTGCTGCTGGACCCCGAGGTGGGGATCGTCTCCCTCGGCGGGCGCGCCGGCACCGGCAAGTCCGCGATGGCCCTGTGCGCTGGTCTGGAGGCCGTGATGGAGCGGCGCCAGCACAAGAAGGTGGTCGTCTTCAGGCCGTTGTACGCGGTGGGTGGGCAGGAGCTGGGGTACCTGCCGGGCTCGGAGACCGAGAAGATGGCGCCCTGGACCCAAGCGGTCTTCGACACCCTGGGGTCGGTGTGCAGCCACCACGTGATCGACGAGATCCTGCGCCGCGGGATGCTCGAGGTGCTGCCGCTGACCCACATCCGTGGCCGGTCGCTGCACGACGCGTTCGTGATCGTCGACGAGGCCCAGTCGCTGGAGCGCAACGTGCTGCTGACGGTGCTCTCGCGCATCGGCGCCAACTCCAAGGTGGTGCTGACCCACGACGTGGCGCAGCGCGACAACCTGCGGGTCGGGCGGCACGACGGCGTGGTCGCGGTGGTGGACAAGCTCAAGGGGCACCCGCTGTTCGCGCACGTGACGCTGACCCGGTCCGAGCGCTCGCCGATCGCAGCGCTGGTCACCGAGATGCTCGAGGGCGTGACTCTGTAGGGGGTAGGAGGTTGGTCACGTACGTCCCTCCCGTGCGCGCAGTGGCGGGAGGGACGTACGCGTCTGTTGAGGCTGGTGTGATCAAAGTGGTCCCACGAATTGGGCGGTTCCGTTTGCACCTCGCCGGGCACTGTTGCAGGGTGGCTGTGCCTGCCGAGTCCTGGTGGAGGGTCAGTTCCGCCGGGGGAGGACACGCCAGGCCGTGTCCGACCGTCCTCGAAACGTGGGTCCCCTGAACTGTGTCTGAAACCGACAAGTACGTCCCGAAGCACCGCGCGCCCGGACGCCACAAGGCGGTCACGTCCCGACGCACCCGCGTGGTCCGCACGAGCCTCGCGATGACGTCGCTGGCGGCCGTCGCGACCGGTGCCACCGTCGCGACCGGCGTCGGGTTCACCGACGACGCGACCCGCGACGCCTCCCTGCTGGCGGGCGCGGACCTCGGTGCTGCGGTGGCCGACACCGGCGCCGACGAGCAGGCCGCTGAGATCCTGGCCAACCGCGACGACGTGGTCTCCCGCTCGGACCGCCGTGGCGAGACCGACTCGGTCAAGCAGGCCGCGCTGACCCAGGCCGGGGGAGTGGCGGTGACCCGCGAGGAGAACCTGGCCACCGGAGACCCGCGCGACATCGCCCGCGTCCTGCTCTCGGAGTACGGGTTCGCGGCCTCGGAGTTCAGCTGCCTCGACTCCCTCTACGCCAGCGAGTCCGGGTGGCGCGTCGACGCCGACAACCCCAGCTCCTCGGCGTACGGCATCCCGCAGGCGCTCACGGCGACCCACGACCTGCCGGAGGGGTACATGACCTCCGCGGAGGTGCAGATCCGCTGGGGTTTGGAGTACATCAAGAACCGCTACGGCACCCCGTGCGCGGCGTGGTCGTTCAAGAGTTCCCGCGGCTGGTACTGATCTGTGCGGACGGCCGCCACGGCCGTCCCGGGTGCCGCAGATCAGCACTTTTGCTCCGCCAATCGGGGCATTCGGCGCGTCCCTGCTGGTCCATTACCAGAAATCGGACTACACAGACACCAACGAAACCGTAGGCTTCGCCGACCGCGCACGCGCGCGGGCCTGAGGGGGATCAAGGAACGATGAGCAATCGACCGGGGATTGAGATCATCTCGGAGAGGGTCGGCGGTGGAGCGTCGGCCCGGCCCGTGCGCCGCAAGGCGTCCGAGGAGGTTGCTGCCAAGATCGTGGACCAGGTCGTCGCCGACGGACTGACGGCCGGCACCCGCCTCCCACCCGAGGCCGACATGATCGTCCAGTTCGGGGTGAGCCGCGAGACCCTGCGCGAGGCGCTGCGCCTGCTCGAGGTGCAGGGTTTCCTGAGCATCCGCCGGGGACCCGGAGGTGGGCCGACGCTGGAGGCCGTCAACGCGGGCTTCCTGGCGCGCAGCGCGTCCCTCTACTTCCACCTCGCCGGCGCGTCGTACGCCGAGGTGCTCCAGGCATGGCAGCTGATGGAGCCGCCGCTGGCCGCCCGCGCCGCGGGCAACCCCGACCGAGCCACGGTGCGTGAGCTGATGGGCCCGTACCTGGACCCGGGTGCGAGCCCCGACAGCGACGTGTCGGAGGACGACTCCTTCCACGCCGCGATCGCCCAGCTCTCGGGCAACAAGGTGGTCCAGCTCCTCACCCGCACTGTCGGACACCTGGTCACCGACCAGGTGATGGCCGCACTCCCGGTGCGCGTCCCGTACGCCGAGGCCCGAAGCTGGCACGCCGAGGCCGCCGAGGCGATCGTGCGCGGCCACAAGCGTCGCGCGTACGAGGCCGTGGACGGCCACATCGCGGCCGTCATCGCCTACTACGACACCCACGCGGCCGACCGCATGGGTGACCCGGTGCTCTGGGCCTGAGGTCTGCTCCTCCGTGGAGGGAGCCACGCTCCTCGAATCCATCCCACTCAGGATCTTCGTGGTCGACGGCGGCGAGCCGGGTGGCAAACGCCCACCCGAACACGCTGTCCAACCCCACGATCCGCCACATCGCCCGCACGTTCCCGAAGGTCCAGCTGATGGCCTGGTGACCTCGCGGGCCGGGGTCAGACCTGTCCCCACACGATGGGGCCGTCGAGCACCTCGGGGAACTTCTTCTGCGCGTACGTGACGTACTGGTCGATGTGGTCGTGCATCGCGGCCGCCGCGGCAGCGGGGTCACGCGACTCGATGGTCTCGTAGATCTGACGGTGCGCCTTGTGCACGGCCTCGCGGCGGTGCTCGGGGTAGTCGATGCCGATCGCGGAGCCGTCGAGCATGCCGAGCAGGGCGTCGACGAGGTAGCCGAACATCGCGTTGCCGGAGCCGTGCGCGATGACGTCGTGGAAGCGCTTGTTCTCCTCCAGGAAGATCGTCCGGTTGCCGAGGTTGTCGTACATGGTGTCGACGCTCGCCTTGAGGTCCTTGAGCGTGTCGATGTCCATGCGCTCGGCGGCGAGCTGCGACATCATCGGCTCCAGACCCAGACGGGCCTCGGCGATCGTGCGGAACGGCGCGTTCGCGAACTGCAGCAGCAGAGTGAGCGAGGTGGCCAGGGACGTCGCGTCGGGCTGGACGACGACGGGGCCGCCGCCCGGGCCCGGCTTGAGCATGATCAGGCCCTGCAGCTCGAGGAACCGCAGGGACTCCCTCAGGGTGCCGCGGCCCACGTCGTACTTCTCCAGCATGATCCGCTCGGGTGGGAGGCGGTCGCCGATGACGTTTCCACGGTCGTTGATGTCCGACACGATGCGCTGAGCGACCAGCATGGCCGTCTTCATCGGTCGCGGGTTCCCGGATGTCATTGCGGTGTCTCCTTCGCCGAGTCATCACAACTACTCGACAGTAATGACCAATCATAATCATGTAATACGGGGCCGGCTCGTTCAGCGCGGCGTCGCGATCAGATGACACGTGGCCCGGGATGAGAAGGCCCGACTGGAGGTGGTTCTGACATCTCGGCGTCATCCAGAGGCGTGCCGTAGGCGTACGCCCAGCTTGCGGCCACTCCAAATGGTGGTCACTGGGAGAGGTTGGGAGGTCGCCGGAACCTCTCCGACCGTCCCCAAGTTGGGGCGACCCTCTCCGGCCGACCCCAAGTTGGGTCAGGTGACCCAACTTGGGGTCACTGGCAGGTCCCGCCGGAGAGACGACCCCCACCGGAGGGAGCACAGCCAACCTCAGACGTTGCGCCGGTACTGCCCGCCCACCTCGAAGAACGCGTCGGTGACCTGCTGCAGGGAGCAGACGCGGGCGGCGTCCATCAGGACGGCGAAGACGTTGTCCCCGGCGACCGCGGCGTCCTTGAGGCGGGCCAGCGCCTCCTGGGCCTCGCTGGAGTGCGAGGCCTGCCAGGCGCGTACGCGGGACAGCTGGGACTCCTTCTCCGCCTCGGTCGCCCGGGCCAGCTCGATCTCCATGGGCTCGGCGTCGTCGGCGTGCGGGTTGAGGAAGGTGTTGACGCCGATCAGGGGCAGCGAGCCGTCGTGCTTGCGGTGCTCGTACAGCATCGACTCGTCCTGGATCCGGCCACGCTGGTAGCCGGTCTCCATGGCGCCCAGCACGCCGCCGCGCTCGTTGATCCGGTCGAACTCGGCGAGCACGGCCGCCTCCACCAGGTCGGTGAGCTCGTCGATGATGAACGACCCCTGGTTGGGGTTCTCGTTCATCGCGAGGCCCCACTCGCGGTTGATGATGAGCTGGATCGCCAGCGCGCGGCGCACGGACTCCTCCGTCGGGGTCGTGACGGCCTCGTCGTAGGCGTTGGTGTGAAGGCTGTTGGCGTTGTCGTAGATCGCGATGAGCGCCTGCAGCGTGGTGCGGATGTCGTTGAAGTCCATCTCCTGGGCGTGCAGCGAACGGCCCGAGGTCTGGACGTGGTACTTCAGCTTCTGGCTGCGCTCGGCGGCGCCGTACTTCTCCTTCATCGTGATCGCCCAGATGCGGCGGGCGACCCGGCCGAGCACCGAGTACTCGGGGTCCATGCCGTTGGAGAAGAAGAACGACAGGTTCGGCGCGAAGTCGTCGATGTCCATGCCGCGCGCGAGGTACGCCTCGACGTAGGTGAACCCGTTGGCCAGCGTGAACGCGAGCTGGCTGATGGGGTTCGCCCCGGCCTCGGCGATGTGGTAGCCGGAGATCGACACGGAGTAGAAGTTGCGCACCTTCTGCTCGATGAACCACTCCTGGATGTCGGCCATCATCCGCAGGCTGAACTCGGTGGAGAACAGGCAGGTGTTCTGGCCCTGGTCCTCCTTGAGGATGTCGGCCTGCACGGTGCCGCGGACGTTGGCCAGCGCGAACGCGCGCAGCTCCTCGTGCTCGGCGTCGGACGGCTCGCGGCCCTCGCGCTCACGGAACTTCTCGACCTGCTGGTCGATGACGGTGTTGAGGAAGAACGCCAGGACGGTGGGGGCGGGGCCGTTGATCGTCATCGACACCGAGGTGGACGGCGCCACCAGGTCGAAGCCGTCGTACAGCGCCTTCATGTCCTCCAGCGTCGCGACCGAGACGCCCGAGGTGCCGACCTTGCCGTACACGTCGGGGCGCGGGTCGGGGTCGCGGCCGTACAGGGTCACCGAGTCGAAGGCCGTCGACAATCGGGTCGCCTCGCCCTCGGCGGACAGCATCTTGAAGCGGCGGTTGGTGCGGAACGGGTCGCCCTCGCCGGCGAACATGCGCGCCGGGTCCTCGCCGTCCCGCTTGAACGGGAAGACACCCGCGGTGAACGGGAAGAAGCCGGGCAGGTTCTCCTTGCGCCAGAACGTCACCAGCTCGCCGTGGTCGGTGTACCGGGGCAGGGCGACACGGGGGATCTTGTTGCCGCTCAGCGACTCCTTGGTCAGCTGGGTGACGATCTCGCGGTCTCGCACCTTCACGACCTGCTGGTCGCCGGAGTACGACTCCACGACCGCCGGCCACGCGGCGATCTGGTCGGTCACCTCGTGCGGGACCTGCTTGCGGGCGTCCTCCAGCAGGCCGTCGAGGGCCTCGCTGGTCGAGCCGCTCGAGACCACCTCGCCGCGGACCAGGTCGATGCGCTGCAGGCGACGCGCCGCCTCGGCGTACCGCTCGGTGTCGGCGTGGTAGCCGCGCACGGTCTCGGTGATCTCGGCCAGGTAGCGCACCCGGTCGGTGGGCACGACCTGACGGATCCCCGAGGAGTGGCGCACGTCCACGTGGGGGAGCAGGCCCTCGACGACGGGGAGCCCCTTCTCGGCGAGCAGGTCGCGCAGGTGCTGGTACAGGGCGGTGACGCCGTCGTCGTTGAAGGTGGCGGCGCTGGTGCCGAAGACCGGCATGTCCTCAGGGCGCTTCCCGAACGCCTCGCGGTTGCGCACCATCTGGCGGCCCACGTCGCGCAGGGCGTCCTTGGCGCCGCGGCGCTCGAACTTGTTGATCGCGACGGTGTCGGCGAAGTCGAGCATGTCGATCTTCTCCAGCTGGCTGGCCGCGCCGAACTCGGGTGTCATGACGTACAGCGAGGTGTCGACGAAGGGGACGATGGCGGCGTCGCCCTGGCCGATGCCGGGGGTCTCGACGACGACCAGGTCGAAGCCGGCGGCCTTGGTCACCGCGATCACGTCGGCGAGGCTCTCGGGCACCTCGTGGGCGCCGCGCGTGGCCAGCGAGCGGAAGAAGGTGTGGCCCGGGTCGAGCGCGTTGGCGCGGATCCGGTCACCCAGCAGCGCCCCGCCGCCCCGGCGACGGGTCGGGTCGACGGCGATGACGGCGATCCGCAGCTTGTCACCCTGGTCGACGCGGAAGCGGCGGACCAGCTCGTCGGTGAGCGAGGACTTGCCCGAGCCGCCGGTGCCGGTGATGCCGAGGACCGGGGCGGCGCTCGCGGCGGCGGCGGAGCGTACGGCGGAGAGGAAGGCCTCGTCGAGGCGGCCCGACTCGGCGCCCGTGATGGCGCGGGCCACCGACAGCCGGTCGCCCGCCAGCACCCCGTCGAGGTCTGCGGCGCGGACCGCCCACGGGTCGAAGTCGCAGTCGGCGACCACGGAGTTGATCATCCCGACCAGGCCGAGCCGCTGCCCGTCCTCGGGGGAGAAGATGGTGACGCCGGACTTCCGCAGGCGGGCGATCTCCTCGGGGACGATCACGCCGCCGCCGCCGCCGACGACCTTGACGTGGTCGGCGCCGGCCGCGCGCAGCTGCTCGACGAGATACTCGAAGTACTCGACGTGGCCGCCCTGGTAGGAGGAGACGGCGATGCCCTGGGCGTCCTCCTCCAGTGCGGCCTCGACGACCTCGGAGACGGAGCGGTTGTGGCCGAGGTGGATCACCTCGCAGCCCTGGCTCTGGAAGATCCGCCGCATGATGTTGATCGAGGCGTCGTGACCGTCGAACAGCGCCGACGCGGTGACGAGGCGTACGGGGTTCGTGGGCTGGTGGAGCTCGCTCATGGGGTCCTCGCAGAGATACTTGGATGTCCTAGTAATTCAAATGGTAGGACATCCAAGTATCTACTGTGAAGTAGGACGCCCGTCGCCTCAGCGGCGGGCGACCAGCTCGCCCCGGGTGGGGACGTACGGCCTGGCGTGGACGAGCGGCATGCCGGCCTCCGCCGGCGTACGGTCCGCCTTGGCGTGGTTGCAGGCCTCGCAGGCCGCCACGCAGTTCGTCCACGACCACGCGCCGCCCCGGGAGCGGGGGAGCACGTGGTCGATCGTGTCGGCCAGCGCCCCGCAGTACGCGCAGCGGTGCCGGTCGCGCAGGAAGACCCCGCCGCGGTGCCAGCGCGCCGGCTGGGCGTACCAGGTCCGCCGGACCCGGCGCAGCAGCCGGATCACCCGCGGCCACGGGTACGGACCGAACATCCGTCCCGCGACCGACTCGACCACCACCGCCACCTGCCGGTTGAGCATCCGGACCGCGTGCGCGACGTCGACGCGGTCCAGCGGCACCGAGGAGGCGTCGAGGATCGTGACCGTGCGCAGGGCCGCGCGGTTCGCTGCGATCGTCATGGTGTCCAACTCCTCTCTCCAGTGTTGGCGGTGATGGCCGTGGGCGCTACCCCTTGACGCAGAGCAGCGTGGTGAGCCGCGCCTCGACCTGGACCAGGTCGACCTGCGCGGCGATGACGGACTCGAGGTCCTTGTAGGCGCCGGGGATCTCGTCGAGCACCCCGCCGTCCTTGCGGCACTCCACCCCGGCGGTCTGGGCTGCCAGGTCGTCGAGGGTGAAGGTCTTCTTGGCCTTCGTCCGGCTCATCCGCCGCCCGGCCCCGTGCGAGGCCGAGCAGTACGAGTCGGTGTTGCCCAGGCCCTTGACCACGTACGACCCGGTCCCCATGGAGCCCGGGATGAGGCCGTACTGCCCCTGCTGTGCCGAGATCGCGCCCTTGCGGGTCACCAAGACCTCCACCCCGTCGTAGGTCTCCGGGGAGACGTAGTTGTGGTGGGCCTGGATCTCCTCGGCGAACCGCGCCTGCGGGAACCACCGTGCGAAGACCCCCTTGAGGGCCGTCATCATGGCGCTCCGGTTGAGCAGGGCGTAGTCCTGCGCCCAGTAGAGGTCGTGCAGGTAGTTCTCCATCTCCACGGTGTCGGAGACGAAGACGGCCAGGTCGCGGTCGGGCAGCCCCAGGTTGTGCTCGAGGTTGCGGGCCGCGTACATGTGCCGCTCGGCGATCTCCTTGCCGATGTTGCGCGAGCCGGAGTGCAGCATCAGCCACACGGTGCCGTCCTCGTCGGCGGTCACCTCGATGAAGTGGTTGCCGCCCCCGAGCGAGCCGCACTGCTGGGAGGCCCGCTTCTCGCGCTCGCCGATCTTCTCGGCCCGCAGGCCGGAGAAGCCGTCCATGAGGAGACCGAAGCGCCGCCGCAGCACGAAGTCCTTGCGGATCACCTCGGCCACGCCGGAGTGCGAGGAGAAGCCGACCGGGATCGCCTGCTCGATCGCCCGTCGCATCGCCGACAGGTCGTCGGGCAGCTGCGACTGGGTGACGTCGGTCCGCACCGCCACCATGCCGCACCCGATGTCGACGCCGACGGCGGCCGGCGCGACGGCGTTGCGCATCGCGATCACCGAGCCCACGGTCGCCCCCTTGCCGAGGTGGACGTCGGGCATCACCCGGACGCCGTGGGTCCAGGGCAGCCGGGAGATGTTGCGGAGCTGGTCGAGCGCGGCCGGCTCCACGTCGTACGGCTGCGCCCACATCCGCACGTTGTCCTCGCGGGCGCCGGGCAGGGCGACGGGGAAGTCCGGGTGCTGGTTCGTGGGGGTGGTCATGGGGGTGGTCATGGGGGTGGTCATGGTGTCTCGCCTCCTCGGCGTGAGTCTGGGTGGGAAATGCGAAGGGCCGCTGCCGGCGAGGTGAACTCCTCGCCCGCAGCGGCCCGACGTACGTGGCCCGTGACGGGCTAACGACGGTGCTGGGGGAGGAGCCGGAGCAGGCCGGGGCGCAGCGAGCAGCGCTCGGGGCGCTCGCTGGTGGTGCTCCTGAACTGCTGCACGGGGTGTCCCTTCGTCGGCGGCCGGTGCGGCCGCGCGGTGTCGCCGAGGAAGTTACCGGGGCAGGGGCGCCCGGCCAACCGATTTACGGGGTCGGGTCCGTCAGTCCGACACGTGGTCGCCGCCCGAGGCGCGCAACGCCCCCAGCAGACCGGTGAGGCCGAGCACCTCGTCGGGCTCCAGCCCGGGCTTCTCGAAGACCTCGCTGTTGAGGGCCACCGTGGCCTCCTCGACCACCTCGGCGCCCGCCGGGGTGAGGGTGGCCAGGATGACGCGCCGGTCGGCGGTGCCGCGCTCGCGCTCCACGAAGCCCTGCCTGACCAGGCGGTCCACCGCGCTGGTCACCGAGGTGGGGTGCACCTGCAGCAGCGACCCGAGCCGGGTCATCGGCAGGCTCCGCTCCTTGGTGAACGACAGCAGTCGCAGGATCTCGTACCGGGCGAACGTGAGGTCGCGGGGGCGCAGCACGCCCTCGACGCGCTCCATGAGCAGCTGGTGGGCGCGGACCACCGAGGTCACCATCGCCATCCCGTCGGCGGCGTCGTCCCACCCGTGGCGCACCCACTGGCGGTGCGCCTCGCGGATCGGGTCGCGCTCGGGGCTCATGGTGCTCAGGCTACTGACCGCCTGCCGGGTGCCCGTGCACCCGTGGCCGGGCGTGGACGGCTAGATTCCGCGCATGCCCGTCGATCCCGACATCGAGAACATGCTCGTCCTCATGCGCGCCACCCCGGTGCCCGAGGTGGAGCCCACCGCCGAGCAGGCACGCGCGACGCTGGCGGCCTCCACGGCCTACCTGCACCCGGACTCCCGGCGCCCCGAGGTGGCCGAGGTCGTCGACGTCGACGCCGGCGGCGTGCCGGCCCGCGTCTTCCGGCCGCTGCTGGAGGACTCCTCGGCCCCGGTGCCCACGATCGTGCACCTGCACGGCGGCGGGTTCGTGGTCGGCGACCTGGACTCCTACGACCACACGATCCGGCGGCTGTGCCGCGACACCGGCTCGGTCGTGGTGAGCGTGGCGTACGGGCTGGCCCCCGAACGCCCGTTCCCGGCCGGCGTGGAGGACTCCCTGACGGCCACCGCGTGGGTGCTCGACCACCTCGACGAGCTCGGCGGCTCCGACGTCGTGGGGGTGGCAGGCGACTCCGCCGGCGGCAACCTGGCCGCGGTGGTCGCGCAGGCGTACCGCGACCGGATCACTGCGCAGCTCCTCGTCTACCCGCTGGTCGACCACGGCCGCCGGCGGTACGAATCGCGCCGCGCCAACGGCAGCGGGTACGGCCTGGAGATCTCCCAGATGAGCTGGTACCGCCGCATGTACCTGCCCGACGAGTCGGGGATCGACGCCGACGACCCGCGCCTCTCGCCGATCGCGGGCGACCTCACCGGCCTGCCGGCCGCCGTCGTGGTGACCGCCGAGTTCGACCCGCTGCGCGACGAGGGGGAGGCGTACGCCGCCGCGCTGCAGGCGGCGGGGGTGCGCGTGGACGCGGTGCGCTACGACGGCCTCGTGCACGGCTTCACCGAGATGGGACGCCTGGCCCCGGCCTGCGACGAGGCGTCCGCGGACATGCACGCCCGGTTCGCGGACATGCTGCGTCAGCCCTAATCCTGATCACGGATATCCTTGCCGGGGACCGCCGCACAGATTCAAGGAGAACACGCTCATGAGTGAGCAGAAGATCGTCATCGTCGACGGCGCGCGTACGCCGGTCGGCAGCTTCGGCGGGACGTTGAAGGACGTCCCCGCCCACGAGCTCGGCGCCACCGCGGTGACCGCCGCCCTGAGCCGCGCCGGCGTGAGCGGCGAGCAGGTCCGCGAGGTCGTCATGGGCCAGATCGGCCAGGTCGGCCCCGACGGGTACAACGCCCGCCGCGTCGCGCTCGCCGCCGGTCTGCCCACCAACGTGCCCGCGTACACGGTCAACCGCCTGTGCGGCTCGGGCCTGCAGGCCATCTGGTCGGCCGCGATGGAGATGCGCTGGAACAACCTGGACTTCACCGTCGCCGGCGGCGACGAGTCGATGAGCCGGATGCCGTTCCTCGACTTCGGTGCCCGCAACGGCTACAAGCTCGGCGACCGCGCCCTGGTCGACGGCACCGTCGGCATGCTCACCGACCCGTTCAGCAACAAGCACATGGGCGTCACCGCGGAGAACGTCGCCTCCAAGTACGGCGTGAGCCGTACCGAGCAGGACGAGTTCGCCGTCGAGTCGCAGCGTCGCGCCGCCACCGACGAGGCCAAGGCGGCGTTCGCCGAGGAGATCACCCCCGTCGAGGTGGGCGGCCGCAAGCCGTACACGGTCGAGGTCGACGAGCACCCCAAGCCCGGCACCACGATGGAGACCCTCGGTGGCCTGCGCGCCGCGTTCGTGAAGGACGGCTCCGTCACCGCCGGCAACGCCTCGGGCATCAACGACGGCGCCGGCGCCGTGGTCCTGGCCACCGAGGCCGCCGCCGCCGAGCACGGCCTGACGCCGCTGGTCTCCATCGAGGCCGTCTCCACCGGCGCGATGGAGCCCGAACTCATGGGTTACGCCCCGGTGCTCGCGCTCAAGGACCTCTTCGAGCGCACCGGCCTCACCCCGGCCGACATCGGCACGATCGAGCTCAACGAGGCGTTCGCCTCGCAGGCCGTGGCCGTGGCGCGCGACGCCGGCCTCTCGGCCGACCAGGTCAACCCGTACGGCGGCGCGATCGCGCTGGGCCACCCGGTCGGTGCGACCGGCGCGATCCTGACGGTCCGCGCGGCCAAGACCATGGTTCGCAACGACCTCGAGTACGGCATCGTCACCATGTGCATCGGTGGCGGCCAGGCGCTCGCGGCCCTGCTGAAGCGGGTCTGACGATGGCTGCGGATACCTCCCTCGTCACGTTCTCCGTCGCCGACGGCGTCGGGCACATCACCGTCAACCGTCCCGAGGCGGCCAACGCCTTCGACCTGCCCACGGCCCGTGAGTTCGCGGCCGCCGTGGTGAAGGCCGACGGCGACGACAGCGTCCGCGTGGTGCTGGTCAGCGGCGCCGGCAAGCGGTTCTGCGCGGGCGGCGACGTGGCGTCCTTCGTGGACGCCCCCGAGCCGTCGGACTACCTGCTGGTCCTGGCCACCGAGCTCGACGCGGCGTTCCGCCACCTCGCCTCGCTCGCCAAGCCGGTCGTCTCGGTCGTCCAGGGTGCCGTCGCGGGTGCCGGTCTCGGTCTCATGCTGGCCGCCGACGTGGTGATCTCCGAGCCCGGGACGAAGTTCGTCTTCGCCTACCCGGGCATCGGCGCCACGCCGGACTGCGGGGTCTCGTACCTGCTGCCGCGTGCGGTCGGCCAGCAGCGTGCGCTGCAGTTCGCGCTGCTCGGCAAGCCGCTGTCGGCCGAGCAGGCCCTCGACTGGGGCCTGGTCGCGGAGGTCGACGAGGCCGCCGCCGAGCGTGCTGCGCAGGTCGCTGCCACGTTCGCCGCCGGTCCCGCCCTCGCGCTGGGCCAGGCCCGCCGCCTGATCCGCGGCAGCGCCGACCGTACCCGCGAGGAGATCGGTGCCGACGAGGCGCGCACCATCGCCGCCAGCGTCTCCACCGAGGAGTCCCAGGCGCTGATCAAGGCGTTCCTCAAGCGCTGAGCCCACGCGCGCCCACGCGCGCCCACGCGCGCCCACCCACTCGACCCACCAGCGGACGCTGGTGGGTCGAGTCGTCTCCGGGAGCTGGGCGTACGTCGGGCGCGTCCGCTCAGCGACGCGCTGCGCGTGGAGTTCTGAGGACCAGCTCGGCGGCGGCCCGGGGGACCGAGTGGCCCAGCAGCAGACACGCTGCGGGGGCCAGCTCCTGGGCCGCCCCACCGACCGCGACGAGCAGGTCGGGCCGTACGCCCAGGAGGGCCTCCACCGTCCGTTCCAGCGCCGGAGCGTCGGAGGCCATGGGCACGGCCAGCACGGCCGCTGAGACCGACGAGTCGGAGGCGGCGTGGGCCCACGCGGCCACGGGCACGTCGGCGCCCAGGTAGCGGGTGGACAGGCCGGCACGCCGGGCAGCGGTGGCGAAGCTGAGCAGCCCGAGGTCGTGGCGCGCGCCCGGCGGCAGACCGATCAGCACGCGGGGCCCGGTCGGGTTGTCGCCCGCAGCCTCGTAGGCGGCGGCCAACCGGCGAGTCACGCCGTGGGCGACGAAGTGCTCACCCGCGACGGTGAGCTCGCCGGCCTCCCAGCCCGCGCCCAGGCGGTCGAGCGCGGGCAGCAGCCAAGAGTCGACGACGGTCTCGAACGAGCCTCCGGCGAACCGCTCGTCGAGCAGCCGCGCCAGCTCCTGGGCGTCCAGGGTGGTCGCGGCCCGGGCGAGGGCGCCCAGGTCCGGCTCGGTCGGCCCGCCCCCCGCTGCCGCGCTGGCGCGGGGGACCGGCGCGTCCCGGAGCGCCAGTGCCTCGGCGGCTGCCTCGCGGGCCGACCAACCGTCCATGACCAGCGCCTGCATCCGGGTCAGGTCGCGCACTGCCGCGTCGTCGTACAGGCGGTACCCGGACTCGCTGCGTGCCGGGGCGCCGATGCCGTACCGGCGTTCCCAGGCGCGCAGGGTCGCCTCGGAGACCCCGACGAGCTCGGCCGCGCGCTTGATAGTGAACATGGGACCGCTCAGGCCAGGGCCGCGCAGAGACCTTGCTCGGCCTCGTCACCCAGCGCGCGGAACGCGCCAGCGAGGAACGGGGCGGCCAGCCGCGCCACACCCTTGAGGGTGAACTGCGCCGTGTAGGTCACGTCGGTTCCTCCGGTGCTGGTGGGGGTGAAGGTCATCGTGTCCTCGGCGAGGACGGTCCGGTTCTCGCCGCGCAGGCGGATCAGGCGCTCGGGTTCGAGGTGGGTGACCTCGTAGGTGAGCTCGGTCGGGCGGCCGCGGAACTGCGAGACGTTGGCGTACACGGTGCCGACCCCGCCGTCGCCCGAGACCCGGGTCGTCCGGATCGTACCGGGGTCCCACTCCTCGGTCGTCGTGAAGTCGCTCAGGTAGGCGAAGACCTCCGCCGCGGGGCGCGACGAGGTGACGGTGCGCTCGATCTTCATAACCCTCTCCAAACCTTTGACAAACCTTGAACAAAGACTCTAGCGTCGTCATCGGGGGCCGGCAACACGTGCCGGTCGACCAGGACCCGGGAGAGCCGCATGACTGCACGACACGAACCCACAGCCGCCGTCGTCGGTGGCGGCGTCTCGGGCCTGACCGCCGCCCACGTGCTCTCGGGAGCGCGTCGGGTGACCCTGTTCGAGCAGGACGGACGTCTCGGCGGGCACGCCCACACCCACGACGTGCCGCTGGGTGGACCGGCAGGGGAGCGCGACGTCGCGGTGGACAGCGGCTTCATCGTCCACAACGACCGCACGTACCCCCAGCTGCTCCGCCTCTTCGCCGAGCTGGGGGTGCGGACCCGGGCCACCGAGATGAGCATGAGCATCAGCTGCACCACGTGCGGTCTGACGTACGCCGGCGGCCGTGGTGCCGCCGGATTCCTGGCCCAGCCCCGGCGCGCCCTCGACCCCCGGTACGTGCGCATGCTCGCCGACGTGCCGCGGTTCCACCGGGCGGCCCGCGAGCTGCTGGAGGACGACGACCCGGTCGCGGACGCGATCACCTGGGGCGACTTCCTCACCTCCGGCGGGTGGTCGGCCTACTTCGTGGACCACTTCGCCGTGCCGCTCGTCTCGTGCGTGTGGTCGGCCGGCGTGGAGGACGCGCTGGCCTACCCGGCCCGGCACCTCTTCCGCTTCCTCGACCACCACGGGATGCTCACCGTGAAGGGGTCGCCGACCTGGCGTACGGTCGAGGGCGGGTCGCGCACGTACGTGGAGAAGCTGGCCGCCGCGCTGCCCGACGTCCGTACCTCGGCGCCGGTCGTCGCCGTGACGCGGCACCACGACGGGGTCGAGGTCCGCACGGCCGACGGGCACGTCGAGGAGTTCGACCAGGTCGTGGTCGCCACCCATGCCGACCAGGCGCTCGGACTCCTCGCCGACGCGTCGGTGGAGGAGAAGGAGCTGCTCGGGGCGATCGGCTACTCGGTCAACCGCACCCAGCTGCACCGCGACTCCTCGCTGCTGCCGCCGACCCGTGCCCGCGCCTCGTGGAACCACCGCACCACCTGCGGCCCGGGCGCGCGGCCCGACGGCGTCACCGTGTCGTACTGGATGAACCGGCTGCAGGGGTTCGAGGGCGAGGACCTCGTGGTCACCCTCAACGGCGGCGACCTGGTGGCGCCTGGGTCGGTGGTCGCGGAGATGGTCTACGAGCACCCCGTCTTCACCCCGCAGGCGGTCGCGGCCGCCGAGCGGCTCCGTGCGGCCGGGGGCGAGCGCCTCGCCTTCGCCGGAGCCCACCTCGGGTGGGGGTTCCACGAGGACGGCTGCCGCTCCGGTGTCGAGGCCGCCGCCTCCCTGGGGGTGGCCTGGTGAGCACGCTGCACCTGACCGGGCCGACCGCCGCCAGCCGGGCGGCCCTGGTGCCGCCGACCGTCCCCGCCCTGGTGGTGGGCCAGGTCAGCCACCTGCGCAGGACTCCGCGCCGCTACGCCTTCACCCACGACCACTACCAGTGGCTGGTCGACCTCGACGACCTCCCGCGCCTGCCCCGCGGACTGCGGGTCCTGGCCCGCTTCGACGCCGCGGACCACCTCGACGGGGGCCGGCTCGGCGGTGGCATCCGGGGTGACCTGGAGCGCTGGCTCGCCGGCCGGTCGGTGGAGGTCGCCACCGAGGACCGGGTCCTGATGCTCGCCCACGCCCGCTCCTTGGGGTACGCGTTCGACCCGCTCACCGTCTTCTGGGTGCTGCGCCCCGACGGCACGCCGCGGGCGGTGGTGCTCGAGGTCCACAACACCTACGGCGAGCGGCACGCGTACCTCCTGGAACCTGACGCCGAGGGGAACGCGGAGGTCGAGAAGGCCTTCTACGTCTCCCCGTTCAACGACGTGTCCGGCACCTACCGGGTGCGGCTCGCGCTCGGTCCCGACCGGGTGGGCGTCACGGTGCGCCTGGTGCGCGAGGGGCAGGAGGTCTTCACCGCCTCCGCCCGGGGCCGTGCGGTCCCCGCCACCTCCCGCACCCTGCTCCGCACGTGGGCCCGACACCTCGGCATGACCCACCGGGTCAGCGCCCTCATCCGTTTCCACGGCATCCGGCTGTGGCTCTCCCGACTCCCCGTCCAACCCCGACCGCCGCACTCCCAGGAGGCCGTCCGATGAGCACCACCCTCGTTCCCCAGCAGCACACCCTCCCGGGCGCGCGGCCCGAGGTCGCGGCGCCGTCCCGTCGCGGGCTGCGGGCCCGTGCCGCCCGCGCCGTGATGCGCCAGGTGGCCGGTCGCGTGCCGGTCGAGCTGCGCCTGCCCGACGGCTCCACCCTCGGCAACGCCGTACGACCCCTGCGCGGCGTGGTCCAGATCGTGCGGCCGGAGGCGATGTACGCCCGTCTGGCGGACAACCCGAAGATCGGGATCGGTGAGGGCTACACGGCCGGGGACTGGCGCGCCGGGGACGGGTACGACCTCGCGGAGGTCCTGCTGCCCTTCGCCGAGCGCCTCTCCCACGTCGTCCCGCGGCCGCTGGCCCGGCTGCGCCGTCTCGTCGACCAGCCGCTGCCCGACGCCGAGCGCAACACGCTCAGCGGGTCGCGCCGCAACATCGAGGCCCACTACGACCTGAGCAACGACCTGTTCGCCACCTTCCTCGACCCCACGCTCTCCTACAGCTCGGCGCTGTTCGACCCCGCCGAGCCCTTCGCTGCCCAGGGGTTCGAGGAGGCGCAGCTGCGCAAGGTGCACGCGGTGCTCGACCTGGCCGAGGTGCGCGCGGGGAGCACGGTGCTGGAGATCGGCACCGGCTGGGGGACCCTGGCGATCGAGGCGGCACGCCGCGGGGCGCAGGTGACCACGCTGACCCTCTCCACCGAGCAGGCCGAGCTCGCCCGCGAGCGGGTGCGCGACGCCGGCCTGGAGGACCGGGTCGAGGTACGGCTGGAGGACTACCGCGAGGCCACCGGCCGGTACGACGCCGTGGTCAGCGTCGAGATGGTCGAGGCCGTCGGCGAGGAGTACTGGCCCACGTACTTCTCCGCCCTGGACCGGCTGCTGGCGCCCGGGGGAGTGGTGGCGGTGCAGGCGATCCTGATGTCCCACGACCGCTACCTGGCCACGCGCCGGTCGTACGGCTGGATCCAGAAGCACATCTTCCCCGGGGGACTCATCCCCTCGGTCCGGGCGATCGAGGAGACGACCGAGCGCCACACCGCCCTGCGGGTGGACCGCGTGCACGCCTTCGGCCAGCACTACGCCGAGACGCTGCGCCGCTGGCGCGCAGCGTTCGTCGCGGCCGCGGAGCAGGTCGACGTCCTCGGCTTCGACGAGTCGTTCCGCCGCACGTGGGAGTTCTACCTGGCCTACTGCGAGGCGGGGTTCACCTCCGGCTACCTCGACGTGGCGCAGATCCGCCTGACCCGCCCCGAGGAGGGTGTCGCGTGAGCGGCCTGTCGCCACTGCACGGCCGCCGCTGCTGGGTGGTCGGGGCCAGCAGCGGCATCGGCGCCGCACTGGCCGACGAGCTCCGGGCCCGCGGGGCGCGGGTGGCGGTCAGCGCCCGCCGCCGCGAGGCGCTGGAGGAGGTGGCCGGCACCCGCATGCTGGCGGTCCCGGTGGACGCCGCCGACCGGGCCTCGGTCGCCGAGGCTGCGACCGCGGTGGCCGACGGTCTGGGCGGGATCGACATGGTCGTGTGGTGCGCGGGCCACTGGGAGCAGTTCGACGCCGCCACCTGGGACGCCGACGTCTTCGAGCAGCACGTACGGGTCAACCTGCTGGGACTCAACAACCTGCTCGCTGCCGTGGTGCCGCCGATGGTCGCCCGCGGCGCCGGCCACGTCGTCGGGGTGGCGTCGGTGGCGGGCTACCGCGGGCTGCCCGGATCGGAGGCGTACGGGGCGACGAAGGCCGCCCAGATCAACCTCCTGGAGGCCCTGCGCGGGGCGCTGCAGCGGCGCGGCGTCCGGGTCACGACGGTCTGCCCCGGGTTCGTGCGGACGCCGATGACGGCGCGGAACACGTTCCCGATGCCGTTCATGGTGGAGGCCGACGAGGCGGCGCGGGCGATCGCCGACGGGCTGGAGGCCGAGCGCGCCACGATCGTCTTCCCCTGGCCGATGGCCGTGCTCATGGGGGCCGCCCGCCTGCTCCCGGCGCGGCTGTGGACGCTCCTCACGCGGAGCCGGGCACCGCGCCGCTCGGGGGCGTCCGACGGTCCATCACGGCGCTCGCCAGCGCGGTGAGGACCCAGAGCCCGACGATGACCGTGAGGGCTCCGGTGAAGCCGCGCTCGCCGAGCCCTCCGAAGACGTGCATCAGGGTGATCGCGGCCGCGCTGCCGACGGTGAACCCGCTGTGGCGCAGCAGCATGTTGAGCGCCATCGCGCTGCCGGTCTCGCCCGGGGGCAGGTACGGCACCATGATCACCGCCATCGAGGAGAAGGTGAACCCGCTGCCGATGCCTCCGACGCCCATCGCCACCAGCACGGCGGTGAGGCTGTCGTGGCTCAGCGCCATGAGCGCGCACGCGCCGCCGAACACGAGGCACCCGACGAGCAGCTGGTACCGGACGCCGAGCTGGCGGCGGTACGCCTGGGACAGCCGGGTCCCGATCACGGCGCACAGCGAGTAGGGGACCAGCACCCAGCCGGCCACTGCCACGGACCGGCCCAGCCCCCAGTCGGCCTGCACGACCACGACGGCGAGGGTCAGCAGGCTGTACATCCCCACGCCTGCCGCGAAGGCGACGAGGTTGGCGTTGGCCAGCCCTGGCCGGACGGCCAGGCGCAGGTCCACCAGCGGGTGGGGGACCCGCAGGGTACGGACCACGAAAGCGGCCAGCAGCGCCGCGCCCAGGCCGGCGGTGACCAGGGTCGCGACCGACGTCCACCCCCACGTCTCGCCGCGCGAGAGGGCGAGCAGCACGCCACCCAGGCCGACGCCGATCAGGCCGGCACCGAGCACGTCCGTACGCTGCGGGTCGTCACCCTGGGCCCCGGGCACCGCCACCACGGTGATCGCGAGGGTGATCGCCATCAGCACCGCGCCGGCGAGGTACGCCCCGCGGATGCCGAGGTGCTCGGCCATGAACGACGTGAACGGGTAGCCCAGCCCGGCTCCTGCCACGGTGGTCAGCGAGAGCACCGCGAGCGCCCCGGGTGCCTGGCTGGCTGGCAGGTGCTCGCGGGCGATGGCCAGCGCCAGCGGCGTGACCGAGAGGCCGAGCCCCTGCAGGGAGCGCCCGGCCACCAGCAGCCAGAACGACGGCGAGAACGCGGCGACGACGGTGCCGAGCAGAACGAGTGCCAGCGCCGTGAGGACCACCGGCCGTCGTCGCCGCCCGCTGCCCAGGCGCCCCAGCAGCGGCGTGGCCACCACCGAGGTCAGCAGCGATGCGGTCAGCGACCACTGCGCGTCGGTGAGGCTGACCTCGAAGTGCGTGGCGAGCAGGGGCACCAGGGGAGCGCCGAGGCTGCTCACGACGGAGGTGGCGGTGGTGATGACGACCAGAGCGGTCAGGAGCAGCCGGGGCTGCGGGGAGGGGGTCACGTGGTGCGGAATCCTTCGAGGGCGGTGCGCACGGCGTCGGCGACGGAGGCGAGGTTGCTGTCCGTTCGTACCACCACCACGGCCGCCGGTTCGTCCTGCTTCCGCTCTCCGGTCTGGTCCTCGAAGAGCTGGGTGAGGTAACCCATCGCCGTGTCGAACTCCTTCTGCGCCACCGCGTCGCCGATCTCGGCGCGCAACCAGCGGCGCAGCACGTGGTTGTGCGCGGTCACGACCGCGTTGGCCATCAGCTCGGCCCGCAGGGCGCTGGCGGCGGTGCCGCCCATCCACTCGTGCAGGAAGCCGCGGAAGGTGCGCTGGTAGCGCTGCTGGCCCGCGATCTCGCGGGCGCGCAGGGCGGGGACGCTGCGGGTCAGGCCGTACCGGGTGCGGGCGCGGGCGCCCTCGTGCAGGTAGTGCAGCAGGACGAGCCGCGCGGCCTCCGTGACGGCCAGCAGCGCGGTCGTGTCGGTGGCGGTCGCCAGCCGGTCCTCGATGGCCCCGACCACGGCGGCGTGGTCGGGGAAGATCACGTCCTCCTTGGAGCGGAAGGCGCGGAAGAACGTCGTACGCCCGACGCCGGCGCGCTCGGCCACGTCGTCCACCGTGGTCGCCTCGTACCCGCGCTCCTCGAAGAGGGCGAAGGCGGCCTCGATGAGGCGGTCGCGGGTGCTGCTCACGTGGGGCGTCCCTTCCTGGGGTGGGGATCGACGGCGTCGATGTGCGCGAACGTCATGGTACTGAGTACCGTACGGACTGTATCGAGTACCAATTCCGGTACGGAGACCAGTTCCCGCAAGGAGATGCAGATGCAGAAGGTCGGAGTCGTCGGTGGCGGCTTGATGGGTTCGGGCATCGCCGAGGTCAGCGCGCGCGCCGGTCTCGACGTGATCGTGGTGGAGTCCTCGGACGCCGCCGCCGAGGCCGCGAAGGGCCGCCTGACCAAGTCGCTCGAGCGTGCCGAGGCGAAGGGCAAGATCGACTCCGCGGCCGCCGTGCTCGACAACATCCGCGTCGTCACCTCGCTGGACGAGCTCGCCGACCGCGACCTGGTCATCGAGGCCATCGTCGAGGACGAGGACGCCAAGACCGAGCTGTTCCGCCAGCTCGACAAGATCGTCACCTCGCCCGACGCGATCCTGGCCTCCAACACCTCCTCGATCCCGATCATGAAGCTCGGCGTGGTCACCTCGCGCCCCGAGCGCGTGCTCGGCATCCACTTCTTCAACCCGGTGCCGGTCCTCAAGCTCGTCGAGCTCGTGCCCTCCATCGTCACCTCCAAGGAGGTCACCGAGCAGGCGCGCACCTTCGTCGAGGGCACCCTGGGCAAGACCGCTATCGACTGCCAGGACCGCGCCGGCTTCGTGGTCAACTCGCTGCTGATCCCGTTCATCCTCTCGGCGATCCGGATGTTCGAGTCCGGCTTCGCCTCCGCCGAGGACATCGACAACGGCCTCGTGCTGGGCGCCGCGCACCCGCAGGGCCCGCTCGCCCTGGCCGACCTGATCGGCCTCGACACCACCAAGGCCGTCGCCGAGTCGCTGTACGAGGAGTTCAAGGAGTCCCTGTACGCCGCCCCGCCGCTGCTCAACCGCATGGTCGACGCCGGCCTGCTGGGCCGCAAGACCGGTCGCGGCTTCTACACCTACAACTGATCTCGGAAGGCACCACCCCATGAGCAACCCCGACTTCGACGTCTACCGGCTCTCCGAGGACCACGAGGCGATCCGCGAGGCCGTCCGTGAGATCTGCGAGGCCAAGATCGCGCCGTTCGCGGCCGAGGTGGACGACCAGGCCCGGTACCCGCAGGAGGCCGAGGACGCCCTCATCGCCTCCGACTTCTACGCGCCCCACGTGGCCGAGGAGTACGACGGTGTCGGCGCCGACGCGCTGGCCACCTGCATCGTGATCGAGGAGGTCGCCCGTGTCTGCGCGTCGTCCTCGCTGATCCCGGCGGTCAACAAGCTCGGTTCGATGCCGCTCATCCTGGGCGGCTCGGAGGAGCTGAAGGCGAAGTACCTGACCCCGCTCGCGCAGGGCAAGGGCGGCTTCTCCTACGGCCTGTCCGAGCGCGACGCCGGGTCCGACACGGCCTCGATGAAGACCCGTGCGGTGCGCGACGGTGACGAGTACGTCCTCAACGGCCAGAAGTCGTGGATCACCAACGCGGGCGTCTCGGAGTTCTACACCGTGCTCGCGGTGACCGACCCCGAGGGCAAGCGCGGCAGCAACGTCTCGGCGTTCATCGTGGAGAAGTCCGACGAGGGCTTCACCTTCGGCGAGAAGGAGCGCAAGCTCGGCATCAAGGGGTCCCCGACCCGCGAGCTGCTCTTCGACAACGTCCGGATCCCCGCCGACCGCATGATCGGCGAGCCCGGCACCGGCCTCAAGCTGGCGCTGCGCACCCTCGACCACACCCGCGTCACCATCGGTGCGCAGGCCGTCGGCATCGCCCAGGGCGCGCTCGACTTCGCCGTGGGCTACGTCAAGGAGCGCAAGCAGTTCGGCAAGCACATCGCCGACTTCCAGTCGATCCAGTTCATGCTGGCCGACATGGCGATGAAGCTCGAGGCCGCCCGCCAGATGGTCTACGTCGCCGCCGCCAAGTCCGAGCGCGACGACGCCGACCTCGGCTTCTTCGGTGCCGCCGCCAAGTGCTTCGCCTCCGACGTGGCCATGGAGATCACCACCGACGCCGTGCAGCTGCTCGGCGGGTACGGCTACACGCAGGACTTCCCGGTCGAGCGCATGATGCGCGACGCCAAGATCACCCAGATCTACGAGGGCACCAACCAGATCCAGCGTCTGGTGATGGGCCGCCAGGTCCTGGCCGGCTGACGCAGACCTCTCGTACGGCCCCTTCCCGCCACCGCGGGGAGGGGCCGTCGTGCGTCCGGGGCGCTCAGTCGCTGGCGCGCATCTTGGCCAGCCGGGCCCGCAGCGCGTCGACGCGGTGCGCGTTGGCGTGCAGGGACACGTACGTCTCGCCGTGCGCCCACAGCAGGGCGTCGTCGAGGCGCCGCACGGCGGCGGGAGGGTAGCGGTAGTCCATGCGCTCTGCGAGCGTCTCCTCGTCCACGCCGCGCAGGGTCTCGCCCAGCTCGGTGAGCGAGGTGATGCCCAGCTCGAGCACCAGGGTGCCGATCCAGTCGTAGTGCTCGGTGCGCGACCAGCCCGCGTCGGAGTACTGCCCGGCCAGGAAGGCGGCCAGCTCGCGCGCCGAGATCCGCGGGTCCCCGCCCGTCTCCGGAGCCCCGGCGCTGGTCAGCGACTCGCGCAGCTTGGCGCGGATCGTCGAGAACTCTCGGTCGGCCAGCTCGAGCAGGCCCGCGGCGAGGGTGAACCGGCGGTCGAGGTCGGGCACGTGCTCGTCGGGGACGGTGCCCTTGTAGCGGATGTCGTGCTCGAACTCGGCCCACGCGTGCTGCAGGACGGTGCGCAGCTGCACCTGCGCGACCAGGTCGGCCAGCTCGGGGTGCGCGGCGGCGTCGTCGGGCCCCAGCCCGATGTGCAGGTGGCGGCTGGCGTACCCGAAGCGTCCCTCGCTGGCCGTGACCAGCCCCAGGTCGCGGTCGTCGTGGACCACGAACTGCTCGTGGATCAGGTGCGCCACCGCGGTGACGTCGTCCTGGGCGTAGGTGATGACGCGCAGCCCGATCTGGTCGCCGATGTCCTCCAGCGGCTCGGCGTACATCGGCACCCCGTCGACCGTGCGCCGCGCCTTGCCGGCGAACGAGGCGACCGACTTCGTGCGTCCGCTGATCGCCAGGTAGTTGATGCCGGCCTCGTCCAGCACGGAGGTGATGAGCTCGGTGAACGACGTGGTGGCCCGCTTGAGCGCGGGCTGCCGGCGGGCGTACTCGCTCACCGCCGCCGACGTGTCGGTCGGCGCCGCCGGCGTCTGGCTCGCCTGCTCCGCCGCCGGGCGGCGCGGCGCGGGGGAGTGCCCGGCCGGCAGGGTCGGCGTCACGATGTAGCCGTTCTCGAAGTCCCCGTACGTCGTCAGCGCCTCCGGGGTGCGCACCGCCAGGAGCCCGACGTACGCGCAGACCACGGCGTCGACCTGGTCCTCCACGACGCGGACCTCGCTCTTGCGGCCAGCGCCGGCCACGTCGGAGCGCAGCGACGACCAGACGCCGGCGGCGGCCCCCTCGTCGAGGCGCAGCGGGACCTCGGCCCGTGCCAGCCCCTCCAGCAGCCCCATCAGGACCAGCAGCTCGGACCGCAGCTGGTCCAGCGTGCGGCCCGGCTTGTTCTTGTACTTCAGCGTGCGGCCCAGCCCGAACAGCGCGACCGTCGCCGGGTGCGGGTAGACCTCCAGGGCACGCCGGGCCCGTCCGGAGCGCGGGTTCATGTCCAGCCCGAGCCGTCCGGCCAGGCGGGCGCCGCGGGGCTTGCCGGCGAACTCGGGCTTGCCCGTGTTGGACGGGTGCGCGCCGGCGTCGAACCGGGCGAAGTCGCGGTTGAGTGCGGCCTCGGCCGGCCGGTTGCCAGTCGCGTTGACGACGATGAGGGGCGCGTCGAACGCGACCAGGCAGGCGTCGGCGACGTACGGGTCGAGGGCCGACACGATCTCGTCGTCGTCGGTGACGCTGCTCAGGTGCGCCAGGCGCCCATGGGCGTCCAGCACGGCCAGCCCGGTCGGGCGGCGGCCACCCCAGGCGAGGTCCACTCCTACGACATGCATGGGGCCACCCTGCCGTACGACAGTGACGTGCGCCGCATCAGTTAGGTGAACCTAAGAAGCAGGAGTACATTCCCGAGATGTGCTGGCGAACTACCTGATCGGTCTGCGTGAAGGCCTGGAGGCTGCCCTCGTGGTGAGCATCCTGGTGGCCTACCTCGTCAAGACGGACCGACGTCACCTCCTTCCGCGGATCTGGCTCGGCGTGGCCATCGCCGCCGGGGTGGCGCTCGCGTTCGGGTTCGCCCTCTTCTACGGCCCGCGCGGACTGACGTTCGAGGCCCAGGAGGCCATCGGAGGCATCCTGTCGATCGTCGCGGTCGGCCTGGTCACCTGGATGATCTTCTGGATGGCCAAGGCGTCCCGCTCGTTGAGCGGGGAGCTGCGCGGCCAGATCGACGACGCCGCCGAGGGCAGCTGGTGGGGTCTCGTCCTCGTCGCCATGCTCGCGGTGGGCCGCGAGGGCCTGGAGACGGCCCTGTTCCTGTGGTCGACCACCGAGGCCGCCACCCGCGAGTCCGGGGCCACCTGGCAGCCGCTCCTCGGCGCCGCGGCCGGACTGGCCACCGCCGTGGTCCTCGGGTGGCTCATCTACCGCGGGGCCATCTCGATCAACCTGTCGAAGTTCTTCGCCTGGACCGGTGGCTTCCTCATCATCGTGGCCGCCGGCGTCCTCGCGTACGGCGTCCACGACCTGCAGGAGGCCGGCATCCTGCCCGGCCTGCACACCCTGGCCTGGGACGTCTCGGAGGCCATCCCGCCGTCCAGCTGGTACGGAACCCTGCTCAAGGGCATCTTCAACTTCTCGCCCGCCACGACGGTCCTCGAGGCCGTCGCGTGGGTGCTCTACGTGGTCCCGGTGATGTTCCTCTTCGTCCGCGGGATCCGACGTTCCTCCACCCCCTCGACGCCGCAACCGGCCGCGTCCGAGATCTGACCGACACCAAGGAAGCACCATGAAGCGCTCGTCCCTCGCCGTCGCACTGCTCGCCGCGGTGCCCCTGCTGGCGGCCTGCACCGAGAACGTCGACCCGGACACGGAGTCCGGCGACGCCCGCACCATCGACGTCCTGTCCACCGCGGACGCGTGCGAGCTGTCGGCCACCGAGGCACCGGCGGGGACGCTGACGTTCAACGTCACCAACAACGGCTCCGAGGTCACCGAGTTCTACCTCCTGGCCTCCGACGGCCTGCGGATCGTGGCCGAGGTCGAGAACATCGGTCCCCAGCTGTCGCGCCAGCTCGTGGTCGCCGCCCCCGAGGGCGGGTACCTCACCGCCTGCAAGCCGGGGATGAAGGGCGACGGCATCCGCGACGACTTCACGGTCACCGAGTCCGACGAGGCGCCCACGGTGGACGCCGACGACCAGGCCCTGGTGGACGCGGCGCTGAAGAACTACGCCGCGTACGTCCAGGACCAGTCCGACCAGCTCGTCACCAAGACCTCCGAGTTCGTCGAGCTCTACAAGGCCGGCAACGACGACGAGGCGCGCGCCCTGTACGCGGAGGCCCGCGTGCACTGGGAGCGCATCGAGACCGTCGCCGAGTCCTTCGGTGACCTCGATCCGATGATGGACGCCCGCGAGGCCGACCTCGAGCCCGGTCAGAAGTGGACCGGCTGGCACCGCATCGAGAAGGACCTGTGGCCGCCGGCCAAGGGATACAAGGCGCTCAACGACAAGCAGCGCGCCACCTTCGCCGACGACCTCATGAAGAACACCGAGACCCTCGACGAGCGCGTCCAGGAGCTCGAGTACACCGTCGACCAGATCGCCAACGGCTCGCGCGGCCTGCTCGAGGAGGTCGCCAGCGGCAAGGTCACCGGCGAGGAGGAGATCTGGTCGCACACCGACCTGTGGGACTTCCAGGCCAACATCGACGGCGCCCGCGTCGCCTTCGAGGGCGTCAAGCCGATCGTCGAGGCCAAGGACGCCGAGCTGGCCGACACCCTGACCACCCGGTTCGACGCCCTGCAGGAGCTGCTCGACGCCCAGCGCACCGACGACGGCTTCCGCTACTACGACGAGCTCTCCCAGGCCGAGGTGCAGGAGCTCTCCAACGCGGTCAACGCGCTCTCGGAGCCGCTGTCCAAGCTCACCGCGGCGGTGCTGTCCTGACCGGCAACACCCTTCCGGACGCCGGGGGCGAGCAGCCCCCGGCGTCGCCGCACGCCACCGCCCCGGCGCGCGGCGCGCTCTCGCGCCGCGGTCTGCTCGGCGGGGGCGCCGCGGCGGCTGCCGCTCCCGGCGTCTTCGCGGCCGGCTGGGCAGTCAACGAGTCCCGCGACGCTGGGGCACCCGCCGCCCCGCGCGAGCCGTACGCCTTCCGCGGCGAGCACCAGGCCGGCATCACCACCCCCGCCCAGGACCGCCTGCACTTCGCCGCCTTCGACGTCACCACCGACTCCCGCGAGGAGCTCGTGGCCCTGCTGGTCGCCTGGACCGAGGCGGCCGAGCGGCTCACCCGCGGTGAGCCGGCCGGCGAGATCGGACCCGTCCAGGGTGCGGCCAACCTGCCGCCCGACGACACCGGTGAGGCGATCGGTCTGGGCGCCAGCGGCCTGACCCTGACCTTCGGGTTCGGGCCCACGCTCTTCACCGACGCCGACGGCAAGGACCGCTTCGGCCTGGCCTCCGCGCAGCCCGCGGCTCTGCGTCCGCTGCCGCACTTCCCGTTCGACGTCCTCGAGGAGCGGGCGGTCGGCGGGGACCTGTGCATCCAGGCGTGCGCGGACGACCCGCAGGTCGCCGTGCACGCGATCCGCAACCTGGCCCGCATCGGCATGGGCACCGTGGCCGTGCGCTGGTCGCAGCTGGGCTTCGGGCGTACGTCGACCACGTCGACCTCCCAGTCCACCCCGCGCAACCTGTTCGGGTTCAAGGACGGCACCGCCAACGTCAAGGCCGAGGAGACCGAGGCGCTCGCCGACCACGTGTGGGTGCAGGCCGACGACGACCCCAAGGGCGCCTGGCTGGCCGGCGGGTCGTACCTCGCGGCGCGTCGCATCAACATGCTGATCGAGACCTGGGACCGCCAGCCGCTGGCCGACCAGGAGGCCTTCACGGGCCGCTCCAAGGACACCGGCGCACCGCTGTCGGGAGGGCAGGAGTTCACCGAGCCCGACTTCGACCTGCCGGGCTCCAACGGTCCCGCGATCGCGGTGGACGCCCACGTGCGCGTGGTGCACCCCGACTTCCACGACGGCGCCCGGATGCTGCGTCGCGGCTACAACTTCGTCGACGGCTCCAACGACCTCGGGGGGCTCAACGCGGGCCTGTTCTTCCTGGCCTACGTCCGCAACCCCGACACCCACTTCATCCCCGTGCAGACCGCGATGGCCAAGTCCGACGCGCTGATGGAGTACCTCAAGGTCACCGGGTCGGCGCTGTTCGCGATCCCCGCCGGAGCCAAGCCCGGTGAGCACGTGGGTCAGGCGCTGTTCGAGGCCACCGCCTGACCGACGTGCGTCAGACGGTGTCGTCCTCGAGCGTGGCCATGTCGACCGTACGGCGGGCGTTGGCGATCGAGCTGCACACCACCACGCCGAACTGACCCTCGCGGTCGAAGACGGCGGCCGCTCCTGCGGCCACGCCGGCGTGCTCGGTGCGGTCCAGCGTGCGCAGGCCGACCTCGACCCCGACCGGCAGCCTGGTCATGCTCAGGGTGGCGTCGGTGTTGATGTACTCCACGCCGCGGCTGCCCCAGTTGGTCGTCATGTTGACCCCGTCGGCCGAGGACGCAGCAGCCTCGAACGCCGTCAGCGGGGAGCCGTCGACGACCGGGTGGCAGACGTGGAAGTAGCTGTGCCGCTCACCGTTCTGGTGCGAGGCGAACTCCTGGGTCCACGGGCCCTCGCCGCTGCGTACGAACGGCATCTGGGGCACGTCGGAGACGGGTGCCACGTCGGTGCTCGGGGCGGTGGGTCGGTCGGTGGGGGACCAGACCTCCCCGGGCGCGGACTCGCTGGCGCGGACGAACGTCGCGCTGGCCCGGGCCACCGGTCGTCCGTCCTGGGTGAGCTCCACGTCGAGCAGGCAGATCCGGGGCCCGTCGCGCACCACCCGGGTGCTCACCGTGCAGTCGGCGTACCGCGGCGGCGCGAAGAGCTCGACGGCGAACCGGGCCGGGACCAGGTCCTCGGCACGCCCGTGGCCGACGAGCGCCTGCTCGGCGGCGTGACCGAGCAGGCCGCACACGGCCACGCCGTGGATGCTGTCGTGGCTCCAGGAGCCACGGGCGTCCGGCAGGGGCGCGAACAGCGTCCCCTGCCGGGCGAAGTAGGCGTCGCTCACCGATCAGTGGTCGTGGGTGTGCGCGACGTAGACGTCGCAGTGCGCCTTGTGCAGGATCGCGGTCGCGATGCTGCCGAGCACCCGCGAGGGTCCCTGGACGCGCTTGTTGCCGATCACGATGAGGCTGGCACCGATCGACTCCGCGTGGTCGGTGATCGCGGTGGCCGCGCGGCCCTCGAGGCCGCTGGTGACCACCGTGAGCTCGGGGTGGGCCAGGTGAAGGCGGGCGGCCAGCGACTCGGTCAGCTGGCGGGCCTCGTCGGCCGAGGAGATCACAAAGGTCTCGTGACCGATCTCCACCGTCTCGACCTCCTGCTTGCCGAACGCGCTCACCACGTGCAGCTCGGCGCCCAGTGCGGCGGCGAGGGTGGCGGCGCGGTCGGCCGCGGCGGCGGCGGTGATGCTGTTGTCGACTCCGACGACGATCTTGGGTGCCACGTGAACTCCTTTGTCCGGTCCGTGTCTGCGCAGAATGTCAGCCCGACCGCCGGTACGGAACAGCGGGTACCGCCCAGCGGATCTCGGGTGGCACGCCCGGAGGCCTCACGGGGGTGGCAGCAGCCGCTTCTTCTGGACCTTGCCCATCTCGTTGCGCGGCAGTGAGGTGGCGAACCGGACCTCGCGCGGACGCTTGTGCGCGGACAGCTCGGCGCCCACGAGGTCGACCAGCTCGGCGCCCAGCCGCTCGCCCGCGGCGCCCGCCACG
Organism: Nocardioides sp.; assembly: GCF_051876515.1. Lineage (GTDB taxonomy): Bacteria > Actinomycetota > Actinomycetes > Propionibacteriales > Nocardioidaceae > Nocardioides. The sequence goes on along the minus strand of NZ_JBJEHY010000036.1, from coordinate 8,244 downwards.
TCGACTCCGGTGCGCGCGACCACGTGGGCGACGATCCGCTGGCCGAGGTCGTCGTCCGGCTCGCCGACGACCGCGCACTCTGCCACCGCGGGGTGGCCCAGCAGCGTGGACTCGATCTCACCGGCGCCGATGCGCCAGCCGCCGGACTTGATCAGGTCGACCGACTCGCGGCCCACGATCCGGTGCGCGCCGTCGGCCGTCACCACCGCGACGTCGCCCGTACGGAACCAGCCGTCCTCGGTCCACGCCTCCGCGGTCGCCTCGGGACGGTTCAGGTAGCCGTCGAACAGGGTCGCGCCGCGGACCTGCAGGTGCCCCACGGTCTCGCCGTCGTGCGGGACCTCGTGGCCGGCGTCGTCCACCAGTCGGGTCTCGACCCCGGCGACCGGGGTGCCGACCCAGCCGGCTCGGGGCTCGCCGTCGGCACGGGTGGCCACGGTGATCAGGGTCTCGCTCATCCCGTACCGCTCGACCGGGGCCAGGCCGGTCAGCTCCTGCAGCCGGTCGAAGACGGGGACGGGCAGCGCCGCCGACCCCGACACGAGCAGGCGGGCGCCCGCCAGGGCCCGCGCGTGCTCGGGGGAGTCCGCGATCCGCGACCAGATCGTGGGGACCGCGAAGTACATCGTCGCGCCCTTCCCGGCGGCGGACGCGTACGCCTCGGGGGTGCCGCGCCCGACGTGGACCAGGCTCGCGCCGACGGTGAGGGGGCCGAGCACGCCGAGGATGAGTCCGTGCACGTGGAAGAGGGGAAGGCCGTGGGCCAGGACGTCCTCGGAGGTCCACTGCCACGCCTCGACCAGCGCGTCGAGGCCGGCGCGCACGGCGCTGCGAGACAGCAGAACGCCCTTCGGAAGGCCCGTCGTCCCCGAGGTGTAGAGGACGAACGCGGTGGTGCTGGCGTCGTCCACGGGGCGCAGGAGGGCCGGCCAGGTGCGTTCGGCCAGGTCGACGTGGACCTGGGGGAGGTCGGGCAACCCGTCGACGTCGGGCATCTCGCCCAACCACGCGTCCGGTGCGCTGTCGGCGAGGATGTGCCGCAGCTCGGCGGCGCCCGAGTCGGGCGGTACGGGCACCACCTCGATGCCGGCCATGAGGGCGCCGACCACCGCGATGGTGGTGCTCAGCGTGGGGCGCGCGAGGACCGCGACCCGGGCGAGCCCGGTCACGGAGCGGGCGACCGTCTCCGCGGCTCCGAACACGTCCGGGTGGGACAGGCGCTCGCCGGCCACTTCCACGAAGTGCTCCGGGTCGCCGATCAGGAGGCCGTTGATCACAGGCCCGCAGCCTAGGCCCGGGCCTCGTCCGGGGTCACGGGGGACCAGACCGCCGGGTGTCACGGGTGCGTCATCGACTCCACGTCGAGCGCGGCGTCGAGCTGCTCCTCGGTGAGCTCGCCGCGCTCCACGAAGCCCATCGCCAGCACCGTGTCGCGGATCGTGGCGCCGTCGGCCAGTGCCTTCTTGGCCACCGTGGCCGCCGCCTCGTACCCGATGTGCCGGTTGAGCGGGGTGACCACCGACGGGGACGACTCGGCGTAGCGGCGCATCCGGTCGGCGTCGACGTTGATGCCGTCGACGCAGCGCTCGGCGAGCAGGCGGCTGGAGGTGGACAGGATCCGTACGGACTCCAGCAGGTTGCGGGCCATCACCGGCATCATCACGTTGAGCTCGAAGTTGCCCGCGGCACCCGCCCACGCGACCGTCGCGTCGTTGCCGACGACCTGCGCGCAGACCATCAGCGTCGCCTCCGGGAGCACCGGGTTGACCTTGCCGGGCATGATGCTCGACCCCGGCTGCAGGTCGGGCAGGTGGATCTCGGCGAGCCCGGTGGTGGGGCCGGAGGACATCCAGCGCAGGTCGTTGCAGATCTTGGTCAGGCCCACCGCGTACGTGCGCAGCGCCCCCGACAGCTCGACGAGGGAGTCGCGGGTCCCCTGGGCCTCGAAGTGGTTGCGGGCCTCGGTGAACGGCTCGCCGGTCAGCTCGGCGAGGACCTCGATCACCCGCGCGGAGAAGCCGGGCGGCGTGTTGATGCCGGTGCCGACGGCGGTGCCGCCCAGCGGCAGCTCGCGGACGCGCGGGAGCACGGAGGTGAGGCGCTCGGTCGCGTACCGCACGGTGGCCGCGTACCCGCCGAACTCCTGGCCCAGCATCACCGGGGTGGCGTCCATCAGGTGGGTGCGGCCCGACTTCACCACGCCCGCGAACTCGTCCGCCTTGCGCTCGAGCGAGGTGGCGAGCACGTCGAGAGCGGGCAGCAGGTCCTCGACGACCGCGAGGGTCGCCGCGACGTGGATCGAGGTCGGGAAGGTGTCGTTGGACGACTGGGAAGCGTTGACGTGGTCGTTGGGGTGCACCTGCGTGCCGGCGGTGCTGGCCAGGGAGGCGATGACCTCGTTGGCGTTCATGTTGGAGCTGGTGCCCGACCCGGTCTGGAAGACGTCGAGCGGGAACGCGTCGTCGTGCCGCCCGGCCGCGACCTGTCCCGCCGCCACCTGCAGCGCGGCCGCCTGCCCGGCGTCGAGGACGCCGAGCTCGCCGTTGACCCGTGCCGCGGCCTGCTTGACCAGGCCGAGGGCGCGTACGTGCCGGGGCTCCAGCGTGGTGCCGGAGATCGGGAAGTTCTCCACCGCCCGCTGCGTCTGCGCCCGCCACATCGCGTCGGCGGGCACCTGGACCTCGCCCATGGAGTCGTGCTCGGTACGGAAGTCGGCCATGCCTCGAACCTAGCGCGCAGCCGGTGCTGCTTGACTGGCCGACGACCCGTCCCCGTGCAGAGGAGAACCCGTGAGGATCGCGATCATCGTCGGAACCACCCGTCCCGGACGCGTCGGCCCCAGCGTGGGCCGGTGGGTCCTGGAGCAGGCGCAGGCGTACGGCGGGGCGGAGTACGAGCTCGTCGAGGTCGCCGACTTCGGCCTCGTCCTGCTCGACGAGGCGACCGTCCCCGGGGCCGCTGCCCGGCAGTACGAGAACCCCGCGACCCGGCGCTGGTCGGAGACGATCGACTCCTTCGACGGGTTCGTCTTCGTCACCGCGGAGTACAACCACTCCATCCCCGCGGCCTTCAAGAACGCCTTCGACGTGCTGTACCCCGAGTGGGGCGGCAAGGCGGTCGCGTTCGTCTCGTACGGCGCCGACGGCGGGGTGCGCGCGGTCGAGCACTGGCGTCCCGTCGTCGCCAACGCCCACCTGCTCGCGGTGCGGTCCGTGGTGACGCTGCCGACGTACATCGACTTCGGTGACGACGGGTTCGCCCCGACGGAGCGCCGCGCAGGAGAGGCGGAGAAGATGCTCGGCGCACTGCTCGAGCTCACCGCCACCCTGCGCGGCTGACCGCCGCGGCGCGTCTCTCAGACGAGCGTGATCCGACCCGTGCGCAGCGTCTTGCCGCCCACGCGCACGGCGACCTTGTAGGTGGCCTTGCGCCTGGGCGCCTTCAGCTTCACCAGGTCGGCGGCGGCGCGGGCGGTGGTGGTGACCTTCGCGCCCTTGCGGACCGGCGTCCACACGAACTGGACGGTGGCGTTGTCCTCGATGCCGCGCAGGCGCAGCCACTGGGTGGAGCCGGCCGCGGCCCGGGCGGGCAGAACCTGGACCCACGGGTCGACGGTCTCGGGCTGCGGGGCCGGGTCGCCGCCCAGCTTCTCGATCAGCGCGGTGACGGCGTCGGCGTCCTCGATCGCCACCGACCGGTCGGCGTCGAGCACGCCGACGGTGACGTAGCCCTGCGCCAGGACGGCGGTGTCGGTGCCGGGCAGTGGCGTCTCGGTGCCGCGGGCGCCCTGGATCTTGTACACGCCGGGGTCGGCCTGCGGGACGTAGGTGAACGCGGCAGCGGAGGCCTGCGAATTCGCCGCGTACCGGATCCCCAGGGGTGCGGGACGCTCGGCGCTCAGCTGCGGGTAGTTGACGTTGATGACGTGGCCGCGGTCGAGGTCGGGAAGGCCCTGGGCGAGCATGTCGACGAGCAGGTCCGCGGTCTCGGCGTACGCCCCGGTGGCGCCCGCCCCGTACCCGGTGGCGGTGCTGATCGCCACCGACGGGATGTCGAACATGCCGGCGGCGACCGTGGCGGCGCCGATCGTGCCGGAGAAGTTGGTGTCGAAGCCGGTGTTGGAGCCGACGTTCGTGCCGGAGACGACCAGGTCGGGCTTCTCGTCGAAGAGCTGGTCGAGGCCGAACAGGACGGTGCCGGCGGGGCTGGTGCTCACCGACCACGCGCCCGGTTGCTGCTCCAGGGCGGTGAGGTTGCCGGAGAAGTCGACGCGGGCGCTGACGCCGCTCTGGTTGGTGGCGGGGGCGACCAGGGTGACGGTGTGGCCGGCGGCCTCGAGGGCGTCGTGGACGGCGGTGATGCCCGGCGCGTCCCAGCCGTCGTCGTTGGTGAGCAGGATGTTGAGGCCGGTCGTGGGCAGGACCGCGGCCGCGGGGGCGGTCGTCTCGTCCGCGTGCGCGGTGAGGGCGACGGTGCCGCCGAGGGTGGCGACGAGCGCGAGGCTGGCGACGCCGGCGGTACGGCGCGCGTGAGGGATCTTCATGGGATCTCCGAGTGTCAGGGGTGGTGTGTGACGTCCGTCACGACGCGCACCGTAGGTGGCTGCGCCGCGCGACGGGTCTCCCGCTTCCACTCACCGGACGTGCGACGACCCGGCCGCTGGAGCAGCCGGGTCGTCGCACGTCGCGCGTCAGGAACGAGGGGTCACTCCGCGGAGCGCACCCGGATCCCGGAGGCGGCCAGCGTGCTCAGCGGGACCGTCACCGCGCCGGAGGGGTCGGTGAAGAAGTCGTTGCCCTTGTCGTCGACCACGATGAAGGCCGGGAAGTCCTCGACCTCGATCTTCCACACGGCCTCCATGCCGAGCTCGGGGTACTCGATGACCTCCTGGGACTTGATGCAGTCCTGCGCCAGACGGGCGGCGGGGCCGCCGATCGAGCCGAGGTAGAAGCCGCCGTGGGTCCCGCAGGCGTCGGTGACCTGCTTGGACCGGTTGCCCTTGGCCAGCATCACCATGGAGCCGCCGGCGGCCTGGAACTGCTCGACGTACGAGTCCATGCGCCCGGCCGTGGTCGGACCGAACGAGCCGGACGCCATGCCCTCCGGCGTCTTGGCCGGGCCGGCGTAGTAGACGGGGTGGTTCTTGAGGTAGTCGGGCATCTCCTCGCCGGCGTCGAGGCGCTCCTTGATCTTGGCGTGCGCGATGTCGCGGGCCACCACCAGCGGGCCGGTCAGCGACAGACGCGTCTTGACCGGGTACTGGCTCAGCTGGGCGAGGATCTGGTCCATCGGCTGGTTGAGGTCGACCTTGACGACCTCGCCGCCGGCGATGTCCTCGGCGATGCCGGCGTCCGGCATGTACTGCGCCGGGTCGGTCTCGAGCTGCTCGAGGAAGACGCCCTCGGGGGTGATCTTGCCGAGCGCCTGGCGGTCGGCCGAGCAGGAGACCGCGATCGCGACGGGGCAGGAGGCGCCGTGGCGGGGGAGTCGTACCACGCGCACGTCGTGGCAGAAGTACTTGCCGCCGAACTGGGCGCCGATGCCGAAGGACTGGGTCAGCTTGAAGACCTCCTCCTCCAGCTCGGTGTCGCGGAAGCCGTGGGCCGACATGGAGCCCTCGGTCGGCAGGTCGTCGAGGTAGTGCGCGGAGGCGTACTTGGCGGTCTTGAGCGCGAACTCGGCGCTGGTGCCGCCGATGACCACGGCGAGGTGGTACGGCGGGCACGCGGCCGTGCCGAGCGAGCGGATCTTCTCGTCGAGGAACTCCAGCAGGCGGGTCGGGTTGAGCACCGCCTTGGTCTCCTGGAACAGGAACGACTTGTTGGCCGAGCCGCCGCCCTTGGCCATGAAGAGGAACTTGTACTCGGGCTTGCCGGAGGTCTGCGGCGTCGAGTAGATCTCGATCTGCGCCGGCAGGTTGGTGCCGGTGTTCTTCTCCTCGTACGTCGTGATCGGCGCGAGCTGCGAGTAGCGCAGGTTCAGCTGGGTGTACGCGTCGTACACGCCCTTGCTGATCGCCTCACCGTCGTCGGAGCCGGTCAGGACGCCCTCGGACTTCTTGCCCATCACGATGGCGGTGCCGGTGTCCTGGCACATCGGCAGCACGCCGCCGGCGGAGATGTTGACGTTCTTGAGCAGGTCGAGCGCGACGAAGCGGTCGTTGCCGGACGCCTCGGGGTCGTCGATGATCTTGCGCAGCTGCTTGAGGTGGCCCGGGCGCAGGTAGTGGCTGATGTCGTGCATCGCCTCGCGGGTCAGCGTCTGGATCGCCTCGGGGGAGACCTTGAGGAACGTCTCGCCGTCGGCCTCGAAGGTGGAGACGCCCTCGGTGGTGATCAGCCGGTACGGCGTCTCGTCCTCGCCGTTGGAGCCGTGGGTCGGGAGGAGGTCGGAGTAGCGGAACTCGGGTCCGGTCGCAGCGTTGCTCACGATGTGTCAGGATACGCCGCCCACCAGGAGGACACCGGGGGGCTCCGCCATCCGGCCGACCTAGGCATGCGTGGCATGCGTTACACCCGACTCGGCACCACCGGCCTCGAGGTCTCCGCCGTCACGCTGGGCTGCATGAGCTGGGGCGACCCGGCCCGCGGCTGGCACCCGTGGATCCTCGACGAGGACGCGGCCCGCCCGCTGATCACCGCCGCGTGGGAGGCCGGGGTCACCGTCTTCGACACGGCCAACGTGTACGCGGCCGGCTCGAGCGAGGAGGTGACGGGCAAGATCCTGCGCGAGATCGCCCCGCGCGAGGAGTACGTGCTGGCCACCAAGGTGCACGGCCGGATGCGGCCCGGTCCCAACGGCGCAGGGCTGTCGCGGCGGGCGATCATGACGGAGATCGACGCCAGCCTGACGCGCCTGGGCACTGACCACGTCGACCTCTACCAGATCCACCGGTGGGACCCGGCGACCCCGATCGAGGAGACGATGGAGGCGCTCCACGACGTGGTGAAGGCGGGCAAGGCGCGCTACATCGGTGCATCGTCGATGTACGCGTGGCAGTTCGCCACGGCCCAGCACGTTGCCGAGCGCCACGGGTGGACGACGTTCGTCTCGATGCAGAACCACTACAACCTGCTCTACCGCGAGGAGGAGCGGGAGATGCTGCCGTACTGCGAGGACTCCGGCGTCGGCGTCCTGCCGTGGAGCCCGCTGGCGCGGGGCCGGCTCACCCGCGACTGGGACGCCACCACCGCCCGCTCCGAGGGCGACGAGTGGGGCCGCAACCTCTACCCGGACTCCGACCGGGTCATCGTCGACACCGTGGCCGCGGTCGCGGAGCGTCGGGGCGTCTCCCGCGCGCAGGTGGCGCTGGCCTGGCTGATGGCGCAGCCGGCGGTCACCTCGCCGATCGTGGGCGTCACCAAGCCGCACCACCTCACCGACGCTGTCGCAGCCGTCGACCTCGAGCTCACCGCCGAGGAGCTGGCCGAGCTGGCCGCCCCGTACGAGCCGCACCGCATCGTCGGGCACTGAGCCGGGCCGCTGAGGCCCGCTCCGGGGCCCGGCGTCAGCGGTCGGCTCCCCAGTTGGCGACGATCGCGGCCACGGGCGGGATGACGGCCGCGACCGCCGACATGGCCACGGCCGCGGTGGTCGAGTAGTCCTTCACGACGTACCAGGCGAGCACGATCAGCGTGACGCAGACCGTCATCAGCAGCACGTACCAGCGCTGGCGCCGGCGCAGGCGGTCGCTCTGCGACTCCTTGGCGTCGGTCACGCTGACCGGTCTCGGGTGGTACGCCATGGTTCCAGCGTGCCACGCCGCACCGCACGCCTCCTTGCCCTCCCACCCGCCGAGGTCCACTCTCGAAGGAGTGGCCCGACCGCCGCGGCCGGGCCCTTCTCGGGAAGGACCACGTGATGGCGCACGAGACCGCGACCGCACCCCCACCTCCGCCCACCCGACGCCGCCGGACCTCACCGCTGCAGGTCGTGGTGTGGGTGGCCGTCGCCCTCGCCGGCGCGACCTGCTGGGCGATGCTGGCCCTCAGGCGGGGTGAGGACGTCTCGGCGTTGTGGATCCTGTTCGCGGCGTTGGCCTCGTACGCGATCGCGTACCGCTTCTACGCCCGCTTCATCGCGTACCGGGTCCTCATGGTCGACAAGACCCGGGCCACGCCCGCCGAACGCCTGGAGAACGGGCGCGACTTCGACGTCACCGACCGTCGCGTCCTGTTCGGCCACCACTTCGCCGCCATCGCCGGCGCCGGCCCGCTGGTCGGCCCGGTGCTGGCCGCGCAGATG
>NZ_JBJEHY010000035.1:0-3945 GCF_051876515.1 Nocardioides sp. | reverse complement strand
CCTGCAGCGGGTCGTCGCTGCGCTCGAGGTCGTTGCGCATCCACCGCGGCACCTCGACGCCCAGCCACTCCAGGAACGCCAGCGTCCTGGTGGATCCGCACACCGAGAGGGTGAAGACGACGGGCGCGGGCTCGGTGCCGGCGTCGAGGCAGGCGTAGTGGTAGTCCGACACCATGCTCTTGGCGGCGTCGCCGTCGTACACGACCTGGGTGACGAAGAAGGTGGCACCGGCCTCCTGCTTGCGCAGCATCCGCGCGTGCTCGGACCCGCCGGCTGCGTGCCGCTCGGGGATCGCGACCGCACCCAGGGGCAGCTCCGGCCGCACCCGGCGCCGCAGCTCGTGGGCCTGCGGCAGCGAGGTGTGCACCGGCTTGTCGCTCGACGACGAGCCGACGAAGACGGTGCTGACCCGGTCGGTGTCCTGGGCACCCAGCCAGGTCTCGAGCTGCGCGGGCTCGTACTTGCCGACGCACCGGTAGACGACCACGGGCCCGCTCCACGCGGCCAGGTGGTGCTCGTGGAACTCCCCGGGGTCCTGCGTGGGCAGGTACGGGAAGGGCCGCTCGGCGGGGTTGCGGTCGCTCTCGTCGTCGATGTCGTACAGGATCAGGGCGTCGAGCTCGAGGGGCCGCAGCCGCTCGAGGGTGACCTCAGCGATCCGCTGAGCGTCCTCGTACGTCGTCGAGGCCCGCGGCGGGGTGATGCTGAAGAGCAGCTGGGGCTGCACGTGCGTGGGAGACAAACTGATTCCGACCTTCCGTCCGACCGCGACCCTACAGCGCACCGCGCGCCCTCTCCCGGTCACTGGAAGCGCGGGAGTGGCCCGCACCACAGCCGGATTGAATGAACGTGCTCGACCCACCCACTTCGCCGAGGAGCCCCATGACTGACGACCGTCTCGCCGCACTCGAGGCCCGCCTGGCGCGGCTCGAGGACGAGCAGGCCATCTTCCAGATCGTGGCCTCCTACGGCCCCCTGGTGGACTCCGGCTCCGCCGACGAGGTCGCAGCCATGTGGACCGAGGACGGCGTGTACGACGTGGACGAGATGTTCATGGGCGACCAGGCCGCGATCCACGACATGGTCACCGGCGACCTGCACCAGGGCCTGATCGGCAACGGCGCCGCCCACTTCCTCGGGCCGGCCCACGTGACCGTCACGGGCGACACCGCGCGGGCGATCTGCCACTCGATCCTGCTGGTGCACCACAAGGGCAAGTACTTCCCGGTGCGCGCCGGGGCCAACCTGTTCCACCTGGTCCGTACGGCCGACGGCTGGAAGGTCCACCACCGCACCACCCGCGCCCTGGACGGCCGCGCCGAGGCCCGCACCCTGCTCTCCTCCGGCGTCACCGGCCGCGACCTCCCCGAGGGCCACCAGTGAGCGCCGGCCGCCTCAGCGGCCGCATCGCGGTCGTCACCGGCGGCGGTGACGGCATCGGCGCCGGCATCGTCCGCCGCTTCGCGGCCGAGGGCGCCAAGGTCGTGGTCGCCGAGATCAACGAGACCACCGGCAAGGCCGTGGCCGAGGAGGTCGGCGGGCTGTTCGTCCGCGTCGACGTCTCCGACCGCGAGCAGGTCGAGGGGATGGTCGCCACCGCCGTCGCCGAGCTGGGCAGCATCGACGTCCTGGTCAACAACGCCTGGGGCGGCGTCCCCGGCGGTCTGGGCCGGGTCGAGAACAAGTCCGACGAGCAGGTGCAGCGTGGCTTCGCAGTCGGCTACTGGGGTCCCTTCTGGGCGATGCGCGCCGCGTACCCGCACATGAAGGCGGCCGGCTGGGGCCGCGTGGTCAACATGTGCAGCCTCAACGGCGTCAACGCCCACATGGGCTCCCTGGAGTACAACTCCGCCAAGGAGGCGCTGCGCACGCTGAGCCGTACGGCCGCGCGCGAGTGGGCGCCCAGCGGTGTCACCGTCAACGTCATCGCGCCCGGTGCCCGCAGCGCCGCGTTCGAGCGCGTCGCCGCCGCCAACCCCGAGATCGCGGCCGCCGCGGACTCCGCGAACCCGATGGGCCGGATGGGCGACCCGTACGACGACGTGGCCCCCGTCGCGGTCTTCCTGGCCAGCGACGAGTCGCGGTACCTCACCGGCAACACCCTGTTCGTCGACGGCGGCAGCCACATCAACGGGGTCGCCTGGACCCCGGACCTGGGCGAGTGACGGACCGATGGCCGATCCGACGACGATGACGAGCACCAGCCAGCGCGACGAGGTCCTCGAGGCCTCGGCCGCGTTCGCCGCTGCGATCGACGAGCGTGACTGGGCGAGCCTGCGCTCGCTCGTCGTGCCGGAGGTGCAGGCGTACGGGGCACGCGGCGCCGACGACGTGCTGGCCCGCATGCAGCACCACCTCGGCGGCGTCGGGCAGACGCAGCACCTGATGGGCAACCACCGGGTCACGCTCGGGATGGAGAGCGCGGACGTGCTCAGCTACGGCCGGGTCCTGCACCTGGGTACGGGGCCGATGGAGGGCACGTCGTACGAGTGCCTCGGCGAGTACACCGACACCTGGGTCCGTACGGCCGAGGGCTGGCTGCTGTCGAAGCGCTGGTTCGAGATCACCATCGAGATCGGGGACCGGGGCGTGCTGCGCCCCGCCGACTGACTCACTGCTGGGAGCCGCGGAACTCCCACTCCTCACGCAGCACCGAGAAGAGGGCGCCGTCGCGGTAGTCGCCGTCGCGCCACTGGGCACCGCGAAGCACCCCCTCGCGCGTGAACCCGGCCCGCTCGAGCGCCCGCTGCGCGGGGACGTTGAGGACGTCGGTGTGCGCCTCGATCCGGTTGGTCGTGGTGTGCCGGAAACCCAGCGACACCAGCTCGGCCAGGGCGCGGGAACCGGTGCCACCACCGCGGGCGTCGGCGAAGAGCGCGATGCCCACCATCAGGCACCTGCTGCCCGCGTTGGGTCCGTGCACCCGCCAGATCCAGGAGACCGACCCGGCCACCCGCCCGTCGACCTCGACCACGAGGGCCCCGTCCCCGTCGAAGGACGGTGAGCGCGGGGCGGTCAGGGCCGGGCGTGGACCGAAGTCGTCGAACGAGCCGGGCTCGAGGTCACCGACGTGCCACGGCAGGCCGACCTCCTCGGGACGCATCGCACGGAGAACGACACCCTGAGACTCCATGTGACGAGGGTAGATCGTGTCGTCAACGCGGGCGGGCACGTTGTTTCAGAGAACGGCGGCTCAGAAAACCGCCGGGAGGCCGGGCGCAGCCGCCTAGCGTGCGTGGTGCGGTCGACCGGCCGCCCAGCACCAGCGAGGTTGCATGCGCGCAGCACACGACGGCAGCAGGGTTGAGGCGCTGGGGGTAGCGCTGGCAGCACTGCTGACGTGCCTCGCGGGGTGGGCGCCGGTCGCCGCAGCCACTCCCGGCGCCCCGACGCAGGGGGCACGTGCCTCCGCGCCCGCACTGCACGCCTCCCCGGCGCGCCCCGTGCCGGGCCAGGACGTACGCCTGCACGGCCGCGCCAGCACCAAGGGCGTCACGGTCGCGCTGCAGCGGGCCCGCGGCACCGGGTGGACGACCGTACGCACCAAGCGCGCCGGCGCCCGTGGCCGGTACGCCTTCTCGGTACGGGCCACCACGAGCGCGGCGACGTACCGGGTGCGGTTCGCCCGCTCGGGGAAGGCCTCACGCACGGTACGGGTCCGCCCCGTCGACGCGGAGACGCTGTGGGAGTGGGACATGACCTGCCGGGGCTCCACGGGGCCGGCGAGCGACCGCGCCTGCGTGGCCCGGGACCGCGCCATCAAGGCCTTGGGGCGGGTGGTCGCACGCGACTTCACCACGGCGTGGCGGGCCAAGGACCGCGACGCGATGCTCGCGCTCGCCACCGACGAGTGGTTCATCGACAGGGCCCTCACCTGGACCTTGACCTCCGCCCCGGCCGACTGCCGCTACGACCCCGACGTGCCCGACTGGTACTGCTTCGTCG
>NZ_JBJEHY010000034.1:0-3984 GCF_051876515.1 Nocardioides sp. | reverse complement strand
CAACCACTTCGCCTCCAAGGGCGGCGACGAGCCCCTGGCCGGCCACCGCCAGCCCCCCACCCGCTCCTCGGAGACCCAGCGCCACGCCCAGGCCGCCTCGGTCAACACCTTCGTCAAGAAGCTCCTGTCGGCCGACCGCAAGGCCAAGGTCCTCGTCCTCGGCGACATCAACGACTTCGAGTTCTCCGCCACCACCCAAACCCTCACCGCCGGCAAGGCCCTCAAGCCCGCCGCCCTCTCCCTCCCGCCCGCCGAGCGCTACTCCTACGTCTTCCAGGGCAACAGCCAGATCCTCGACCAGATCCTGGTCACCCCCGCCATCCGCCACTTCCACTACGACAGCGTCCACATCAACGCCGAGTTCGCCGACCAGAACAGCGACCACGACCCGCAGGTGCTGCGGTTCAGGCCCTGACCCCGGGCACGGCGAAGGGCCCGCTCCGGTGTTTCCCGGGGCGGGCCCATCCGCGTACGTCGCCGGGCGGGGCCGGGTCAGTTGTGGCTGTGCAGCACCTCGTTGAGCCCGCCCCACACCGCATTGTTCGGCCGGCCCTCGACCTTCCCCGTCAGGGAGTTGCGGCGGAAGAGGATGTTCGAGGCGCCGTTCAGTTCGCGGGCCTTGACGACCTCGCCGTCGGGGAGGGTGACCAGGGTGCCGGCGGTGAGGTAGAGGCCGGCCTCGACCACGCACTCGTCGCCGAGGGCGATGCCCACGCCCGCCTCGGCGCCGATCAGGCAGCGTTCGCCGAGGGAGATGCGGACGTTGCCGCCGCCGGAGAGGGTGCCCATGGTGGAGGCGCCGCCGCCGATGTCGGAGCCGTCGCCGACGACGACGCCGGCCGAGATGCGGCCCTCGACCATGGAGGTGCCGAGGGTGCCGGCGTTGAAGTTGACGAAGCCCTCGTGCATCACGGTGGTGCCCTCGGCGAGGTGGGCGCCGAGGCGGACGCGGTCGGCGTCGGCGATGCGGACGCCCTTGGGGGCCACGTAGTCGGTCATCCGGGGGAACTTGTCCACCGAGGTGACCTGGAGGTGCAGGCCGGCGGCGCGGGCGTTGAGGCGGGCCTGCTCCAGGTAGTCGACCGGGACCGGGCCGAGCGAGGTCCACGCGACGTTGGCGAGGTGGGCGAAGATGCCGTCCAGGTTCTGGCCGTGCGGGCGGACCAGGCGGTGGCTGAGCAGGTGGAGCCGCAGGTAGACGTCATGGGCGTCGAGCGGCTTGTCGTCGAGCGAGGCGATGACCGTGCGCACCGCGACGATCTCCACCCCGCGGCGCGGGTCCTCGCCCAGCGCCTGGGCCGCGGCCTCGCCGAGGAATTCGGCGGCCTGCGTCGCGGTGAGCCGTTCGGTGCCGGCCGGCCCGGGGGTCTCGGTCAGTTCGGGCGCCGGGAACCAGGTGTCGAGCACCACGCCGTCGGCGGAGAGCGTGGCCAGGCCGGCGGCGACGGCGCCGGTGGTGCGAGTAGCAGTCGAGTCGGTCATGAGGGCAACCTAACCGGCCCCACCCCGCCCGGGCCAACCGAGCCAGGGACCCGGACGAAAAGGCGGGGTCCACCGGCCGTGACCGGTGGACCCCGCCTCCCGCGGACGCGCCGTGGCGCGCCCGGAACTCAGACGTTGAAGCCCAGTGCCCGCAGCTGCTCGCGCCCGTCGTCGGTGATCTTGTCGGGACCCCACGGCGGCATCCAGACCCAGTTGATCCGCAGCTCACTGACGATGCCGTCGGTGGCCGACTTGGCCTGGTCCTCGATGACGTCGGTCAGCGGGCAGGCCGCCGAGGTCAGGGTCATGTCGATGGTCGCGATGTTCGCGTCGTCGACGTGGACCCCGTAGATCAGGCCCAGGTTGACGACGTCGATCCCCAGCTCGGGGTCGACGACGTCCAGCAGCGCCTCGCGGACCTCCTCCTCGGAGGCGGGCTTCAGAGTGGCCTCCGCGTTCTCGCTCATGCCGTCCTCCTCGCAGTCGTGTCGCTCGCGTCCTCGCCCAGGGCCTGGGCGGTCGCGTCCTTCCACGCCATCCAGCTCAGCAGCGCGCACTTGACGCGTGCCGGGTACTTGGAGACGCCGGCGAACGCGACCGCGTCCTCCAGCACCTCCTCCATGGCGTCGTCCGGCTCGATCTGGCCCTTGGACTGCATCAGCTCCAGGAAGGTGCCCTGGATCTTCCGCGCCTCGGCCAGTTCCTTGCCGACCAGCAGGTCGTTCAGCACCGAGGCGCTGGCCTGGCTGATGGAACAGCCCTGCCCCTCGTAGCTGACGTCGGCGATGCGCTCGCCGTCGTACTTGACCCGCAGGGTGATCTCGTCCCCGCACGTGGGGTTGACGTGGTGCACCTCGGCGTCGCCGTCGCGCAGCCCCCGCCCGTGCGGGTTCTTGTAGTGGTCCAGGATCACGTCCTGGTACATCGAATCCAGCTTCACGACACGTCCCTCAGCCGAAGAAGTTCCGTACGTGCTCCAGACCGTTCACCAGGGCGTCGACCTCGGCGGGCGTGGAGTACAGATAGAACGACGCCCGCGTGGTCGCGGGAATTCCGTACCGCAGGCAGACGGGGCGCGCGCAGTGGTGTCCCACGCGGACCGCGATGCCCTGTTCGTCGAGGACCTGCCCGACGTCGTGCGGATGGATGTCGCCCAGCGTGAAGGAGATCGCCGCACCCCGGTCCTCGGCCGAGGCCGGGCCGATGATGCGCAGGTCGGGGACCTGGAGCAGGCGCTCGACGGCGTACTCGGTGATCGCGTGCTCGTGGGCGGCGATCTTCTCCATGCCGATGGAGCTGAGGTAGTCCACCGCCGCGCCCAGGCCGATGGCCTGGGAGATGGGCGGCGTGCCGGCCTCGAACTTGTGCGGCGCGGGAGCGTACGTCGAGGAGTGCATCGAGACGGTCTCGATCATCTCGCCGCCGCCGAGGAAGGGCGGCAGGTCCTCCAGCAGCTCCTGGCGGCCCCACAGGACGCCGATGCCGGTCGGCCCGCACATCTTGTGGCCGGTGAAGGCCACGAAGTCGGCCTGGAGCGCCTGGACGTCCAGGGGCATGTGCGGGGCGGCCTGCGAGGCGTCGATGAGGACCAGGGCGCCGACCTGCTGGGCGCGCCGGACGATCTTCTCGACCGGGTTGACCGTGCCCATCAGGTTGGAGACGAGGGTGAAGGAGACGATCTTCGTCTTCTCGGTGATGATCTCGTCGATGTCGGAGAGGTCGAGGCGGCCGTCGTCGGTCAGCCCGAACCACTTCAGCTTCGCGCCGGTGCGCTGCGAGAGCAGCTGCCACGGCACGATGTTGGAGTGGTGCTCCATCTCCGTGATGACGATCTCGGTGTCGGCGTCGACGCGGTAGGGCTCGTCGGCCCAGCCCAGCATGTTCGCGACGAGGTTGAGCGACTCGGAGGCGTTCTTGGTGAAGATCACCTCGTCGCGGCTCGGGGCGTTGATGAAGGCGGCGACCTTGTCGCGGGAACCCTCGTACAGCGCCGTTGCCTCCTCGGCGAGCACGTGCACGCCGCGGTGGACGTTGGCGTTGTGCTGCTCGTAGTACTCGCTGAGCACGTCGAGCACCTGGCGGGGCGTCTGGGAGGTCGCCGCGTTGTCCAGGTAGACGAGTTTCCTGCCGTCGTGGATCTCCCGGTGGAGGATCGGGAAGTCCTTGCGGATCGCCTCGGTGTCGAGGAGGCCGGAGAGCCCCTGATGGGCCACAGTCACGCGGATGCGCCACCCTTCACGTAGGACTCGTAGCCCTCCGCCTCCAGCTTGTCGGCCAGCTCCGCGCCGCCGGACTCGGCGATGCGGCCGCCCGCGAAGACGTGGACGTGGTCGGGCTTGATGTACCGCAGGATGCGGGTGTAGTGCGTGATCAGCAGGGTGCCGACCTCGCCGCCCTCACGGACGCGGTTGACGCCCTCGGAGACGACGCGCAGGGCGTCGACGTCGAGGCCGGAGTCGGTCTCGTCGAGGATGGCGACCTTGGGCTTGAGCAGCTCCAGCT
>NZ_JBJEHY010000033.1:16162-17511 GCF_051876515.1 Nocardioides sp. | reverse complement strand
GCTGCGCTCGACCAGGAGATCGTCAGCCTCGCCCCCGGACCGACGCACCTGCGGGTCCACGGTCCCACCAAGCTCGCCGGCACCATCGACGTCAAGACCTCCAAGAACGCCGGTGTCGCGCTCCTGTGCGCCTCCCTGCTCAACCGGGGCCGCACCACGCTGCGCAAGGTGGCCCGCATCGAGGAGGTCAACCGCCTGCTCGAGGTCCTCACCTCCCTGGGGGTGCAGACCCGCTGGCTGGGCGACGAGGGCGACCTCGAGATCATCCCGCCGGCCGAGCTCAACCTCGCCAACATCGACGAGACCGCCGCGCGGCGCACCCGCTCGGTGATCATGTTCCTCGGCCCGCTCCTGCACCGGGTCCCGCAGTTCGACCTCCCGTACGCCGGCGGTTGCAACCTGGGTACGCGCACGGTGGAGCCGCACATGTCCGCGCTGAGGCCGTTCGGTCTGGACGTCCAAGCCACCGACGGCATGTACCACGCTGCCGTGGACTCCTCCGTGGTTCCGGGGCGCCCCATCGTCCTGACCGAGCGCGGCGACACGGTCACCGAGAACGCCCTGATGGCCGCCGCCCTGCACCCGGGCACGACTGTCATCCGCAACGCCTCGTCGAACTACATGGTCCAGGACCTGTGCTTCTACCTGCAGAAGCTCGGTGTGACCGTCGAGGGCATCGGCAGCACCACCTTGCGCGTCACAGGCCGCACGGAGATCGACGTCGACGTCGACTACGCGCCGTCGGAGGACCCGATCGAGGCGATGTCGCTGCTCACGGCCGCGATCGTGACGAACTCGGAGATCACCATCAAGCGGGTCCCGATCGAGTTCCTCGAGATCGAGCTGGCCACCCTGGAGGAGATGGGCTTCCTCTACGACCGCTCCGAGGAGTACTTCGCCGCGAACGGCCACACGCGTCTGGTGGACCTGACGACGCACCAGAGTGACCTCAGGGCGCCGCTGGACAAGATCCACCCGATGCCGTTCCCCGGGCTGAACATCGACAACCTGCCGTTCTTCGCCGCGATCGCTGCGGTCGCCGAGGGGCAGACGCTCCTGCACGACTGGGTGTACGAGAACCGCGCGATCTACCTGACCGAGCTCAACAAGCTGGGCGGTCAGGTCAAGCTGCTCGACCCGCACCGCGTGCTGGTCGAGGGGCCGACGCACTGGTCGGGCGCCGAGATCGTCTGCCCTCCGGCCCTGCGCCCCGCCGTGGTGATCCTGCTGTGCATGCTCGCCTCGAAGGGCCCGTCCGTGCTGCGCTCGACGTACGTCATCCACCGCGGGTACGAGGACCTCGCCACGCGGCTGAACCAGCTGGGCGCGAACATCGAGACGTTCCGCGA
>NZ_JBJEHY010000033.1:0-16062 GCF_051876515.1 Nocardioides sp. | reverse complement strand
CATCTGAGGAGTGAGGCGGAGCCGAGCCCCGCAGGATGGCGCGAGATCAGGTACCGCGACATCTGAGGAGTGAGGCGGAGCCGAGCCCCGCAGGATGGCGCGAGATCAGGTACCCCGACATCTGAGGAGTGAGGCGAAGCTCCGCCGAGGGTTCGACCGGCGTTGCGGTGCTCGGTGTGGGCTGCCTCATACTGCTCGGGTGACTTCCCCACCGCCGTCCCGGTCCGTCTTGGCGTTCGCCCACCGTGGTGGCGCCTACCACCCGGAGATCGAGGGGCTGGAGAACACCCTGACGGCGTTCCAGCACGCCTGGGAGCTGGGTTACCGGCACATGGAGACCGACGTGCACGTGACGGCCGACGGGGTGCTGCTGGCGTTCCACGACGACGTGCTGGACCGGGTCACCGACCGGCTCGGAGCCGTGGCTGACCTGACCCTCGAGCAGGTCCGCGAGGCCCGGATCGGCGGACGGGCGCAGGTGCCCACGCTGGCGGAGCTGGTGGAGGCGCTACCGGGCGCGTCGTTCAACATCGACCTCAAGTCGGAGGCGTCGGTGGGTGCGCTGCACGACTTCATCGAGGAGCGCTGCCTGCACGACCGCATCCTGGTCGGGTCGTTCTCGGGCAGGCGTCTGGCGGCGTTCCGCCGGTTGACGCGCGGTCGTGTTCGGACCTCCGCGGCGGCGCTGGAGGTGGTGGCGTACCGCTTCTCCCCCACCGCGTGGGCGGCCCGTCTGTTGACGCGCGGGCGGCCGGTGGCGCTGCAGGTGCCGCACCACCACCGCGGGATGCGTGTCGTGACGCCCGGACTGGTGCGCCGTGCTCATGCCAACGGGGTGCAGGTACACGTGTGGACGATCGACGACCCTGATGAGATGAGGGAACTCATCGACCGGGGTGTCGACGGGATCATGACGGATCGGACCGACATCCTCAGGGGTGTCCTGTCGGAGAACGGGTTGTGGGAGGAGTCGGCATGACGGAACAGGTGGCGGACGCAGGGGTGGAACCGGTGACGCGCTCGGGCGCCTGGCCGGTGGTGGCCTGGGGCCTGTGGGACTGGGGGTCGGCGGCGTTCAACGCGGTCATCACGACCTTCGTCTTCAGCGTCTACATCACCTCCGACAGCTTCGGCCCCGAGGCGGACACCCGCCTGGGGTGGGCTCTGACCGCGGCGGGTCTGGTGATCCTGGTGTTCGCCCCCGTCACGGGGCAGCGTTCGGACCGCGCGGGACGTCGCGGCTTCTGGCTCGGGGTCAACACGGCCCTGGTGATCGCGATGTCGGCGGGCATGTTCTTCGTGGAGCCCGACGAGGCGTTCCTGTGGCTCGGCCTGCTGCTCCTGGCCGCCGGCAACATCTTCTTCGAGTTCGCCTCGGTCAACTACAACGCGATGCTCAACGACATCTCGACGCCGTCCAACGTCGGGAAGATCTCCGGCCTGGGCTGGGGTCTGGGCTACATCGGCGGCATCGTGCTCCTGCTGGCCGTGTACTTCGGACTGATCAACCCCGAGGTGGGACTGTTCGGGATCACCGGCGAGGACGGCATGGACGTACGCGTCACGATGCTCGTGTGCGCCGTGTGGACGCTCCTGTTCTCGCTCCCGGTGCTCCTGACGCTTCGCGACAAGCCGCACACGGCCCGGACGGAGAAGGCCAGGCGGACCAGCCTCGCGGAGTCGTACCGTCTGCTGTTCGCCAGCATCAAGGAGCTGTGGCTGGAGGACCGCAACACGGTGAAGTTCCTGGTCGCCTCCGCCGTCTTCCGCGACGGCCTGGCCGGTGTCTTCACCTTCGGCGGTGTGCTGGCGGCCGGATCGTTCGGCTTCTCAGCCGGGGGCGTGATCATCTTCGGCGTCGCGGCCAACGTGGTGGCCGGCATCGCGACGATCCTCTTCGGCTTCCTCGACGACATCCTCGGGCCGAAGCGGGTCATCGTGATCGCTCTGTCCTCGATGATCGTCGCCGGTGCGTGCGTCTTCTTCTTCCACGACGGCGGCAAGACGATCTTCTGGATCTTCGGCCTCATCCTGTGCATCTTCGTCGGCCCGGCGCAGTCGGCCTCGCGCACCTTCCTGGCACGGCTGATCCCCGAGGGGCAGGAGGGCCAGGTGTTCGGCCTGTACGCCACCACCGGACGCGCGGTGAGCTGGATGGCGCCGGCGTGCTGGTCGCTGGCGATCGTGGCCGGCGCCGCCCTGACCGGAGCCTCCACCCACGACTCGGTGCAGTACTTCGGGATCCTCGGCATCCTCGTGGTGCTGGCGATCGGTCTGGCCCTGCTGCTGCCCGTACGCAGCGGCCTGAGCAAGGACTCCGCGCTCGCGCACGCCGAGGACGTGCACTGACGGACACGCTGGGCGCTGCGGCAACGTTGTGTCGCAGATCTCGTCCTCGGCAGCAAGGTTTTCGGCGAATGTCGGAATCTTGGCCAAACCGCTACCGTTGAAGGTTGCTGGACGGTAAACCGCCACCACAAGTGGCTGGGGGCATCCGGGTCCGACCGTTTCACCCGAACAAGCGGGGCAGCACGATCTTGGAGGTGGGCAGGTGGCAGAGCGCACACTGCGTGGGGCGCGTCTCGGCGGCCAGAGTTTCGAGGACGAGCGCGGCATCGAGTTCGCCGCTCGGCAGCAGGTGGGGTACCGCTGCGAGAACAAGCACGAGTTCGAGATCACCATGTCGGTCGAGGCTGACATCCCGGCCGAGTGGGAGTGCCCGCGCTGCGGCGCGAACGCCCTGAGCACGGCGGGCATCGAGCCCGAGGAGAAGAACGAGAAGCCCGTCCGTACCCACTGGGACATGCTGCTCGAGCGTCGCTCCGAGACCGAGCTCGAGGACATCCTCAAGGAGCGTCTCGAGCTGCTGCGCGGCGGGGAGATCGGGCCGGCCCACCTGCACCGCCCGAGCACCCGCAAGCGCAAGGTCAGCTGACCTGAGCCTCTGACAGCTCCGTCCCGAGACGGATCAGTCGACGACGTCGCCCCGGACCACCGGCCCACTGCCGGAAGGTCCGGGGCGACGTACGTCCGGGATCACGGCGAACCGTCGCCCGATGGCAGCGGTGAGCAGCCCACGGGCCAGCGGCCTCGTGAAGGGCAGGACCAGGACGAGCCCGAGCACGTCGGTCACGAACCCGGGGAACACCAGCAGCGCTCCACCGATCAGGACGAGCGCGCCGTCGGCCAGCTCACGTGCCGGCGTGAGGCCCTGCTGCACAGCCGTCCGCAGGGAACGCCACGCACGGCGTCCCTCCCGCGCCACGAGCCAGACGCCCAGGGCCCCGGAGACGACGAGCAGGGCCAGGGTCCACCAGACCCCGATGGCGCTGCCCACCTGGGCGATGACGAAGATCTCCAGGAGAGGAACGACCAGCAGGAGGAGCACCCACGGTGCTCCCCCACGACGCTTGGTGCCGGTCACGACCTGCCCAGCCGGCGGCGGACCTGCTCGGCGCGCTCGGTCAGACCCCAGGCGGTGATCCGCTTCAGCGACTCGCTGGCGACCTGTCCGCTCATCTTGGACTCGCCCCTCTCGCGCTCGATGAACTCGATCGGCACCTCGGCGACGCGGAGGCCGGCCCGTACGGTGCGGTAGGCGAGGTCGGTCTGGAAGACGTAGCCGGCGGACTGCACGGAGGCGAGGTCGATCTTCTCCAGTGTGGCACGGCGGAAAACCCGGAACCCGGCGGTGGCGTCCTTCACCTTGATGCCGAGCAGGAGGCGGACGTACAGGTTGCCGCCCCGCGAGAGGGCCAGGCGCGAGAACGGCCAGTTGACGACGCTCCCGCCCGGGACGTACCGGGAGCCGATGACGAGGTCCGCGGTCTCGAGGCGGTCGAGGAGCCGGTGCAGCTGCTCGGGCTGGTGCGAGCCGTCGGCGTCCATCTCGCCGATGACGTCGAACCCCTGCTCCAGGGCGACGGCGAAACCGTGCAGGTACGCGGCGCCGAGGCCAGCCTTCTCGGTGCGGTGGACCACCTGGACATGGTCGTCCGCTGCCGCGAGGCGGTCGGCGATGTCGCCGGTCCCGTCGGGGCTGTTGTCGTCGACGACCATGAGGTGCACCTCGGGCTGGGCCTCGCGCAGCCGTCCCACGATCCACTCCAGGTTGGCGGACTCGTTGAAGGTGGGGATCACCATCACCACACGTCCGAGCGTGCCCTGCGTCATGTGTGCACCGTCCCTGCTGCTGTTTCCTCGAGATCGCGCCGGGTGCGACGCGACCGCCTACGATATGGCACCGCCACCGCCAGTGCGTGGAGGGCTGCCAGCCCCACGAGGACCCGTCCGGTCCACACACCCGCCAGGCTGGCCGGCGTGAGTCGCGAGCTGAGCTCGACGGTGGACTGCAGCACGGCCTCGGTGCGGCGGGGCTCGGTCGCGACCACGTCACCCTCGGGCGAGATGATCCCGGAGACGCCGTTGAGCGCCGCGACCACGACCCAGCGTCGCGACTCGACGGCCCGCAGGCGGCTGATCTCGAACTGCTGGTCGACCTGGGCGGTGTGGATGAACATCGCGTTGCTGGTCTGGACGGTGAGCAGGCGCCCGCCGCCGCGCAGCTGTGCCGCGATGCCCTCGTCGTAGGCGACGTCGAAGCAGATCGCGTCCGCGATCTTCGTGCCGGCAGCGTCGAGTGGAGAGACGCGGACGCCGCGGACCATGTCGCGGGTGATCGAGCGGAGCTTGCCGTAGTCAGAGGGGATCAGGGTGCCGCGGAACGGGATGTACTCACCGTACGGAACGGGGTGGCGCTTGGTGTACCGGTCTCCCCCGCCGCGCCCGGGGGTCCAGACGATGCCCTGGTTGAGGACCAGCTCGTCGCTCTCGGCATCGACCATGGCCCCCACGAGCAGCGGTACGCCCAGGTCGGAGGAGGCGAGCTGGATGCCGGCGTTGGTCTCGCTGTCGGTGAACGGGTCCACCGCGGTCGAGTTCTCGGGCCAGACCACCAGGTCCGGCCGGGGCCGCTCCCCCGCGTCCACCTCGCTGGCGAGCTGGCGGGAGAGTCGCACGTGGTTGCGGGTGATCTCACGGTGGTTGCCGACGACGTCGGTCCCGTCGCCCGGCACGTTGCCCTGGACGACCGCGACGTCCATCTCGCCGTCACGCTCGAAGCCCCAGACGGCCACGTGCGGCAGCGCGGTCACCAGACCGACGGCAGCGGCCCCGGTCGCGACCAGGGTGGGCCGCCGCCGTACCTCGATCACGGCCCAGGCGAGGACCGCGCCGCTGAGCGCGACGAGCAGGCTGACGCCCGTCATCCCGACCCAGGGCAGCGCCGCCTCCCACACCGTGCCGGACGTGGCGTACGCCAGTCGTCCGAACGGCATGCCGCTGAAGGGCCACACACTGCGGATCGACTCGAGCGCGACCCACCAGACGGCACCCAGGAGGGGCCACCAGCGGCTCCGGTAGGACCAGACCAGCCCGAAGCCGAGGGGGACGAAGTAGGCGGCGAGCACGCCACACATGGCCAGCCAGGCGTCCACGCCGACCGAGTCCCGCATCCAGAACATGACGAGGTAGATGAAGGAGAGCCCGAACAGGAGGCTGACCGGCCACACCCGCCGTGCGGTGAGGCCGTAGGTGCACAGGAAGAGCAGCGCGAGCCCCACGGGCATGAGCGCCGCCCAGCCCACGGGTTCGAAGGCGGCCGCCAGGAAGGCGCCGCCCAGCACAGCACCAAGACACCGCCAGAACACGCTCAGACGGTAGCGGACCGCTCCACGCGCAGGCGTGCTCAGGTGGTTGCGGTGCGGGCCGGCACCACGACGGTCCCGACAGCCGTGGTGGCCAGCAGGGGCGTCGCGAGCATCCGGGCCGCCCCGGGCTGCTGCTCGGTCGGCTCACCACGCCCCACCACGTGCACGGCCAGCTCGAGCTCCCGGCTGCGGCTGCCGATACGGACCAGGCGGCAGGTCACCTCCAGCACGTCGCCCGCACGGACGGCCTCGTGGAAGGTCACGGTGCTGTACCCGGCGAACAGGCCCTCGTCGGCGTCCGTGCGGATGCACATCTCGGTGGCGATGTCCCCGAAGAGACCCATCGAGTAGGCACCGTCGACCAGGTTGCCGGCGTAGTGCGCGTGGCTGTACGGCACGTACCGGCGGTGCGTGACGGTCTCGCCCAGCACGGGCGTGGGCAGTGGTGCGGTCATGCCGACTCCTTCTCACCTGCGATGCGGCTGACGAGGTACGAGGCGACCTCGCCCGGCGTGGTGCCCCGGCTGAACACGCGGTCGACGCCCAGGTCGGCGGCCGAGCTCTCGTCGAAGCGGGGGCCGCCGACGACGAGCAGAGGTCGGGTCGCCGCGGGGTACGCCTCCCGGAAGGCTGCCGACATCTCGCGCGTGTTGAGCAGGTGGGCGTCACGCTGGGTGACGACCTGGGAGACGAGGACCGCGTCGGCGTGCTCCGCCCGGGCGGCCTCGACCAGCTGCGGCACCGAGACCTGTGCGCCGAGGTTCACGACCTTGAGCTCGCGGTAGTACTCCAGCCCCTTCTCCCCGGCGAACCCCTTGATGTTGAGGATCGCGTCGATCCCGACGGTGTGCGCGTCGGTGCCGATGCACGCGCCCACGACCACCATCCGGCGGCGCAGACGCTCCTTGACGGTCGCGTTGGCCTCCTTCGGCGTCAGCAGCGGGTAGTCGCGCTCGACGACCTCGACCTTGGCGGTCTCGACCAGGTGGTTGACCCGGCCGTACACGACGAAGAAGGTGTGCCCCTCCCCGATCGCCTTCGCGTGGACCACCAGCGCGGGGTCCATGCCCATCTTGTTGGCCAGCTGCACGGCCGCGCCCTCGGCGACCTTGTCGTGCGGCAGGGGCAGGGTGAACGAGGTCTGCACCATCCCGTCACCGGTGGTATCGCCGTACGGGCGGACGACGTCGGCGCTCATCGGGCCTCCTCCAGCAGATCCGTGGCCGGGTTGAGGAAACCGTCGGCCTTCTCGAAGACTCCGTCGAGCCCCTTGCCCTTGTCGGCCGGGCGCTTCATGAGTCCGAACGTCCCGTCCGCGATCGCGTCCAGGAGGCCGTCCGGGTGGTCCTCGAAGCGCCCCAGGAGCGCGATGGTCTCGTCCAGCACGGTACGCGCGCGCTCGGCGATGAAGCCGCCCGGCTGCGGCCGGAAGTCCTCACGCAGGCGTCCTGCCGCATTCATCACGTACCGCACGTTCTGCAGCGCCAGGTCACGGTCGGACAGCCACGGCGTCACCACGGCCTCGGTCATCATCCCGACCAGGAGGATGCCCTGCCCGGTGAGGGCGCCGGCGAGGTTGAAGAACCCGTCGAGCAGGTAGCCGCGGAAGACGTCGCCCGTCATGTGCCGCGTCGGCGGCATCCACTTGAGGGGGGCGTCGGGGAACAGCTCACGCGCAAGCATCGCGTGGGCGAGCTCGAGGCGGAAGGAGTCCTCCACGTCCGGGTCGATCTCGAAGGCGTGCCCCAGACCGAGCTGCCAGTCCTCCAGTCCGGCCTCCTTGGCGAAGTACTCGTTGAGGAGCTGGCTGGTGGTGACGGTGTGCGCCGCCTCGACCGCGTCCGCGGTGGTGAGGTAGTTGTCCTCGCCGGTGTTGATGATGATCCCCGCGCGGGCGTGGACCTGGCGGCTGAACCGCTGGTCCACGAACGTGCGGATCGGGTTGATGTCGCGGAAGAGGATCCCGTACATCGAGTCGTTGAGCATCATGTCGAGACGCTCGAGGCCGGCCAGCGCCGCGATCTCGGGCATGCACAAGCCGGAGGCGTAGTTGGTGAGGCGGACGTAGCGCCCCAGCTCGCGGCTCGTCTCGTCGAGTGCGGCCCGCATCAGCCGGAAGTTCTCCTGCGTCGCGTAGGTGCCGGCGAACCCCTCCCGCGTGGCTCCTTCGGGGACGAAGTCCAGCAGTGACTGGCCGGTGGAGCGGATCACGGCGATGACGTCGGCACCGGCCCGGGCGGCCGCCTGGGCCTGCGGGATGTCCTCCATGATGTCGCCCGTCGCCACGATGAGGTAGATCCACGGGGTGCTGGGGGCGTCGCCCACCTCGGCCACGAACTGCTCGCGGTTGCGTCGCTGCGCGTCCACGCGGGCCAGACCGGCCGCGACCTGGGTGCGAGCCAGCTCGGCCGCCGCCCGTCGGTCGTCGCCGTCGGGGAGTCGGAAGTCGACGGTGCCCGCCCCGGCCCGCTCCGCGAGGGTGGCCAGGTCGGGGGCGGCCCCGCGCAGGAGTGCGTCGTACACGGGAAGGCTGACCCCGTGCTCCAGCCCGGTGGAGGCACGTACGGCGTCCGCCAGGTGGTTGACCCAGGGCGTGCCGTCCGGGTCGGCACCGGACAGCCCCGCGAGGCGCAGGGTGGCGCGTTCGACAGAGACGGTCGTGTGGCGCTGGGCCAGGTCGACGATCGGCTCGCCCACGCGTCGCGCGAGGTCACGCGCCGAGGACGCGAGCGCCGGGTCGAGCCCGAGGGTGGGAGCGTCGGTCATCAGTGGGCCCTCCGCTCGAAGAGGCCGCGCACGCCGGGCTCGCTGCGCAGCAGCTCCAGGGCGTAGTCGGCGTGTCCCGGGACGTACCCGTTGCCGATCAGCATCTGCACGTCGGCGGCCAGACCCTCCGCGCCCAGGGCGGCAGCGCTGAACGAGGTGGCCATGGAGAAGAAGATGATGGTGCCGCCCTGGGCCGTGGCGAGGATGGCGCCGCCCTCGCAGCCGGGGACGTCGACGCAGACCACGGTGACGTCGGTCTCGCCGCCCGCTGCCCGGAGCGCTGTCTGCACCGCGACCGGGTCCGTGGCGTCGGCGACGACGACGTGGTCGGCCAGCCCCGAGTGGCGCAGCAGCTGCGCCTCGGTCTCCGTCGGCACCAGACCGACGGTCCGGGAGGCGCCGGCCCGTCGGGCAGCGGCGAGGCTCAGCGAGCCGGACTTCCCGGCGCCGCCGATGACCAGGACGCTCGGGCGTTCCCGCTGGGCGGTGACGCGCGCGGTGAGGGCGGGTGCCCCGCACACGTCCATGACACTGAGTGAGAGCGGGACCGGGAGGTCGTCTGGAAGCACGGCGGCGATGGAACGCGCGAACAGGACGGCCTGGCCCGTACACGGAACCTGCTCCCCGCGACCGTCCCACCCGACGAGGCCGTCGCTGATGGTGAGCGGGGTCAGGGTCAGGCTCACCAGCGTCGCCACCCTGTCACCGACCGCGAGGCCGAGCGGAGACTCCGGGCCGACCTCGGCCACGGTACCCACGAGCATGCCGCCGGACCCGGTCACCGGGTTCTGCATCTTGCCGCGCGCCGAGACGATCTCCAGCACGGCGGAGCGTACTGCGTCACCGTCGCCGTCGTGCGCCTCCGAGAGCTGGCGGAAGGACGCCGCGTCCAGGTTGAGGCGCTCCACGTCGATGCGCACCTCGTCCGGCCACAACGACGTCCTGGTGTCCAGACGCTGCGCGGCCTGGGGAAGCACCGCCGGCTCGTCGAGCACCCGGTGCAGGCCGGTCGGATCGGAGGCTCGTACCGGATCCTGAACACTCAAGACGGCAATCCCTTCTCGAAATGCCATATCAGACCGAAGATCTTGCGGCCTTGACGTGGACTTGACGGAGGTTCTGCGCCTATCGTGTCAGAGGTGAGTGCGCTCACACAACCACCCCTGCCCCTGAGGAGGAACCGATGACCGCGACCAGCGCCGAGACGCGTGTGGCCGAGCAGCCGTACGTCTACTCGCAGCCCGTCCTCGTCGAACCGGACTGGCGTCGCTTCCCCGGCTGGGCCGACGTGACGGAGGCCGACTGGGCCTCCGTGCAGTGGCAGCGTGCGCACTGCGTGAAGAACCTCAAGCAGCTGCGCGAGCTCATGGGCGACCTGCTGGATGAGCGCTTCTACGCCGACCTCGAGCGCGACCAGAACGAGCGCGCCACGATGTCGATGCTGGTCCCGCCGCAGATGATGAACACGATGGTGCCGCACCTCGAGCCGTCCGGAGCGGGAAGCCTGACCGAGGCCTTCTACGCCGACCCGGTACGCCGCTACATGCTGCCCGTCTTCTCGGACCGGCGCACCGACTGGCCCTCGCACCCGCACGCGACCCGCGACTCCCTGCACGAGCACGACATGTGGGTGGCCGAGGGCCTGACCCACCGCTACCCCACCAAGGTGCTCGCCGAGCTGCTGCCGACGTGTCCCCAGTACTGCGGCCACTGCACCCGGATGGATCTCGTCGGCAACTCCACCGTCGTGGTCGACAAGCTGAAGTTCGTCGGCAAGCCGCAGAGCCGCCTCGACGACATGCTCGACTACCTCCGGCGCAACCCCACGGTCCGCGACGTCGTCGTCTCGGGGGGCGACGTCGCCAACATGCCCTGGCCCCGTCTCGAGGACTTCCTCGGACGGCTGCTGGAGATCGACAACATCCGCGACGTCCGCCTGGCCACGAAGGCGCTGATCGGTCTGCCCCAGCACTGGCTGCAGCCCGAGGTCGTCGAGGGTGTCAACCGGATCGCCACCACGGCTCGCCAGCGAGGCGTCTCCATCGCGATCCACACGCACGCCAACCACGGCAACTCCGTGACGCCGCTGGTGGCCCAGGCCGCCAAGGCGATGCTGGACGCCGGGGTGCGCGACGTCCGCAACCAGGGAGTCCTGCTGGGCGGGGTCAACGACGACCCGCACGCCCTGCTCGACCTGTGCTTCCGGCTTCTCGACGGCGCCCAGATCATGCCGTACTACTTCTACATGTGCGACATGATCCCGTACTCGGAGCACTGGCGGGTCTCGGTCGCCCAGGCCCAGCAGCTCCAGCACCACATCATGGGCTACCTGCCCGGCTTCGCCACGCCGCGCATCGTGTGCGACGTCCCGTTCGTCGGCAAGCGGTGGGTGCACCAGATCGCCGACTACGACAAGACGCACGGCATCTCGTACTGGACCAAGAACTACCGGACCTCCATCGAGGCCAGCGACGCGGACGCGCTGGGGCGCTTCTACGAGTACTACGACCCGATCCACACGCTGCCCGAGGAGGGCCAGCGGTGGTGGGCCGAGCACGGCCGTCTCGACGAGACCGCGCTGAAGGCGGCCGAGATGGCGGAGGCGTCGCGCCGTACCGCCGCCCTCCAGGGGTACTGAGCCCACCGACGGCAGGAGCCCCGGACCGTCTGGTCCGGGGCTCCTGCGTCGTGCACGGTGTCAGTGGACGGGACGGTTCTCGTACGCCGTGGACAGCACGATCGTGGTGCGCGTGGAGACGTTGGCGGCGCCACGGATGCGGGCCAGCAGGTCCTCCAGGTCCCGCGGCGTCGCGACCCGGATCTTGAGGATGTACGACTCGTCGCCGGCCACGGACCAGCAGGACTCGATCTCGCTGATGGAGGCCAGCCGGTCCGGGTAGTCGTCGGGCTGCGAGGGGTCGATCGGGGTGATCGAGATGAAGGCGGTGAGGGGCCGGCCCAGACGGTCGTGGTCGACCGAGGCGCCGTAGCCGTGGATCAGACCGCGTGCCTCCAGACGCTTCACCCGCTGGTGCACCGCAGACGTCGACAGACCGGTCGCCTTGCCCAGATCCGTGAAGGACATGCGCCCGTCCACGGCCAGCAGCGACAGGATCTTGCGGTCGGTGCCCTCTACCTGCGGAGTACTCACGTCGGACAATCTAGACCGAACGGGCCAGTACGTCGCTCAAACGCTCGACAGACGAACCAAGTCCCCACCGTTCGGTCAGCCCGGCCAGGGTCTCGGGGTCGCGGGGCACGGACGGCACCTGCAGATCCGGGTCGCCCAGATCGAGGTCGCGTCGCACGGCCACGACCTGCGGCGCCACCGCCAGGTAGTCGAGCGCCGCCTTGATCTTGCCCCGGGGACCCGGGCCCATGTCGGCGGAGGGATCGGAGGCGGCCGCCACGATGGTGTCGATGTCCCCGAAACGCCCCAACAGGGTGGCCGCGGTCTTCTCCCCCACACCTGCCACGCCGGGAAGGCCGTCGGAGGCGTCGCCACGCATGGTGGCGAAGTCGGCGTACTGGGCCGCGTCGACCCCGTACTTGGCCCGGACCCAGGCGTTGTCGACCTTCTCGTGCCGACCGACGCCGCGGGCGGTGTAGAGGATCCGTACCTCGGCGGCGTCGTCGACGAGCTGGAACAGGTCGCGGTCGCCGGTCACGACGTCGACCGGCATGCCGGCGCCGGTCGCCAGGGTGCCGATCACGTCGTCCGCCTCCATCTCGGTGTGCCCGACCACGGCTATCCCGTACGCCGCCAGGACGTCACGGATGACGGGCACCTGCACCTGCAGCAGGTCCGGCACCTCCTCGACGTCGGGGGCGTCACCGGGCACCACCTCGACCACGCGGTGCTGCTTGTACGAGGGGATCAGCTCCACCCGCCAGGCCGGACGCCAGTCGTCGTCCCAGCAGCAGGCCAGGTGGGTGGGCTGGTACTCCTCGACGAGCCGGCTGATGAAGTCCAGCAGGCCACGCACGGCGTTGACCGGCGTGCCGTCGGGCGCCCGCACGCTGTCGGGCACCCCGAAGAAGGCCCGGAAGTAGAGCGACGCGGTGTCGAGCAGGAGCAACCTCTGGTCAGACATGGGGGAAGCCTGTCACACGGCGCCGACACGTCCCGGCGCGGCTCGTCACTCCCCGGCGAGCGATGCCGCGACCACCCCGCGCCGCAGCTGGTCGCGCGCCTTGTGCGCCGCCTTGCGCAAAGGGGTGTCCGCTGCAGCGTCGGCGACCTGGCCGGTGAGGTCGATCAGCTGCTTCATCCACCGTACGAAGTCGCCGGCGCTCAGCCCCGTCTCGTCCAGGATCGAGTCGAGGTTGTCGCCCTCGGCCCAGCGCCAAGCCGCCCACGCGAAGCCGTTGTCGGGCCGGCGCAGGAAGTCGAGGCGGTGGTCCGTCTCGAGGGCGTCGAGCTGCTGCCACAGACGCACGGTGGCGGTGAGCACTCCGCGCACCTTCTCCCCCGGCATCCGCGGCGAGGAGGAGTCGTCGGCCCGGCGGGCCTCGAACACGAGCGCTGACAACGCCGAGGCCAGCTCGGCCGGCGTCAGGTCGTCGTACAGCCCGTCGCGGATGGCCTCGGCCGCCACCAGGTCCATCTCGGTGTAGATGCGCATCAGGTGGCGCCCGCGCGGCGTCACCGTGTCGCCGTCGAGGTAGTTCAGGGCGGTGAGGACCGAGCAGACCCGGTCGAACGTCCGCGCCACCGTGTTGGTCCGGTTCTCGACGCGGCGGCGCAGCGTGTCGGAGTCGCGCTGCAGCTTGAACCAGCGCTCCGCCCACCGCGAGTGGTCCTCCCGCTCAGGGCAGGAGTGGCAGGGGTGCGCCTTGAGCTCCTGGCGCAGGGACGCGATCTCACGCTCCACGGCCGAGTCGACCCCGTGCGAGGCGGAGGCGGGCTGGGGATGGGCGGGTGCTTCCCCGAAACGGCGTGCGTCGTGCGCCTTCGCCCGCAGGGCGGCGGCGAGGTCACGCCTCATCTGCGCGTTGCGCCCGTTGAAGGACTTCGGGACCCGCATCCTGGTGAACGGCGTCACCGGGACCGGGAAGTCGTTCATGGACAGCCTGCGCGCCTGGCTCTGGGCCGTCAGGACGTACGGCCGTGGGTCCTCCTCGTGCGCGGCGCCCTCGACCACCAGCGCCAGCCCGCTGAACTTGCCGGAGGGGACGTCGATCACGTCGCCCACGCGGAAGCGGCGAACGGCGGCCACCGCCTCGGCGCGGCGGTCGGCCCGACGCTCACGCGCGGCCCCCTTCTCCACCTCGGAGACCCGTCGGCGCAGCTCGGCGTACTCCATGAAGTCGCCCAGGTGGCAGGCGGCCGCGTCGCGGTACCCGTCCAGGGCGTCCTCGGCCTTGTTGAGCTGCCGGGCCAGACCCACGACCGCCCGGTCCGCCTGGAACTGGGCGAAGGACATCTCCAGCAGCTCCCGGGAGCGCTCCCGACCGAACTGGTGCACCAGGTTGACGGCCATGTTGTACGAGGGCCGGAACGACGACCGCAGCGGGTACGTCCGTGTGGAGGCCAGGCCTGCGACCTCGCTCGGATTGATGCCCGGTTGCCACAGGACCACCGCGTGACCCTCGATGTCGAGGCCGCGGCGCCCGGCACGCCCGGTCAGCTGCGTGTACTCGCCGGGGGTGAGGTCGGCGTGGGTCTCGCCGTTCCACTTGGAGAGCTTCTCGATGACGACGGTGCGGGCCGGCATGTTGATCCCGAGCGCCAGCGTCTCGGTCGCGAACACCACCTTGACGAGCCCGCGGACGAAGAGTTCCTCGACGACCTTCTTGAACGCCGGCAGCAGGCCGGCGTGGTGGGCGGCCACGCCGCGGCTCAGCCCGTCCAGGAAGTCGTGGTAGCCCAGGGCCGCCAGGTCGGCGTCGGGCAGGTTGCGCGCGGCCGTCTCGACGGTCTCGATGATCTCGTCGCGCTCCTCGGGCACCGTGAGCCGCACGTTGGCGGCCAGGAGCTGGCTCACCGCGGCGTCGCAGCCGGCGCGGCTGAAGATGAAGACGATCGCGGGCAGCAGGCCCTCGCGCTCCAGGCGCTCGACGACGTCGACGCGGCTGGGGATCCACACCCGGCGACCGTTGCCGACCTGGCGCTGCTTGGGGCCGCTCCCCTTGCCACGTGGGGCGCGGCGGTCCCGCATCAGGCGGGCGCTGGCGAAGTCGTCGCGCGCCACCTTGAGCAGCTCGGCGTTGACCGGTGCCCCCTCCTTCACGAACCCGGCGCTGGCATCCACGTCGGAGGAAGCGAACAGGTCGAGGATCCGGCGCCCGACCATGACGTGCTGGAACAGCGGCACCGGGCGGCGCTCCTCGACGATGGTCGTCGTCTCACCGCGCACGGTCTCCAGCCACTCGCCGAACTCCTCTGCGTTGGAGACGGTGGCCGACAGCGAGACCACGCTCACCGACTCCGGGAGGTGGATGATGACCTCCTCCCAGACGGCGCCCCGGGAACGGTCGGCGAGGTAGTGCACCTCGTCCATCACCACGAACCCGAGGTTCAGCAACGTCTGCGAGCCCGCGTACAGCATGTTGCGCAGCACCTCGGTGGTCATCACCACCACCGGCGCCTCACCGTTGACGGACGTGTCTCCCGTCAGGAGGCCGACGTGGTCGGCGCCGTACCGCTCCACGAGGTCGTTGTACTTCTGGTTCGACAGCGCCTTGATCGGGGTCGTGTAGAACGCCTTGCGCCCCGTGGCCAGCGCCAGGTGCACCGCGAACTCGCCCACGATCGTCTTGCCGGAGCCGGTGGGTGCCGCGACGAGGACGCCCCGGCCCTCCTCGATCTCCCGGCAGGCGCGAGCCTGGAAGTCGTCGAGGCCGAACTTCTGCTGGGCCGCGAAGTCGTGGAAGTGGGGGTGCTCCTGCGCCCGACGGAAGCTGGAGTAGCGCTCCGAGGCGCTCGGCTCGGGACTCATGAGTACACCACCAGGGCATCAGGCACGGCCTCGACCGTGATCGGGAGGGGGCCAAGTCGTTCACCGTCGGCGTACGCCACGATGCCCGCCGAGGCGACGGTGACGCGTCGCACCTGGTGCCGGGCATACTCCGGGGCGGTCGTGTGGGTGCCCTTGAACAGGCGCGGGTAGAGCTTCACCAGCCGGCCCTTGCCCATCTCGGAGATCACCACCACGTCCAGCAGGCCGTCGTGCAGGGACGCGCCCTCGGCGATGCGCAGGCCGCCGCCGAAGGAACGACCGTTGCCCACGGCGACGAGCATGGCGGTGGCCTCGACGGTCTCACCGTCCAGCTCGAGGGTGTAGCGCAGCGGCCGGAACGTGCGCAGCTCAGCGAGGGTGGCGATGTTGTACCGCATCTGCCCCGACGGCCAGGTCATCTGGTTGGCGCGCTCGTTCACGATCGCGTCGAAGCCGGCCGCCATGACGGTGGCGAACCACGTCGAACCGGCGCGCGCCAGGTCGATCGTGCTGGTGCGACCGGCGATCACCCGGTCGGCCGCGGCCAGCGGATCCTTGCGCGGCAGGTCGAGATACTGGGCCACGTCGTTGCCGGTGCCGCACGGGATGATCCCCAGCGGCGTGGACGTGCCGCCGACCACCTGCAG
>NZ_JBJEHY010000032.1:0-17525 GCF_051876515.1 Nocardioides sp. | reverse complement strand
CCCTCGACGTGGTCGGCGTCCACCTCGTCGGTGGTCTGGTCGGCACGATCGGCGCCGGTCTCCTCGCCACCAGCGGTGGCCTGTTCTACGGTGACGGCATCGACCTGACGGTCCTGCAGGTCCTGATCGCGGTCGTCGCGGTCGCCTGGTCGGCGGTGGCCACCTTCATCGCGGCCTCGATCGTCAAGCTGGTCCTGGGCCTGCGTGCCGACGAGGAGGACGAGGTCAACGGTCTCGACTTCTCCGAGCACGGTGAGTCCGCGTACGACCTGTCGGGCACCTCGGGTGTCCGCCGCTCCACCGGTGGGGCCTCGATCCTCACCGCCAACGAGGCCGAGGAGGTCACGGCATGAAGCTCATCACCGCAGTCATCAAGCCCCACAAGTGGGAGGACGTCCGCGAGGCCCTGGAGACCTTCGGGATCAACGGGATGACCGTCTCCGAGGTCAGCGGGTACGGCCGCCAGAAGGGCCACACCGAGGTCTACCGCGGCGCCGAGTACGACATCGCCCTGGTGCCCAAGATCCGCATCGAGATCGTGGTGGACGACGCCGACGCCGAGGACGTCGTCGGCATCATCGTCAAGACCGCCCAGACCGGTCGCATCGGCGACGGCAAGGTGTGGGTCAGCGGGGTCGACACCGTCGTCCGCGTCCGCACGGGCGACAAGGACGAATCGGCCCTGT
Organism: Nocardioides sp.; assembly: GCF_051876515.1. Lineage (GTDB taxonomy): Bacteria > Actinomycetota > Actinomycetes > Propionibacteriales > Nocardioidaceae > Nocardioides. Next base: position 16,839 of record NZ_JBJEHY010000032.1, on the reverse strand, counting down.
GAGTCAGGCGATCGAAGCAGGTGCGCAGGCCCGGACCCCGTGGGGGTCCGGGCCTGCGGCCCGTACGGAGCGGACCCGGGCCGCCGACGCGTTGGCCCGCTCGGCGTACGAGCAGGCCGGCGGGAGCGACCAGCAGATGGCTCTGGTCGCGGTCGGTGGGTACGGGCGCGGGGACCTGTCGCCGCACTCGGACCTCGACGTCGTCCTGGTCGGTGCTGACGGGGTCGACCTCACCGACGTGGCGGCCCGGATCTGGTACACGTTCTGGGAGACGCCCGCCGACGGTTCCCCGGCGTACCGGCTGGACCACGCGGTGCGCTCACTGGGGGAGATGTCCAAGCAGGCCGAGGCGGACGTCAAGGTCGCCCTGGGGCTGCTCGACGTCCGCCACCTGGCCGGGGACCCGGGCGTCACGCTGCAGCTGCGCTCGACGGTGCTGGCCCAGTGGCGCCGTGACGCCCGCAGCAGGCTGCCCGAGCTGGCGGAGCTGACCCGGCGTCGCCACGACACCCTCGGCGAGCTGGCCCACGCCTCGGTGCCGGACCTCAAGGAGGGGGAGGGGGGCCTGCGCGACGCGGTGGTGCTCCGCTCCCTCGTGGCGACCTGGCTGATCGACGTGCCGCACACCGAGCTCGAGCGGTCCCGGGTGGCGCTCTCCGACGTGCGCGACGTGCTGCACCGGCTGGCCGGACGAGCCACGGACCGGATCGCCCCCGAGATGTGGGCCGCCCTGGCCGAGGAGTACGGCGTCGAGGAGCGCGCCGTCCAGCAGCACGTCCGCGAGCACGGACGTCGTCTGGCGCACCTCTCCCACCTGGCGTGGCGACGCGTGGACCGGGTGCTCGGCCAGTCGCGGACCACCCGCCGCGAACGCCGCCCCGACCTGGTGCCGCTCGCGCCGGGCGTGGCCCTCTCCGACGGCGAGGTCGTCCTCGCCGCGGGCGCCCGCCCTGACCGCGACCCCGTCCTGCTGCTCGCGGCCGCGGCGTTGGCCGCCGAGCGGGACGTGGTCCTGGCGCCCGCCACCGCCGCCCGCCTGGTGCGCGAGTGCCCGCCGCTTCCCGACCCGTGGCCCGACCGGGCGAGGGACTGGTTCGTCCGCCTGCTGGCCTCCGGACCGGGGCTGCGGGCGGTGTGGGAGACGTTGGAGGAGACCGGGGCGACGAAGGCGTTCCTGCCCGAGTGGGACCGGGTCCGCCTCCTGCCGCACGCCTCGGTGATCCACCGGTGGACCGTCGACCGGCACATGGTCGAGACCTGCGTCGAGGCCTCGGCCCTGATCCGCGGTGTCGCCCGCCCCGACGTGCTGATGGTGGCGGCCCTGCTGCACGACATCGGCAAGGGAGGCCTGGTCGAGCACAGCGTCGCCGGTGAGCCCGTGGCCCGCGCGATCGCGCTGCGGATGGGCTTCGACGACCAGGGCGCCGACCTGGTCGCGCGGCTGGTGCGGCACCACCTCGTCCTGGCGCAGACCGCCTCGAGCCGTGATCCCGACGACCCCGAGACCCCCGCCCACGTCCGGCGGACGCTCGTCGACCCGCAGGCGCTGCCCCTGCTCGCCGCCCTGACCCAGGCGGATGCCCGCGCGACTGCCCCGCAGGTCTGGTCTGCGTGGCGGGCCACGCTCGTGGCACGCCTGGTGGCCCGTACCGCCGAGGGGTGGTGCGAGGAAGGGGCCACCGGTCCTGTCGTCGAGGCGGAGCCGGAGGTCGTCGTCGAGCTGCTCGACGGCCCCAGCGTGCACGTGGAGGAGACCGAGCACGGGGCGACGCTCACGGTGGCCGCCCCCGACCGTCTGGGGCTGCTGGCCGACATCGCCGCCACCCTCGCCCTGCTGAGACTGCCGGTGCGCAGCGCCCGGGCGTGGTCGGTGGACCACCACGGCCTCTCGTCGTGGGAGATCGGCGGCAGCGTGCCCGACGCGGCCGTCGTGCGCGACCGGTTGCGGGCGGTGGTCGCCGGCGAGGTGGACCGGCGACGGCTCCGTGTCGAGCCGGACGCGCTCGTCCCGGGCGTCGTGGTGCGGCCGGACGCCTCGACGACCGCGACGGTGCTGGAGGTGCGGACCGCGGACCGGGTCGGTGTGCTCTACCAGGTCTGCTCGACCCTGGCCGGGATCGGTGTGAGCGTACGGTCGGCCCACGTCGACACGGTCGGGCCGCAGGCCGTCGACGTGTTCTACGTGCAGGAGCCGGGGGCCGGCGCGTTGTCGGAGACGCGGGCAGCCTCCGCGGCCCACGCGGTGCGGGCCTCGCTCACCCCGGCGGAGTGAGGGGGCTGCGCCGCACGCGGGCCGCGCGTGGCCGGCCGTCGGGGCCCCGCACGACCCGCACCGCGCGGACGTCGTCATCGTCGTCGGGGACGGGTGTCACCGGCCCGGCGTTCTCGAAGTCCTTGAGATCCCTCGAGGCGCGGGCCCGTGCCGGCTCGAAGACGTCGGTGAAGTTCGCCAGGGCGTCCACGATGCCCGCCCCGGAGCTGTCGGCCCGCATCAGGGTGCGGTGCCCCAGGGCGGCGGCCGTGGCCACGAGCCCGACCCCCACCAGCGCGACCACCAGGAACGTCATGGCTCCAGTGTGCCCCCGCACCCGGTCAGTCCGCACCGCGAGTCACGCAGGTTCGGCCCGCGCGGTTAGGCTTGGCCGACTCCGACCGAGAAGTTGAGGACTGACTTGTTCGCCACACTTTCCGACCGCCTCTCCGAGACGTTCAAGAACCTCCGGGGCAAGGGACGGCTCTCCGAGGCCGACATCGACGCGACCGCGCGCGAGATCCGCATCGCCCTGCTCGAGGCCGACGTCGCCCTGCCCGTGGTCAAGGAGTTCGTCGGGGCGGTCAAGGAGCGGGCGCGCGACGCCGAGGTCTCCCAGGCCCTCAACCCGGCGCAGCAGATCATCAAGATCGTCCACGAGGAGCTCGTCGAGATCCTCGGCGGCGAGACGCGTCGCCTGCGGTACGCCAAGACGGGGCCGACCGTCATCATGCTGGCCGGCCTCCAGGGTGCCGGCAAGACGACCCTGGCGGCCAAGCTGGCCCTGTGGCTCAAGGAGCAGGGCAAGACGCCGATCCTGGTCGCCGCCGACCTGCAGCGCCCCAACGCGGTGCAGCAGCTCCAGGTCAACGGTGAGCGCGTCGGGGTCCCCGTCTTCGCTCCCGAGGCCGGCAACGGCGTCGGCGACCCCGTCTCGGTCGCACGCGCCTCCGTCGAGGAGGCCAAGCGCAAGCTGCACGACGTGGTCATCATCGACACCGCCGGTCGCCTCGGTGTCGACGCCGAGCTGATGTCGCAGGCCGCCAGCATCCGCGACGCCGTCCAGCCCGACGAGGTGCTCTTCGTCGTCGACGCGATGATCGGTCAGGACGCGGTCACCACCGCGCAGGCGTTCCTCGACGGCGTCGGGTACGACGGCGTCGTCCTCACCAAGCTCGACGGCGACGCCCGCGGTGGCGCCGCGCTGTCGATCCGCTCGATCACCGGCAAGCCGGTCATGTTCGCCTCCAACGGCGAGAAGATGACCGACTTCGACCTGTTCCACCCCGACCGGATGGCCTCGCGCATCCTCGACATGGGCGACATGCTCACCCTGATCGAGCAGGCCGAGAAGACCTTCGACTCCGAGCAGGCCATGAAGGCCGCCGAGAAGCTCGGCACCAAGGGCGGCTTCACCCTGGAGGACTTCCTCCAGCAGATGCAGCAGGTCCGCAAGCTCGGCTCGATGAGCAAGCTCATGGGGATGCTGCCCGGCATGGGCCAGTTCCGCGAGCAGCTCGAGAACTTCGACGAGCGGGAGATCGACCGGATCCAGGCGATCATCCAGTCGATGACGCCCGCCGAGCGCGACAACCCGAAGATGATCGACGGTTCGCGCCGCGCCCGCATCGCCAAGGGCTCCGGCCGTACGGTCACCGACGTCAACCAGCTCGTGGACCGCTTCTTCGAGGCCCGCAAGATGATGGAGTCGATGGCCCGCGGCGGCGGCATGCCCGGGATGCCGGGCATGCCCGGCATGGGTGGCGGCAAGCGGTCGGGGGCCAAGCAGCCCAAGAAGGCGGTCAGCAAGAAGGGCAAGCGCACCTCGGGCAACCCGGCCAAGGCGGCCCAGCAGAAGGCGGCGGCCCAGCAGGCGGCCGACGAGCGCGGTCCGGCCAACCCGTTCGGCGGCGGTCAGGACGTCGACTACGAGCAGGCGGCCGCCAACCTCAACCTCCCCGCGGACTTCTCCAAGTTCCTCAAGTGAGGTCCCGGCCGGCCCAGGTCACGGTGCGCTGATGGGCACCGTCCTGGTGGTCGACGGCGCCAACGTGGTGGGCACCCGTCCGGACGGGTGGTGGAAGGACCGCGCCGGTGCGGCGCGGCGTCTGCACGAGCAGCTGCTGGTGGCCGACCTTCCGCACGACACCGTGGTGCTCGTCCTGGAGGGCGGCGCCAAGGGTGGCGTGCGCGCCGGACGCGATGCGCACGTACGGACCGTGCACGCGCCGAAGGACGGCGACTCCGAGATCGAGCGGCAGGTCGACACTGCGGTCGCGGCCGGTCACCGGGTCACCGTGGTCACCGCCGACCGCTTCCTCCAGGCCCGCGTCCAGGGCAAGGGTGCGATGGCGATGAGCCCGTCCTGGCTGCTCGACCACCTCTGAGCAGACCAAGGACGGGCCCGCGCGTCGTTGGTCACGCGGGCCCGTCCGTCCGGAGAGTCAGGGCATCCCGACCGCCACGACCGAGCCGCCGCCGGGGCAGACGGTGCAGGTCGTCACGTACGCGGTGTGCCGGTTGAACGCCACGCCGTACGGGGCGGGCAGGTCGGCTGCCACCGTCGTGTGGCTGCCGGTCGTGGACACCTTGACGAGTGAGCCCATCGGGAGCCCCTCGCCGCCGGCGAGAAGGCCGTCGTCCGCCAGCTGCACGGCGTAGAGCGACCCCTTGTACCAGGCGAGGTCGGTGACGTTGGTCAGCCCGGTCGCGTAGATGCTGTGGCTGCCGTTGCGCGCGATGCGGTGGATCCGGGCTGCGCCGGGCACGAACGGGAAGCCGGTCAGCTCGCTGACGTACAGGGCACCGTCATCGCCCTTCACCACCGAGGTCGGCACCGCCTGCATGGGTACCGGGGGCAGCGGAGGAACCCCCGTGCCGGGGGAGTCGAACGCCATGACCGTGGAGACGTGACCGGCACGGTCCACCTTCAGGAGCGTGTTGCCGCCGGCGTCCACGACGTACGCCTTCGACCCGACGCGGACCAGGCCGCCGGGGTTGGAGTCCGGGTCGACGCCGTCGGGGTTGTACGCGGCCTCGTGCGCCGCGAGGTCGGCCCACACGGTGGGGGTGCCGGAGTGCTTGCTGCTCCCGTGGGAGAACCTGCCCGTGACCAGCGTGCCCATCCAGGCGCCGTTGCCGGGCAGGACCTCCCGGGCGGCCGGGTCGTTGCCGAGGCCGAGGCTCACGGTGAACGCCTTGCCGGTGACCTGGACGTCGGTGGGGCCGACCGCGCTCGCCCCGCCCTCCCCGGCCATCGACGGCAGACCGGTCAGCACGCGCTTCTGCGTGCCCTTGCTGATCTTGGTGATCGCGCCCGAGGTCCCGAAGCAGGTGTGTCCCTCGGGGCCCTCGGTGCACGGACCGCTCCCGCCCACGCCCGCCTCGGCGACGTACACGGCTCCCGCGGCGACGCTGAGGTGCCGGGGGTTGTCGAGCCCGGTGGCAACGGTGGTCCACGGCGGGTCGGCGTCCGGCGGCGACGACGTGGCGGGCGACGCGGCGAGTCCTGCTGCCAGCGTCACGGCGGCGAGTGGTACGACCAATCTCGATGTGGTCCTCATGGGAGGCCTCCTCGTGTCTGGGCGTCCAGCATGGGCACCGAGGGCCGGGGCATTTCATCGCCCGGGTGGAGTAAACGCGGACGGCCACCGGGCGTGCCTACCCGAAATGTGACAGCGGTAGCGTGCCGGCATGAGCGTCCTCAAGTTCAGCGGCCCGGTGCTTCCCGACGGCGGGAGCCGCGACGTGTACGTGGTGGACGGACGCGTGACGTTCGAGCCGCACCCCGGGGTCTCCACCACGGCCCGCGGCTGGCTGGTGCCGGGACTGGTGGACGCGCACAACCACCTCGGGCTGGAGGACCACGGAGCGATCAGCGACGCGGAGGTGGAGGAGCAGGCCCTGGCCGACCGCGACACCGGCGCCCTGCTGCTGCGCGACTGCGGTTCACCGACCGACACCCGGTGGGTGCACGAGCGCGACGACCTGCCCCGGCTGGTCCGCTGCGGCCGTCACCTGGCGCGCACCCGCCGCTACATCCGCAACTTCGGCCACGAGGTCGAGCCCGACCAGCTCGTCGCGTACGCAGCGCAGCAGGCGCGCGAGAGCGACGGTTGGATCAAGCTGGTGGGGGACTGGATCTCCCGCGAGGCCGGCGACCTGGCGCCGTCCTTCGACGTCGCCACGTTCACCGCGGCCATCGACGCTGCGCACGCCGAGGGGGCGAAGGTCACCGCCCACTGCTTCGGGACCGACGTGCTCCAGGGGCTCCTGGACGCCGGCATCGACTGCATCGAGCACGGCACGGGCCTGGGCGCCGAGCACATCGAGCAGATGGTGGCCGGGGGCGTCGCCCTGGTGCCCACGGTGCAGCAGACCTCGAAGTTCCCGCAGTTCGCCGCCGACGGCCGCGACAAGTTCCCGGCGTACTCGGCCACGATGGACGACCTGTACGCGCGACGTCGCGAGACCCTGCTGTCCGCGCACGAGGCCGGGGTGGACCTCTACGTCGGATCGGACGGCGGCGGCGCGTCACGGCACGGCGAGCTCGCCGGTGAGGTGGAGGCGATGGTCGCGATGGGTCTGCCGCAGGCCGACGTGATCGCGGCGGCGTCCTGGAAGGCCCGGGCCTGGCTCGGGTTCGACGGGATCGAGGAGGGCGCGAGCGCCGACTTCGTCGTCTACGACGCCGACCCGAGGAAGGACCTCTCGGTACTGCGTCGCCCCACCTGCGTCGTGCTGCGCGGCGTGGTCGTCGCCTGACCGGGTCAGACCTCGACCACCCGGGAGGGGTCGGGCTCGTACATGACCAGGGCCCGGTTCGACTTCACCAGCTCCTCGCCGCGCACGGTCCCGTCGACCCTGGAGCGCGCCGTCCGCCAGATCTCGTTGCTGCGGTGTACGGCAGCGCCGCTGCGCTCGAACCGCTCGTGGCGGGCCTCGACGACGTAGTCGTGCTCCGGCGGCCGGTCGGCCAGCAGCTCGCCGTGCAGGTGCGTGGCACTCACCGCCAGCCGGAACTGGAACGTCAGGTCGGTGTCGTTGCGCACCACCAGGTCGACGTAGTTGTGGACGATCGTGCAGCCCACGCCCCAGGGCACCACGCGCTCGGTGTCCGGGAAGGCGTCGAAGCTGTGCTCGGAGCGCTCCACGACGGTCAGGTCGGAGTGGAGGACCAACCAGTGGAGCATGTTGGCGATCTGGCAGATGCCTCCACCCACCCCCGCGGACGGTTCTCCGTTGGCGAGGCGCAGGCCGTCGACGTACCCCTTGCGGCGCGTGCAGTTGCCGACGACCCGGTTGAACGAGAACGTCTCCCCGGGGCCGACGAGGAGGCCGTCGATGCGCGGGGACGCGAGTCGCAGGTTGGTGACCTTGCCGTGCTGCAGCGCCGTCAGCCCCGAGCCCAGGTCGCGCACCAGCACCGAGTCGTGACGTGCCACGCGGACCGGCAGGCTCTGCTCGGCCCTTCCGGTGGCCCAGTCCGCGTCGCTGAGCAGCCACCGCGCACTGCGTCGCGTGCGGTGGAAGGCAACGGCGAGGGGGAGCAGCAGTGGGAAGCGGCGGCTCAGCGGGACACGGGCGCGGGGCGTCTGGCTCACGTTTCTGGGACGCCCCGGGGAGCGCGGAGGTTGCCGCCGCGGTCTCAGGCCTGTTGGCTCGCTCGCCGGGACGGTCGGCTCACGGTGAGGATCAGCAGGACGATGCCCCACACGAACGCGATGCCTCCCAGGACCAGCGGCACGACGATCAGAAGCAGGACGCTGGCCACGACGCCGCTCGCCTCGGGGGACTCGCTGACCCGTACTGCCGAGGCGGTCACCGCCGCGTCGTCCTGGCAGGTCACCAGAGCCTTCTCCCCGCGAGCCGTGAACTGCCCGACGGCGTCCCACTCGTTGACCGTGAACTCCCCGCTGGGGGAGCGCAGCGTGATCGCGGAGCCGTCGGCGTCGGTCACGGTGCACTGCAGGAAGCTCACCGCAGCGTCGCTCCAGACGAGGTAGCTGACGCCGTCGGTGGTGGTGACCTCGTACTCGCTCCCGTCGACCGGCACCTCCGTGCGGGGCAGGTTGACGGTATCCGCGATGAGGGAGACGGCGACGATGACCGAGACCAGCGCCCCGACGAGCAGGAGCGCCGGACCGAGCCACCACCAGGCGCTCGGGCGCGGCTTCTTGGGGGCGCTGGGCGGCTGGTACGACTGCGCCGGGTAGCCGCTGGTGCCGTACGGCGCCTGACCGTACGGCTGGTTCTGGCCGTACGGCTGGGCCGGTGGCTGCTGACCCTGCCCGTACGGCTGGCCACCGCCGGGGGGACCGGAGTAGGGGTTGCCGGACTGGGGCTGCTGCGGGTCGTGGCTCACAGGTCCTGTCTACCGTTGATCGGCCCGCAGCACACGCACCCGTGCGTGTCTGGTCTGCTCCACGTGCGTGCGGAATGCATTGGCGGTGTCGTCGTGCCCGTCCCTAGGGTGGCGCCATGACGGCACTGGAGGACCTGTTCCCACCCCTCGGCCTCACGGTGTCGCGAGGTCCCCTGGAGATGCGCGGCATCACCGACGAGCTCCTCGTCGGCCTGTGCGACCTGGCCGCCGGCGGGATCCACGATCCCGCCACGATGCCCTTCTACTTCCCCTGGACCGACGCACCTGCCGAGGAGCTGCGACGCAACACCGCCGCCTACCACTGGCGTGCACGCGCGGACTTCTCGGTAGCCGCCTGGGACCTCAACCTGGCGGTGCTGTGGGACGGGCGCCTCGTCGGCACCCAGGGGCTGTCCACCAGCGACTTCCTCGTCGTCCGTACCGGGGAGACCGGCTCCTGGCTGGGCCGGGAGTTCCACGGCCGGGGGATCGGGACCGCCATGCGCCGGGCCGTGTGCGAGCTGGCCTTCGACCACCTCGACTTCACCGAGATCACCTCGGGAGCCTTCCTGGACAACCCCGCCTCGCGCGCGGTCTCCGCGAAGGTCGGGTACCGCTCCAACGGGGTGCGGCGGCTGCCCCGACGCGGTGAGCTGGCCCTCAACGAGCGGCTCGTGCTGGCGCCCGAGGACCTGGTCCGGGACCCGGATCCGCTGCGCGTCGAGGGGCTGGGACCGTTGCGCCGGGCCGTCGGTCTGGACGCCTGAGCGCGCCGCTGTCCACGCTCGCGGGCCCGATTGGTGGGCGCAGGGGAGTCTCTGGCAAGATTGCCCCTTGAGTCCTGTGCTGGTCGGACCCTCTCACCCCTCCGGCACACGGCCCATCGAACGGCTCCGGCCCGGTGTTTCCCCACCTGGCGCCGGTGACGCTCACCAAGACCACAACTTTCGAGGAGACACCACAACCGTGGCCGTCAAGATTCGCCTGAAGCGCCTGGGCAAGATCCGCGTTCCCCAGTACCGCATCGTCGTCGTCGACTCGCGCAAGAAGCGCGACGGCGCCGTCATCGAGGAGATCGGCAAGTACCACCCCAAGGAGGAGCCGTCGCTGATCGACGTCACCTCCGAGCGGGCCCAGTACTGGCTCGGCGTGGGCGCCCAGCCCACCGAGGCCGTCGAGGCTCTCCTCAAGATCACCGGTGACTGGCAGAAGTTCAAGGGCCTCCCGGGTGCCGAGGGCACCCTCAAGGTCAAGGAGCCCAAGCGCAGCAAGCTGGACATCTTCAACGAGGCCCTCAAGGAGGCCGCCAACGAGCCCAAGGGCGCGGCGGTGACCAAGAAGGCCAAGAAGACCGAGGAGAAGGCTGAGGAGGCGCCCGCCGAGGCCGCTGCCGAGGCCCCCGCCGAGGCTGCTGCTGAGGCTCCGGCCGAGGCCGAGACCACCGAGGCGTGAGTGCCGTGCTGGCCGAGGCACTCGAGCACCTCGTGAGGGGCGTCGTCGACAACCCTGACGAGGTCACCGTGCGCGACAAGCAGTTGCGCCGGGGCTCGATCCTGGAGGTCCGGGTCCACCCCGACGACCTCGGCAAGGTGATCGGGCGCAACGGCCGTACGGCCACCGCGTTCCGCACCGTGATCTCGGCCCTCGCGGGCCGTGGCGGCGCCCGTGTCGACTTCGTCGACACCGACCGTCGTCGCTGAGCGACACACAGCGTCACCACGAGGGCGTCACCCCATCCGGGGCGGCGCCCTCGTGGCGTTCTCGTGGGTGGCCACCCGTCCGGCCCCCTGCGAGGATGGACCATGGCAACCATCGTGGTGGCGCTGGGCGGCAACGCCCTGCTGAGGAACGGCGGCGCCTCCGCCGCCGCGCAGCAGGAGGTCGCGGACGAGGCATCGCGCCGACTCGTCCCGCTGGTGGCCTCGGGGCACAGTCTCGTCGTGGTGCACGGGAACGGCCCCCAGGTCGGCAACATCGTGCTGACCAGTGAGCGCGCCGACTCCGAGGAGACCCCGGCCATGCCGCTCGACACCTGCGTCGCGATGAGCCAGGGATCGGTGGGGTACTGGCTCCAGCAGGCGCTGGCCGACGAGTTCACGGCCGAGGGCGTCCCCGGCACCGCGGTGGCGCTGGTCACGCAGACCGTCGTGGACGCCCGCGACCCCGCCTTCGAAGCCCCGGGCAAACCGATCGGGCCGTTCCACGCCACGCGCGACGACGTGCTGGCCGCGTACCGGCACCCGGTCGAGGTCGTCGAGGACAGCGGTCGCGGATGGCGTCGCGTCGTCGCCTCCCCACGTCCCCTGCGGATCGTCGAGGCGGAGGCGATCACGGCGCTGGTGCGTGCGGGGGTCACGGTCGTCGCGGGCGGCGGGGGAGGGGTCCCCGTCACGCTCGACGGCGCGGGGCTGCGGGGCGTCGAGGCCGTGGTCGACAAGGACCTCACCGCCGTCCTGGTGGCCGAGCTCGTCGACGCCGACCTGCTGGTCCTGCTCACGTCGGTCCCCGCCGTGATGGTCAACTTCGGGGCTCCGGAGCAGAGGGCGCTGGGAGACGTCGGCACCGAGGAGCTGCGCCACCACCTGGAGGCCGGGGAGTTCGCTGTCGGGAGCATGCGCCCCAAGGTCGAGGCAGCCCTGCAGTTCGTCGACCGCCCCGGTCGCACCGCCCTCATCGGGGAGATCGACGAGATGGAGGACGTCCTCGTCGGCGCCAGCGGCACCCGGCTCACCTGGTGAGCCCGGTTCGGGCCGCTCGCCCCCGCCCTGGACGACCGCGATCCGCCCCGGACGGCTAGCCTCATGGCCGTGAGTGACAAGCCCAGGCAGCAAGGTGACGACCCGGTCGAGGTGGTGGTGGCCCGCGTCGGCAAGCCGCACGGCATCCGCGGCGAGGTGACCGTCGACGTCCGCACGGACTCTCCCGAGCGACGCTTCACTCCCGGTGCCCGGCTGCGCGCACTACCGCCCCGCGACTCCTCCTCGACGTTGCGCGAGGTCACGGTCGTCAAGGCCCGCTGGCACCAGGGGACGCTCCTGCTGACCCTGCAGGAGGTGGCCGACCGGACCGCGGCGGAGGCGCTGCGTGGGACGGTCCTGCACGCCACCATCCCCGCCGGTGAGACGCCCGAGGACCCCGAGGAGTACTACGACCACCAGCTGGTCGGCCTGGTCGCGCTGGACCTCGAGGGCACCGAGCTCGGACTGGTGACGGCGGTGGTCCACGGTGCCGCCCAGGACCTGCTGAGCATCCGGACGCCAGACGGGCGCGACGCCCTGGTCCCGTTCGTGGCCGCGCTGGTGCCCGAGGTGGACCTGGAGGCGGGCCGCGTCGTCGTCGCGGACCGACCGGGCCTGGTCGCACCGCACCCCGAGGACTGATCCGTGCGCATCGACGTCATCTCGATCTTCCCCGACTACCTTGCGCCGCTCGACCTGTCGCTGCCGGGCAAGGCCCGCGACAAGGGTCTGCTCGACCTGCGGGTGCACGACCTGCGCGACTGGGCCCGCGACCGGCACCGCACCGTCGACGACACCCCGTACGGCGGTGGTGCGGGCATGGTCATGAAACCGGAGCCGTGGGGCGAGGCGCTCGACGCGGTCGCGGTGGACGCCCAGGCACGCCCGACCATCGTCTTCACCACGCCCAGCGGGCAGCCGTTCAACCAGGCGCTCGCCCGGGAGCTGTCCACACGCGAGCACCTGGTCTTCGCCTGCGGCCGGTACGAGGGCATCGACCAGCGGGTCATCGACGAGGCCGCCACGCTCGGCGAGGTCGTCGAGCTCTCCCTGGGCGACTACGTGCTCAACGGGGGAGAGGTGGCCGCCCTGGCGGTCACCGAGGCCGTGGTGCGGCTGCTGCCCGGCTTCATGGGCAACCCCGAGTCCCTCACCGAGGAGTCCCACGAGGACGGGCTCCTCGAGTACCCCGTCTACACCAAGCCGGCCGCCTGGCGCGGCCGGGAGGTCCCGCCGGTGCTGCTCTCGGGCGACCACGGCAAGGTGGCCTCCTGGCGGCACGCCCAGCGCGTCGAGCGGACCCTCACCCGTCGCCCGGACCTCGCGACCAGGATCCCCGTCGCCGACGCGACGACGTTGGAGGTCGCCCAGCCCGACGACGCGGGGGAGATCCTCACGCTCCAGCGGGCCTGCTGGGTCCAGGAGGCGCTGGCCAACGACACCCTGGAGATCCACGCGCTGCACGAGTCCCTCGAGCAGGTGCAGGAGTGGATGGGGCAGTGGCACACGTGGGTGCTGCGTCGCTCCGGCCGCATCGTGGGCGCCGTACGGGCCACCCTCGAGGACGGGCGCGCGCCCGGCGACACCTGGGACATCGGACGCCTGATGGTGGCCCCCGACCTCCAGGGACACAACCTCGGTCGGCGGTTGCTCGAGCACGCCGAGTCGCAGGCGCCGGCCTCGGTGACCAGGTTCCTCCTCTTCACCGGATCCGGCAGCGTGGACAACCTGCGTCGCTACAGCCGCGCCGGCTACCGGGAGGCCGGGCCGGCCGGCGAGGGCGCGCTGCTGCTGGTCAAGCCGCGCCGCAAGCGCTGAGGGCCGATTTCCACCCGGAGCCGGGCTCTGGCAGACTTGCCCCTCGGTTCTCAGACCCAGTTCGCCCGGACGTACGCCCCGGGGGACGCCGGGCCGCACCTGCCACAGGGGGCGCACCGGCCGGGTCACGTCGGGAGCCTCGTACACACCCAAGCAACCCGCGTATGACCTGTGGCATCCGTGAGGAGCAGACATGACCAACGTCATTGCCGAGCTCGGCAACTCGATCAAGCGCGACGACGTCCCGGACTTCCGCGCCGGTGACACCGTCAAGGTGCACGTCAAGGTCATCGAGGGCAACCGCTCTCGTGTCCAGGTGTTCCAGGGCGTCGTGATCCGTGTCCACGGTTCCGGCATCGGCCGCACCTTCACCGTCCGCAAGGTCTCCTTCAGCGTCGGTGTGGAGCGTACGTTCCCGCTGAACTCCCCGATCTTCGAGAAGATCGAGGTCGTGACCCGCGGTGACGTCCGCCGCGCCAAGCTGTACTACCTGCGCAACCTGCGCGGCAAGGCAGCCAAGATCAAGGAGCGCCGCGAGCTCTGACCAGCCTCTGGCTAGTCTCTGCGCGTGAGCAACGACGGCCGCGACTCCCTCCAGCCCGCCGAGGGCGAGGGGTCGCGGCCGTCGGCGTCCGTACCCCGCGACACCCATGACAGAGCTCCGAGTGAGCCTGACCCGACCGGGAAGACCGAGAAGCCTGTGACGTCCGAGAAGAAGGCCAAGAAGGCGCCGTTGCCGCTGTGGCTGGAGTCGATCCTGCTGCTGTGCTTCGCCGTGCTGATGGCGGTGGTCATCAAGACGTTCCTGCTGCAGGCCTTCTACATCCCCTCGCAGTCGATGGAGCCCGGTCTGGTCAAGGACGACCGTATCCTCGTGCAGAAGGTCTCGTACTGGGGCGACAACGGCCCCCAGCGTGGTGACGTCGTCGTGTTCAAGGACCCCGGAGGCTGGCTCCAGGGGGTCAGCGAGACGCCCGACAACATCTTGGTCAAGGCCATGTCGAAGATCGGTCTGTACCCGACCGGTGGGCACCTGGTGAAGCGGGTCATCGGGCTGCCCGGTGACACCGTGGAGTGCTGCGACAAGAAGGGCCGGCTGCTGGTCAACGGCGAACCCGTGGACGAGCCGTACATCCGGATGCCCGTCTCCGGGTGCGCGGGACCGAACCCGTCGCAGTGCGAGGACAAGTGGACCTCCGGGGTGATCCCCGAGGGGAAGATCTGGGTGATGGGCGACAACCGGGGCTCGTCCGCCGACTCGTCCGAGCACATGTGTCGCACCGACGAGACCGACTGCGTCCCGGGCCACGAGTTCGTCCCGATCGACGACGTCGTCGGCAAGGTGTTCGTCCTGCTGTGGCCCGCCGACCGCTTCGACTGGATCGGCACGGCGGACGCCTTCGACGACGTCCCCGACCCGCAGTAGGCCGCCGTGGCCGGCACGAGGCCCTCGCTGCGGCACGAGCGTGCCCTGCTCCGCGAGCGCGGCGCGGTGCACCTGGCCTGCATCGACGAGGTGGGTCGCGGCGCCCTGGCGGGCCCGGTGACCCTCGGCGTGGTGGTGGTGACCGAGAAGACGCGCACGGCCCCCACCGGGGTCCGCGACAGCAAGCTCCTGACGCCGGCGGCCAGGGAGGCGCTCGCCCCGCGGATCCGTCGCTGGGCGGTAGCCCACGCGGTGGGCAGCGCCTCGCCGGCGGAGATCGACGAGTTCGGGATCATGGCGGCACTGCGCCTGGCCGGGCGCCGTGCGCTGGCAGGGCTGGACGTCGTTCCCGACCTGGTGCTTCTCGACGGCAACCACGACTACCTCACCCCGCCCGACCAGCCGGGCCTGTTCGGCGAGGTGCCGACCGTCGGTGAGGACGTCGGCGCGCCGTGGTCCCTCGACGTGGTGACGATGGTCAAGGGCGACATGAAGTGCGCCGCGGTGGCGGCGGCCAGCGTGCTGGCGAAGACGACGCGCGACGCGTACATGGTCGGTCTGGCAGCCGACTTCCCCGAGTACGGCTGGGACGACAACAAGGGCTACTCCGCGGCCCACCACGTCGAGGCGTTGGCGCGCTGCGGCCCTTCGGAGCACCACCGGCGCTCGTGGAACCTGCCGGGAGTGGGAGATCTCGTCCCCGGCCTCGGACAGAAGGCTAGGCTCGAGCAGAGCCCGGAGCGTACGGAGGTGCCATGAGCGCGGAGGATCTCGAGAAGTACGAGACCGAGATGGAGCTGACCCTCTATCGCGAGTACCGCGACGTGGTGAACATCTTCAAGTACGTCGTCGAGACGGACCGACGGTTCTACCTGTGCAACGCCGTCGACGTGAAGGCGCGGACCGACAACGGCGACGTCTTCTTCGAGGTCTCGATGAGCGACTGCTGGGTGTGGGACATGTACCGTCCGGCCCGCTTCGCCAAGAACGTCAAGGTGCTCACCTTCAAGGACGTCAACGTCGAGGAGCTGGCCCAGGAGGAGTTCGACCCCTCCAAGGCGTGAGGTGCCCGGTCGTTCACAGCAGGCCCCGGTCAGCGTTCTCCACAGGCGTGGTGAACGGCCTCCCGCCTGAGCGCGCCGTGCACTGTGCTGGTGCCTCCCACACCAGGAGGCCCCATGCCGCAGCGCACCCCCGTCACGCCCGATTCCCATCGCCCGCCCGCCCCGCACCTGAGCCTCGGCGCGTGGGGCGAGGAAATGGCGGCCCGGCACCTCGTCGCGGCCGGGATGGTCCTGCTCGACCGCAACTGGAGGTGTGACGCGGGCGAGATCGACCTGGTGCTCCGCGACGGGGACGACCTGGTGGTCTGCGAGGTCAAGACCCGCAGCTCTTCCGTCGGGGGCAGCCCGCACGAGGCGGTCGACGAGCGCAAGGTCGCGCGGCTCCGCCGGCTCGCGGCGCGGTGGCTGGCGGTCCACCAGGCGCGGCCGCGCGAGGTCCGTCTGGACATGGTGGCCGTGATGCGCCCGCGCCGCGGTGAGATGAGCCTGGAGCACGTCCGGGGGATCGGCTGATGGCGTTCGCCACGGCCCGGACGGTCTCGCTGCGCGGTTCGCAGGGACACCTGATCGACGTGCAGGTCGACGTCTCGACAGGCGTCGTCGGCATCGCCCTGGTCGGCCGTCCCGACGCCTCGCTGGCGGAGGCACGTGACCGGGTTCGGATGGCGGTGAGCAATGCAGTCGGCCCGTGGCCGGCCTCACGCCGGGTCACCGTCCTGCTGGCGCCGGCCGACCTCCCCAAACGGGGGAGCCACTTCGACCTGGCCATCGCCGTGGCGGTGAAGGCCGCCGCGATCAGTGCGGGACTGGGCCACGACACCCCGGACGGCGGCAAGGAGGCGCCCATCCCGGCGGAGGCGCTCGCCTCCACGGTCTTCCTCGGTGAGCTCTCGCTGTCCGGGGCCGTGCGTCCCGTTCCGGGCGTGCTGCCGATGGTGATCGCGGCAGCCGCGGCAGGGGTGACCGACGTGCACGTGCCGGAGGCCCAGGCCGCCGAGGCGGCGCTGGTTCCGGGGGTCCGTGTGCACGGGGCCGCCCACCTGGCGCAGGTGGTGGCCCAGCTGCGCGGCGACGAGGTGCCCAGCGTGGCTCCCGCGGCGCCGCTGCGCAGCGCGCGCCTCGTGGCGTGGCGCGGGCAGGACGTGCGCGAGGACGTCGACATGTCCGAGGTGGAGGGG
>NZ_JBJEHY010000031.1:0-4066 GCF_051876515.1 Nocardioides sp. | reverse complement strand
CCTGGAAGGAGCGCCACGGGGTGAGGACGAGCAGGTCGCCGGCGTACCGGTCGACCACCTCGCCCAGCTCGTCGTACGTGCCGACGGCCAGCAGGTCGATCGGGGTGCCCGTGCTGGCCGACTGGCCGTCGAGCCACTGGGCGCGGCGCGCGAGGCGGCCCAACGTGAAGCCGTACCCGTTGCCCTTGGCCACTGGGACGAGCCCCGGGGTGGCCGCGGCGGTCGCGCGCAGGTGCTCCCGCCAGCGGGCGCCGTCGACGGTGAGGTCCAGACCCATTGCTCCAGCCCCCTCAGCCGCGGCGCTTCATGTACTCGGTGAAGGCGAGGTACATCAGCCGGCTCAGCGGGAGGTCCCACTCGCCGACGTACTCGATGGCCTCACCGCCGGTGCCGACCTTGAACTGGATCAGGCCGACGTGGGGGTCGGCGGGGTCGAGCGTCTCAGTGATGCCGCGCAGGTCGTAGACGTGCGCGCCCGCAGCGAGCGCGTCGCGGATCATCGCCCACTGGACGGCGTTGGAGCCGCGCACCTCGCGCTTCTCGGTCGAGGACGCGCCGTAGGAGTACCAGGCGTGGGAGCCGACGCGGATCGCGATCGTGGCCGCCACCAGGTCGCCCTCGTGGCGGGCCAGCCACACCTGGAACCGGTCGGGGTCCTCCGCCACGAGCGCGTCGTGCATGACCTCGAAGTAGCGGTAGCCGCGGGGGGTGAAGTGGTCGCGCTCGGCGGTGTGGACGTACAGGTCGTGGAAGGCGCGCAGGTCCTCGCGGGTGCCGCGGACGACCTCGACACCCAGCTTGTCGGCCTTCTTGATGTTGCGCCGCCAGAGCTGGTTCATCCCCTTGAGGACGTCGTCCTCGGTACGCGGTGTGCCGTCGGCGTCGACCAGCGGGATGACGAAGTTGTGCTGCGGCTGGCCGGCGGCGAACCCGCCCTCGACGGCCTGAGGCTGCCAACCCAGCTCGCGCAGCTGGGAGACGACGGTTGCGCCCTCGCGGGAGCGCTCGGTCGGGACGAGATCGCCGAGGCGGCGTACGGACTCGTCGGCGATGCCGGCCTTGACCTGCTCGGCCGACCAGCGGCGCGTGATGACCGGGGGCCCGATGCGTACGCCGAAGGCGCCCTGCTTCTTGAGGTGCGCGGTCATCGGGGCCAGCCAGTCGGCCAGGTCGTCGCCGGACCAGTCGATCACCGGCCCCTCGGGCAGGTAGGCGAGGTAGCGCTTGACCTTGGGGACCTGGCGGTACAGCACCAGGGCGGCGCCGACAATCTCCTCGCCGCGGTGCCAGCCGAGTGACTCGGCCCGCCACTCCGACTTCACCTGGGCCCACCCGGGGGTCTGCAGGAAGCTTGCCGAGCCCCTCGACGCGATGAACTCGCGGTGCTGGGCGGGCGTGATCGGCCGGACGGTCAGGGGAGATGTCACCCGGCCGAGGCTACAGGGCGGGAGCCGGGCCGTGCCCCCGCGCCGACCCGGCTCCACACCTGCACAGACGCGGTGCGAGCCGGATCGGTTGCCACGTGGGCCGAAATAGTTCGGACGACCCGCTCAGAGGTGCTCGCGGAGCCAGGCGATGTCGGCCAGGTGCTCAGTGGCCCCGCCGGGCGTCTCGCACACCACGGGCGCGCCGGCCTCGCGCACGACGGCCACGAACTCGTCGGGCGGCAGCTGCCCGGCGCCGAAGTTGGCGTGCCGGTCGGCGCCGGAGTCGAAGCCGTCGCGGGAGTCGTTGGCGTGGACCAGGTCGATGCGCCCGGTGATCGCGCGGATCTGCTCGACGGCGTCACCGAGGTGGATGCCGCCCGCCCACGCGTGGCAGGTGTCGAGGCAGAAGCCCACGGCCTCGGACCCCTCGGCGGCGCTGACCGCGTCCCACAGCCGCGCGATCCGGTCGAGCTGGCGGGCCATCGCGTGGTCGCCGCCGGCGGTGTTCTCGATCAGCAGGGGCACCTTGATGTCGGTCGCCTCGACCGCCTTGCGCCAGTTGTCGAACCCCTTCTCCAGCACCGCGGGGTCGTCGGACTTGTTGTCGACGTGCCCGCCGTGGACGACCAGCCCCTTGGCGCCGATCTCGGCCGCGACGTCCATGTGCTGCTGCAGCAGCTTGCGGCTGGGGATCCGGACCCGGTTGTTGGTCGTGGCGACGTTGACGATGTACGGGGCGTGCACGACCAGGTCGACCCCCGCCTCCTCGGCGGCCGCACGCAGCGCCTCGGCGCCGCCCGCGTACTCCACGACCGGTCCCTTGTAGCTCTGCGGGCTGCCCAGGAACATCTGCACGATCGAGGTGCCGCGCGCGAGGGCCTCGCCGACGGGGTCGGTCTGGTCGACGTGGGCGCCGATGGCGAGCTGGGTGGGCGTGGAGGAGGTCATGGCCACCAGCCTAGGAGTGCGGTCAGACAACCGAGGAGCGCGGCCGTGCACCCGGCGACGGCGAGCCAGCCCGCCCAGTCGGTGCCGCGACGGGGCCCGGCCGGGGCCGGACCCAACCGGTCGGGGACCGGTGGCCCGGGCTCCCACGGGATCTCCAGGCGGCGCAGGAGGTGCAGGGCGGCCTCGGCGCTCGGCACGCGCTGGGCGGGGTCACGCACCAGGAGCCGTTCGAGGAGCGGGCGCAACGGGTGCGAGGGGATGCGGTCCTGGCGCGACGGCGGGACCCCGGTGGCCAGCTGCCACGCCACGCGGCCCAGGGCGTACAGGTCCTGGACCGGCTCGGGCGGGGCGCCCTGCTCCTGCTCGGGGGCCATGTAGCCGTCCGTGCCGATGGCGCCCGGAGTGGTGGTGAAGCGACGGTCGTCGACCGCGGCCGCCACGCCGAAGTCCGCCAGGCGTACGTGCGGTGGGCCCTCGCCGGTCGCCTCGAGCAGAAGGTTGGAGGGCTTGAGGTCGCGGTGGACCAGCCCGGCGCCGTGGACCGCGGCCAGGGCGAGCAGGACCTGCTCGACGAGGCGGGCGACGTACCCCGCCGGCAGCGGGCCGTGCTCGGCCAGCAGGTCGGTGACGGAGCCGCCGCTGACCAGGTCCATCGAGAGCAGCACCACGTCGTCGTCGGCGGCCCACCCGGTGGGGGCGGCCACGTGCGGGTGCCGGATGCGTACGGCCTGCTCGCGCACGAAGCGGGCCAGCAGCGACCCCGTGTGGTGGCCGAGCACCTTGACCGCCACGACCTCCCCGCTGCGCAGGTCGACGGCCCGCCAGACCGACCCCATGCCGCCGGCGCCGATCTGGTCCAGCATCGCGAACCGTCCGGCCAGGACCGAGGAGTCGGCGGTGCCTGGGGAGCGGCGTGGCAGGACGGTGCCCGAGGAGTGGCGCGGCATCCCTCGACGCTAGCCGCCGGAGGACCGTGCGGACCGGTCCTCCACAGGGCGGTGGGGCGGCCCGCGCGGACCGGCCAGGAACCGTCCACAGGCGAGAAATCGGGGTCCGTACGGATTCTGGTCCGCGCCCGCCCCGCTGCTAGCCTTGCCCGGTCTGTGTCCACCGGCCCGCCGACGGTGTCCGGCCACAGACGGCCCGCCCGGTCGGCCCTGCCGCTCCGGACGGGAACGCACAGCCCTCCTGCCACGGAAAGTCCGTGGCCGCCTTGAGTCCGAAGGAGGTGGAGACCCGCTATGCGTAACTACGAAGTTGTGGTCATCCTCGACCCGAGCCTCGACGAGCGCACCATTGAGCCGTCGCTCGACAAGTACCTCGGCGTGATCCGCAACGACGGCGGCTCTGTCGAGTCCGTCGACGTCTGGGGACGCCGCCGTCTCGCGTACGAGATCAAGAAGAACGCCGAGGCGATCTACGTGGTCATCAACCTGACCGCCGAGCCCGCCACGGTCAAGGAGTTCGACCGCCAGCTCACGCTGAACGAGTCGATCCTGCGCACGAAGGTCCTCCGCCCCGTCGCCTGACGGGTTGTGGATGACCACTTCCCGATGTCAGTGGCCACAGCAATGATGGCCACGACATCACTTCTGGATCCAAGGGAGACCTGACATGGCAGGCGAGACCAACATCACCGTGGTCGGCAACCTCGTCGACGACCCGGAGCTGCGCTTCACCCCCTCGGGTGC
>NZ_JBJEHY010000030.1:0-17650 GCF_051876515.1 Nocardioides sp. | reverse complement strand
ATCCAGGTGGAGCAGCGAGTTCGCCTTCCCGACGCTGTTCAGCGACTTCCTGAGCACGGCCTGGGACGGGGCGTACGAGATGTCCACCGACACCGTGGTGCTGTCGATGGACGGCCACAACCGGGACCGCTCACAGCTGGCGGAGCTGGCACGCGAGTCCGTCGCGGTGTACGTCCGGGGCGTCTTCGGCAGCAGGTACCGGCTGGCGGGCTTGTTCTCGGCGGCACCGACGACCTTCTCGAAGACCTCCGGCGAGAGCAGGGCGCACGGCTCGACGAAGGGGGTGTCGCCCACGCCGGACTCGTCCCCCATCAGCGTGGGCACGGGGGCCGCCGTCACCTCCGGGTCTGCGGCGCGCTCCCGTACGGCAGCGACGGTCTGGGCCACGCGCTGCAGAAGGATGCCGGTCTCCTCAGGGGTGAAGGTCTCCTCCGAGCCGGACGGCACCCACATGTCGAGGTCGTAGGTGACCGTCCCCTCGACGAGGGTGAACTCGAACATCCCGAACCCGCTGGGGAAGACGGCGGTCGAGGGGTCGAGCTGCTCCAGCACGGCGCCGTCGTAGGTGCGGCGGTACCTCAGGTACGCCTTGCCGGACTCCTCCAGCGCGTCGACCAGCTCGGTGACCTCGGGCAGGTCCACCGCGTCGGCCGCCTTGCGGAACCGCTTGAGCCGCGGCTTGACCTCCTCGGGGAGCAGGAAGACGTCGCCGAAGACCCGGCTCTCGGCCTGACGGTCGGTGGTCTGGGAGGCGTTGAGAGCCACCACGTCCTCGTAGAGGCAGCTGGTGTCGTACGAGCCGGTCGACACACCGTGGGCGCTGACGTTGCGATGCCCCGTCTCCTCACGGACGTACCGGTCGTCGGGGAACTCTCCGTAGATCTCCTCGACGACGGACAGCGGGAGCACCCGGCACGGGTTGACCATGCGGTTCGGGCCGACCTTGAGCCTGCCCGTGCCCTCGAACCACTCGTCGCCCGGCCAGTCGGCGACCGGCTCGTCGCCCTCGTCGTCACCGTCCTCGTCGTCACCGCTGTCGTCGTCTCCGCTGTCGTCACCGTCGTTGCCGGATTCGTCGCCGTCGCCGTCGTCGGTCCCGCCGGTCACGGCCCCCTTGCCTCCCTGGGGCGAGTCGTCCCCGCCGGTCACGAACGTCGCGACCACCGCCAGTCCCGCGACCAGGAGGACCAGCACCGCGAGCACCACGACCAGCAGGGTCGCGGAACGGGGCTTGGCCGGGGCGGGCGGACCGTACGGCCCGGGCGGGGGGCCGGCGGGCGGCTGGGGCGTCGACATGGGACCTCCTGGGGCGTGGCACGACCCCGGCATCGTTCCCACCCTGCGCGCGCGGAAACGCGGACCGGCCCGGGGCTGCCCCGGTCCGGTCCGCGACCGTCACTCCGAGGTCACCCGGCCGTGAACCAGCGGGCGCTGGTCGCCAGCGCGAGCGACTGCTGGACGTCGAGCGGAGTGGCCGACGACAGAGGCTGGCCGAGCTTCTCGCCGGCAGAGTTGTACGAGTCGACGCGGACCACGTAGCCGTCCTCGGAGTAGAACTCGACCAGCAGCTCCTTGGCGTCGGCCGGGCTCGCGGCGCCCTGCGAGGGACGCGCCACCGAGTACCAGCCTCCGTCGCCCTGCTCGCACTCGATCGCGGGGAACACCTGGTACGAGCCGCCGCAGGCCTCACGCGCGGTGGTGGCCGCCCGCTGCTGGGGGTCGAGGTCCCCGGACTGGAAGTCCTCGGCGTCGAGGCCCTCGGCGTCGATGCCGACGGCCGCGTACCCGTCCCACCGCTGGATCGTCACGCTCACGGCGCGTCCGTCGAGGGTGAGGTCGAGGCGGCGTCCGTCGCGGGTCTTGTCAGCCATGTGGCTGGGGTCGGAGCTCTCGACGTGGTGCACCTCCAGGCCCTCGACCGTGCCGGCCGGGAGCAGCGCGCGCAGCGTGGCGTCGAGCGCGGCGTCCCCGGCAACCGCGCGGGAGGTCTCGACCACAGGCCCCTCGGGGACCTCGGTGGCCGACCCCAGGTCGTACGCGGTGGGCTCGGGCGCCGCGGCCGGCGCGGTCGCCACGTCGTCGCGCTCCTGGGGTGCGGTCGGGAGGGTCGCGACCGCGGCCCCGGTGGCGACGACGGCCGCGGCGGCGAGCGAGCAGGTGGCGGTCACCAGGTGACGACGTCGACGGCGGCGGGCGCCCCCCACCAGGGCGTGGTCGAGGATCCGGTCCGCCGCGGCGGGCGTGAGGGTGGGTGAGGTACGTGGTGTGGGCGTACGCGGTCGGGTTGTCGATCCGCGCACCCCAGTGGCTGTACACCTTGGCCAAGGTCTCCTGGACGAGGTCCTCGGCACGGTGGTGGTCGTTGCACAGCAACCACGCGGCCCAGTACAGCTGCGGCATCCGGGCGCGTGCGAACTCGGTGAACTCCGCCTCGCGGGCGGCGCGTCTCGAGCTCGGCATGGTGTCTCCTCCGTGGTTACGTACTCACCATGACGCGGTGGGCGCGCGTTCCGTACCCGCCTTCCCTGAACTTTTTCGTCCGCGTCAGCCGCGGCACGGGGGCGTGTCGCAGGGTTGGGCCCGTCGCGTGGGGGCATGCTCGGCCGCATGGCCCGCCTCTCCCGCCGCCACCTGCTGGTGGTTGCTCTCGTCGTCGTGCTGCTCGGGGCGGTCGGCGCGACCGTGCTCCCACGGCTGACCACGGCACGGGACGCACAGGCGGCGCTCGAGACGTACGTCGACCTGGTCGCCACCGGGGAGGGCGAGGAGCTGGTGCAGTTGGCCGAGATGTCGGCGAGCGACAGTCCGGCGGCGATGCGTACGGCGGTGGAGCTCCTCGACCTGGCCACCGAGCGGATCGAGGTCGTCTCCGTCGGCGACGTCGAGCCGCTGGACGAGGTCCCCGACGTCGCCGGGTCGGACGAGCTCGACTCGTTCGTCGCGGCGAGCGTGCGGTACCGGCTGGACGGGCAGGAGCACGCGCGCCGGGTCGTGCTGGGCCGACTGGCAGGCGAACGTGGGGACCACGAGGAGTGGCGGGTGGTGGAAGGGCTCGTCGGTTCGCTGGGTGACTCCGTGCCCGAGGTGCCCGGCATCCTGCTCAGCGACCTGTTCCTCGGGGGCGTTCACGTGGTGCGGCGCCCGTCGTACGACGCCAGCGTCGAGGAGACCGAGCAGCCGCTCTTCGCCGCGGTCTACGAGCGTCAGCAGCGCATCGACCCCTGGTTCACCAGCAGCCCCACGCCCCTGTCCGTCGTCGCGGGCGAGGCCACGCCCCTGCCCAGCGTGCCGCTGGAGCCGACCAAGCAGACCGAGGAGCGCGCGGTCGCCCTGACCTGGCGCCAGTTCGCCAACTGCCGGCCCGACTACTCCATCACCTGCCCGGTCTCGTTGACGGTCGCCATCGACCACGGAGTGGTCTCGTACGACTGGTGGCGCGGCTGGGAGCGTCGCCCTGACGTCGAGCTGCACGGCGACCAGATCCGGGTCACCGGCGCCCGGCTGCGCATGGCGACGCCCGACGGCATCGTCGTCCTCGCGTTCGACGGCACCGCGACCGTCGGGATGGGGAGCACCGGGCGGCCGGTGGTGGACCGGGTGCGGATCAAGGTCGACGAGTAGGTCATCCCGGGCGGACTCCCACGCGCCCCGCGTCAAGCACCGGGCTTGCGGGTGAACACGAGGTGCGTGACCCCGCTGGGCGAGGCGGTGGTCTCGACGTCGAAGTCGGCCTCGACCCCCTCGAGGCCGTCCCACAGCCGGACCCCGCGCCCCAGCACGATGGGCACCTGCACCACGTGCATGTGGTCGACGAGCCCGGCGGCCAGGAAGTCGCGCACCACCGTCGGCCCACCGCCGATGCGTACGTCTCCCCCGTCCGCCGCCGCACGCGCGGTCGCGAGCGCCTCGGCCGGTGTGGCCCGGAGGAAGTGGAACGTGGTGCCGCCCTCCATCTCGATCGGGGGCCGGGGCGTGGCGTGGGTGAGCACGAACACGGGCGTGTGGAACGGCGGCTCGGCTCCCCACCACCCGCGCCACCCGGGGTCGTCCTCCCAGCCGGGCGGGCCGAACTTGTGCGACCCCATGATCTCGGCACCGATGCCGGGTGTGTGCTGCTCGGCGAACGCGTTGTCGACCCCCGTGCTGCCGTCGGGGTCGAAGTAGCGGGTGGCCATCATCCACTGGTGGAGCCGCTGCCCGGCGTGGCCGAAGGGAGTCTCGAGCGTCTGCGGCTCTCCCGTGGCGAAGCCGTCCAGGGAGATCGACAGGTTGTGGATGCGGGTCCGGGACATGCGGGGCTCCTCGGTCATGACGGCTCTGGCAGGACTCGTCACGCTACGCGCGGCCTCTGACAACGCCCGTTGCACCGGGCAACTGGACTGGACAGACTCGGGGCATGGCCATCCTGCACCCCGCGACCCTCGTCCCGACCAAGCTGGAACTCGTCACCGCGTTCCTCGACGCCCAGGAGTGGGGAGGCACCGGGGAGGTCGAGATGATCGGCGGCTACCGCTTCGACGACCCCGACGGCCGCGTGGGCGTGGAGGCCCTCCTCGTACGGCGGGGCGACCGCGTGCTGCAGGTGCCACTGACGTACCGCGACGCGCCCCTGGCCGGCGCCGAGGGCGACCTCGTGACGACGATGACCCACTCCGTCCTGGGCGACCGGTGGGTGCACCGGGCCCAGGCCGACCCGGTCGCGCTGGGGTGCTTCGAACGGGCGCTGGCCGGCACGCAGGCGCAGGCCGAGCTGGTCGCCGAGCTCCCCGACGGGAGCCGCGAGCCGCGCCCGCAGGTGGTGGTCGTGGCCCACGAGGGCGAGGACGTGGCCGACGGCCCGGTGCGGTTCACCGACGACGCGTCGCGGCCGGTCGGCGGCGCGAGCCGGCTCGTCGCGACCTGGGACGGCGGCTCGGCCGTGGTGGCGTCACGCGGCTGAACCACCCCTTGCACATCGAACGCACGTTCGATACGGTCCCACCACGTCACACCGAGGACACCGACCCACGACAGGGACTCGGAGAAGGTGCGGCGAGTCGCGAGGGTCATGTGATTGCCCGGACACCGGGCCTCCAGGAGCGACGACCACCCATCAGGCGCCCAGCGCCACGGTCGTCGAGGAGCCTTCATGACGTACGAGACAGAGCACCCGCTGGTGCGGCTGGTGCGCGAGCTGCGGCAGAGCCTCACGGCAGTGAGGGACGTGCAGCCTGCGTTCATGGACACCGCCACCAAGGCGGACGTCCTGGTCGGGCTCGCTTCCACCGAGGCGATGCTCGCGGAGGTACGCCTCCGGGTGCTGGCCGTGGCCGACGACGTGGCCGAGGAGCACGGCGCCCGCGGCGTCGCAGCCTGGTTCGCGTCGGCGACGCGCTCACCTCTGGCCGGGGGGAGGGCCGACCTGCACCTGGCGCGGGCTCTCGACGGCGCGCTGCCCGCCCTCGCCCGTGGACTGCGCGAGGGAGCCGTCGGGGTCGACCAGGCCAGAGCCGTGGCCAGGGCGCTGGCCGAGCTGCCCGCCGAGGTCGACGCCGAGACACGGGGCCGGGCGGAGCGTGTGCTCGTGGGCCACTGCTCCGAGTTCGGGCCGATGGAACTCACCCGGCTCGGGCGGCACGTCCTCGAGGTGGTGGCGCCCGAGGTCGCCGAGGCGGCCGAGGCCCGGCGTCTGCTCGACCTCGAGGCCAGCGCCCGGGACCGCAGCCGACTGCGCCTGCGCCGCCTCGGCGACGGCACCACCCGCCTCTCCGCCGTCCTCCCCGACGTGACCGCGGCCCGTCTCGCGACGTACCTGCACGCGTTCACCAACCCTCGGCGGGACGACGGGTCCGTACGGGACACCGCAGCACCCGACACCGCTGGCCTCGACGGAGCCGCCTCAGTCACCCCCCACCCGCTCGAGGCGTTCACCGCCCGGCCACGGCAGCTCGCCGAGGCGTTCGGCGCGCTCCTTGAGGGCCTCGACCCGGTCCGGCTGCCGGTCCACGGCGGCGACGCCACGACACTCGTGGTCACCGTCGGGCTCGGGGCACTGCGCACCGAGCTCGCCCGGGCGTCCCTGCCGGGAATCGACGACGCAGAGGGACTGTCGGCCGCCCAGGCCCGTCGGCTCGCCTGCTCGGCGCGCGTCATCCCGGCCGTGCTCGGAGGCGACGGCGAGGTGCTCGATCTGGGTCGGGGCCGTCGGTTGTTCAGTCCCGCGCAACGACGGGCGCTCGTGGTGCGCGACGGCACCTGCCGCGCGCAGGGCTGCACGGTGCCCGGCGCCTGGACGGAGGCCCACCACTGGTCGTCGTGGCTCGACGGCGGCCCCACCGATCTCGACAACGCAGTCCTGCTGTGCAGCCACCATCACCACCGGGTCCACGATCCCGGGTGGACCGCGATCCGGCTCAGGGATGGACGCGTACGACTCGAACCCCGCCACGCCGGTCAGCCCGGACAGCACGGGCGTCCGCTTCCCTCACGCGCTAGACATGCCTCATGAGCACCCTCGCGTCCGCTCCTCGCCCACCGGCCACCTCCGCGCGGCCGCACCCCAGCGCGCCCGGACGGAGGGGTACGTCGTGCTGAGCCTCGTCGAGATCGTGGTGGTGGCTCTCGTCGGGTTCGGTGTGGTCGTCGGGGCGCTCGTGGTCGCGTTCGTCGTCAGCATGCGGAGCAACCGGGCAGCCGCACTCCGAGGCGCGGACAGCCAGTCGTCTCCCGGTCCCGGCGGGGTGCCCCATACCCCGGCGACGCCGCAGGCCGTGCCGGGCCAGCCTGCCGCCCCGGGCCAACCCGCCGCTCTGGGCGACACCGGGCCGGCGCAGGACCCGTTCCGCTGCCCCCTCTGCGGGCAGGTTCTCCAGATCCAGCTGCCCCGCTACCGGGAGCACGTCTGCCACGAGTGCACCCGTCGGGCCCGGTGCTCGCACGACCGCCCGGTCGTCGTCCTCGAGGGCGCGCCGCAGGCCAACCTGTACGCGTACCACTCCGACACAGAGGGCCAGGACGACCGGTGCACGCAGGCTCAGAGCGACGGAGTCGTACGGATCGACGGGGGCCGGTTCCGGATCGTGCCCGGGCGGTTCGGCGGCACCGTCACCACCGTGATCGTGGCCGACGAGGACCGGTCCGCGTTCGATGAGGGACGCCTCGCCATCCGTCCGGACGGGACGTACACGGTGCGGCCCGCCTGAGCCCGGACGACCGAGTGCCGGGTGCCGGGCGACGCGGCCACCCGACCGGACACCTCAGCCTCGTCCAGCCAGCTCCTCCAGTCCCGCCATCACACGGGCCAGGCCGAACTCCCACGCCGCCCGCGCGTCGTACGGCCCTCCGTGCGCCTCGCCGGCGGCCCGACCCACGCGGCGGGCCAGAGGGAAGGCCTCACCGACGTAGGCGGCCAGGGGGTCGGCCGACTCCGCCCAGACCTCCCCGAACCCACCGGCCACCTCCGCCTGCACCAACCGGCGGGACGAGGCCTCGACGAAGTCGAGGACGAAGCTCAGCGCCGCGTCACGCTGCAGGTCGTCCAGCCCCGTTCCGTCGAACGCCGCGAGCTCGTGGTCGTACTTCGCGATCGTCCCCGGCCCCAGAGCCGTACGCGGGTCGTCCACCTCCAGCATCCACGGGTGCGCGCGGAGCAGGTCCTTGTTGTCCTCGGCCACCGTCCTCACCCGGGTTCGCCAGGCCCCCGACGCCCTGCCGCTCCACCCCTGCCCGCGGCCCACGGCCCGGGCGTGCATCTCGTCGACCATCAGCACCAGCAGGTCGTCACGGCTGTTCACGTGCGTGTAGACCGACATCGTCGACATGCCCAGCGCGTCGGCGACGCGGCGCACCGTCAGCCCCGTCAGCCCGTCCGCGTCGCAGATCGCTATCGCCTCGTCCACGACCTCGCCCACGGAGTACTTGGCCCGCGGGCCACGCCGCCCCGACGTGGGAGCCAGTGCGCTGTCACGCCACAGCAGGTCGACCAGTGATCGCGCCATCGGGAACCTTTCCGTCGTCCGACGCGTTACATCGTACGTCGTACAGAGTTTAGGAGACCAACCGTGAAGATCACCCAGACCGCACTCTCCCTCAACGTGCCTGACGTGGAGGCGTCCGCCTCGTTCGCGAAGCGTCATCTCGGGTACGAGGAGGCGATGGCCGCCGACGGGTTCGCGTCCCTGACCCACCCCGACGTGGACACCCACCTGGTCTTCCTGGCCACGGGACTGTCCACCTTCAAACCGGCCGAGATCGCCGGCTCGGCCCGCGAGGGACTGCTGCTCGCGTTCGTCGTCGACGACCTGGACGCACAGTTCGCGCGGATCCGGGACGAGGGCGCCCGCGTGGTGACTGAGCCCGAGACGGAGCCGTGGGGTGAGCGCTACTGCCAGTTCGCGGACGGCAACGGGATCGTCTGGCAGCTCGTGCAGTGGATGGAGTAGGTCGGCCTCAGCTGCCGGCGTACGTCCCGAAGGACCACTGGTTCCCCTCCGCGTCGCGGACGGCGCACTCGAGCCCGCCGTAGTCCGGGACGGCCGGCTCGCGGACCGAGGTGGCGCCGGCGGCCACAGCGGCAGCGTGGATGCGCCGCACCTCGTCCTCGTCGGCGGCGACGCAGTAGCAGCTGCCGTGGCCGACGCGGTCCTGCCACTCGCCGTCGCCGGAGCGGCCGCGGTCGGCGCCGAACATGAGCCCGCCGCTGTCGCGCCAGTGGTACTCCGCGTGCACGACCACGCCGTCGTCGTCGCGGTACGTCGCGGCCTCGGTGAAGCCGACCGCGGTCAGGAAGGCGGTGGCGCCCTCGACGTCACGGAACTGCAGGGAGGTGAAGAGCTGTCGGGTCATGGATCCAGCATCGTCCCGCGCCGGGCCCGGCGTCTTGTAGGAATGGGCTCACGCGGGCACGTGGTACGCCGCCGCGGCGGCCTGACCCGGCGTACGGCCCGCCATCGCGGCGAACTCGTGGGCCAGGTGCGCCTGGTCGGCGTACCCGCACCGCGCCGCCACCTCGACGTACGGCACCCCGGCCCGCGCCATCCGGTGGGCACGCTCGAACCGGACGATCCGGGCCGCGGTCTTGGGCCCCACGCCGTACTCGTCGGTGAACCGGCCCAGCAGGCGCCGGCGACTCCAGCCAACCCGCTCGGCGACCTCCGCCACGCGCGCCCGGCCTCCACTGGCCCGCAGCAGCCGCCACGCCTCCCGTACCTCCGGGGCGACCACCCCGACGGGGTCCGCTGTCGCGGCGAGCCGAGTGAGCAGGTGCTGCTCCAACCGGTCGAACCGGGCACCCCAGCCGTCGATCCCGGCCAGCTCGTGCGCGACCGACTCCCCCAACCCGCCGGGCAGGTCCCCCTGGTGGGCGATGACCTCGCCCAGCGCACCCGCCGGCAGGCCCAGCAACGCCCGCGCACCGGCCGGGGTCAGGGCGATCTGGATGCCGTGCTGCACCCCGTGCGTACGGATCAGCGCCGGCGCCGCGTGCAGCCCCGCCGCCAGCGTCCAGTACGAGTCGTTGCGCTCCGGGGTGCCCAGCCAGGCGGTGTCGAGCGGACGCTCGAACGAGACCACGAACGTCACCGTCGCCGACGGCAGACCGTGGTGGACCGCCCGGGGGTCCAGGTGGTCGCGGTAGCCGACCAGCGGACCTTCCAGGTACGGACGCAGCGCCGGGTGCGGCGGCCTCGCTGGCACCCGACCAGCGTACGACGGGACACCCGCCGGTACCCCGGACTCGATGGGCCCGTACCTCAGTCAGCCCAGCCCAGGCCCTGCGTGTCGAGCGCGGCAGCGAGCCGCTCGAGCGCGTACGGCCCGACACCGTGCAGGGCCGCGATCTCCACGCGCGAGGTCCCCGCGACGGCCTCAAGGGTGTGCAGGTCGGCGGCGCGCAGCGCTCGCGTGGCCGGCGCCCCGATGGTGCGCGGCAGGGGCGTCCCCTCGCGGCGCGGCGCCCGTACCCGGGGCCCGCCCTCGTGGTCGACGACGGCCTCCCCGCGGGGCGACAGCCGGTACCCGATGGCCAGCGACTCGGTCAGGCCGCGCTCCTTGAGCTTGCGGACGTCGCGCTTGAACTCGGCGGTGGGGCGCCCGAGCGCCTCGGCCAGCTCGGGCGCCCGCACCTCGGGCCGGTCGTCGATGAGGCGCAGGGTGGCGCGGGTCCACGGCCCCACCGCGGAGGCAGCGTCGAGGCGGTCCAGCCACGCGACGAGCGCGGCCACCTCGATGGCGTCGGGGACGGCGGCGCGCAGGGCCGCGCGCGGGTCCTCCCCGCCGTACCGCAGCCCCACGCGGTGCACGGCGCCCGCGCGCCCGGTGCTGAGGTTGGCCTTGAGCTGGGCGAGCGAGGTGGCGCCGCAGCGGCGCGCGTCCTCGGCCCGCAGCGCGGAGAGCGGCACGGTCTCGACGCTCACCACCTCGACGACCCCGACGGCCGTACGCAGCTGGGTGCCGACCTTGACCCGGGCGCGCTCCCAGCGGCGGAACGCCAGGTCGATGCGACCGTCGCGGATCGCCTCCAGCTCGGCAAGTCGGATCATCACCCGCCCAGCATAGGAACCGCCCGGCGCGTCAGGCGGTCGTAGCCTCCCGGCGGGTCCGTGCCTCGACGCGTCCGGCGACCACGCAGACCACCGCGGCCAGACCGAGCAGCACCACGTTGGTGATGATCGCGGCCCCGAACGCCTCCGAGACGCTGGCGCCGCCGGCGAGCTGGTGGCTGAACACGACGCCCAGGATCGCCGGGCCGAGCGCGCCGCCGTACTGGCGCAGCATCGTGTTGGTGGCGGCGGCCATGCCGGCGTACCGCAGGTCGACGGAGTTGATCGCCGCGGTGGAGACGGCCGTCATGGTGAGCGTGTTGCCGAGGCCGAAGATCACCAGGCGCCACGCGAGGTCGGCGATGCCCGTCGACGCGTCGATGGAGGTGAGCGTGAACAGGCCGAGCCCGGACAGCACCAGGCCGCCGGCCAGGACGGTCATCGGCGAGTACGTGTGCATCAGCCGCGCCGCGAGCGGACCGGTGGCGGCCCCGACCAGGGTGATGAAGAGCAGGCGCCCGGCGATCTGGATCGGCTCGAGACCCTGGGCGTACCCGAAGAAGAGGCTCAGCAGGAACATGCAGCCGACGATCGAGAAGAGCGCGATCACGCCGGCGAACCCGGCCGCCGAGAACGACGGCGAGGAGAAGAGCTTGAGGTCCATCAGCGGGGACTCGACGCGGCGCTCGACCAGCAGGAAGACGACCGCGGACAGGATGCCGACACCCAGACCGACCACGGCCTGCCACGAGGTCCAGCCGACGGCGCCGCCCTCGATGATGCCGAAGATGGAGGCCGCGATGGCGATGCTGGCGGTGATCTGACCCGCCCAGTCGAGGTGGCGTCCGGGCACCGGCTCGGACTCGAC
Organism: Nocardioides sp.; assembly: GCF_051876515.1. GTDB lineage: Bacteria > Actinomycetota > Actinomycetes > Propionibacteriales > Nocardioidaceae > Nocardioides. The sequence continues at coordinate 6,265 of NZ_JBJEHY010000030.1, read as the reverse complement.
CATCAGCGTCTGGGCAGCGGCGCCCGCGGCCAGTGCCATCAGGACGGTGGGGGCGAAGATCCACTGCCAGTCGGCCACGAGGATGACGAGGCCGGAGATGACCGGGCCGAGCGCGAGACCGAGCATCAGGCCGGTGGACCAGAGCCCGATGTACTTGCCCCGCTGCTTGAAGTCCGGGGTCACCTGCGCGATGAGGGCCAGCGTGGTGGGGATCAGCAGACCGGCGCCGAGGCCGGCCACGGCCTGGCCCGTCCACAGCAGCGCCAGCGAGTGGTCGTCGAACAGGCCCGCGAGCAGGCCGGCGACCGCACCACCGAGGACGGTGAGGACCATGCCGATGACGTAGATGCGGCGGCGGCCGTACAGGTCACCGAAGACGCCGGCGGAGAGGACGGCGGCGGCCATCGGGATGACGTACGCGTCGGAGACCCACTGGAGGCCCGAGGTGGTGGCGCCCGTGTCGGCGCCGATCGTGGTGAGCGCGACGCTGACGGCGGTCACCGGGACGTAGGTGACGAAGATCCCGAGGATCGCGAGTGCGATCGTGGCGCGTGCGTGCGGCGGAGCGGCCGCAACGTCGGCAGAGTGGTGTGCAGTCATCAGTGGCGGCCATCCTTGTACATGAGCACTACGATAGTCGCACCACTAAGATATTAGGAATCGGAGGGTCCATGAGCACCGAGCCCAGCGACCGCGTCGACGCGATCCTGGCGCACCTGCGGGAGCGCTCGGGCGAGCAGGATCTGGCACTCGCGGAGGTCAACATCCGGCTCCGCCGCGTCTCCCACTGGCTCGAGACCGAGACCCGCCGACGCCTCGGTCCCCAGGGCATCGAGTTCTGGGAGGTCTCGCTGCTCTCCAGCCTGATCCGGTTCGGCGGGGCGCTGCGGGTGGGGCAGCTGCAAGACCTTGCCCAGGTCACCTCCGGCGCCATCACCCAGCGCATCGCCCGGCTCGAGGGACTGGGCGCGGTGGAGCGGGCCTTCGCGCCGCACGACCGCCGTCAGGTGGAGGTACGCATCACCGACGCCGGGCGCGACCGGTTCGAGCAGCTGATGGTCGCGGTCGAGCAGGTCGAGCGGGACCTGTACGGCGACCTCGACCCGGCGCTCCTCTCCGCTCTCGCGGCGAACCTCCGCGCATTCTCGCTCGCGACCGAGGGTCCGCTGGCGGAGGACTGAGCAGTGCCCGACCACGCACTCGAGCTGAGCTTCGACGACGCCTCCACCGCCGCGGTCGAGTCGCAGTGGGAGGCGCTGCGCGCGGCGGGTCTGCCGTCGCAGGCCGACCACCGCTCGATGACCAACGCCCCGCACCTGACGCTGGTGGCGGCCTCGCCGATCGCCCCTGGGGTGGTGGCGCCAGCCATCGAGCTGGTCGGTCCGCTGCTCCCGGCACGGTTGTCCGTACGCGGGCTGCTCGTGCTGGGCCACGGACCGCGCGTGACGCTGGCCCACCTGGTCGAGCCCGACGCCGCGCTGGCGGCGGTCACCGCGGAGCTGCGCGCGCTCGTACCCGGACTGCGGCACCCCGTGTGGACGCCGCACGTCACCCTGGCCCGGCGGGTGCCGAGACGCCGGGTCGCCGAGGCGCTCGAGGTCCTGGCCGACGCACCGCCAGTCCGGGAGCTGGTCGCCGACCGGCTGCGCTGGTGGGACCCGGACGAGGACGTGGTGGAGACCGTCAGCGGCTGAGCCCTCTGGTCGAGACCCTCGCGGTGCTGGTTTCGACAGGCTCAACCGACGACCTTGACCTTCCCCCCGGGGCAACGCCCAGCGTCGCTGGTACCGGTGATCCGCACCGGTGAGGATGGTGACCATGACCGAGCCAGGCGAGCTCATGACGATCGGCGACTTCGCCCGCGCCAGCGGGCTGACGCCGAAGGCGTTGCGGCTGTACGACGACCTCGGGCTGGTCCGGCCGGCGGAGGTGGACCCGTTCTCGGGGTACCGCCGCTACGCGCCCGGACAGCTGGAGGTCGCCCGTCTGGTGGCGGCGCTGCGCCTGCTCGGCATGCCGTTGGCCCGGATCCAGACTGTCGTCGACCGCCCGTCCGCCGCGGCGGCGCGCGAGGTCGAGGCGTACTGGGCCCAGGTCGAGGCCGACACCCGGAGCCGGCGCGACATGGTCATCGCCCTCGTAAAGCAGCTGCGCAACGAGGAGGAACCGATGAGCACGACCACCACCACCCTGCACGCCGCGTACGGCACCAGCCACCGGCAAGGAGCGCGCGACCGTCAGCAGGACGCCCTGCTGACGACACCCGACCTGTTCGCCGTCGCGGACGGCTTCGGCCAGCGGGACGACCTGGCTGCGGCTGCACTGCAGGCGTACGCGACCGGCGGACTGGTCGCGGCCTGCGACGCGTACGACCCCGGCTCGGGCACGACGCTGACGGCCGTCACGATCGAGGGCTCGGCGGCCCGGATCACGCACGTCGGCGACGGGCGTGCGTGGCTCGTGCGCGACGGCCAGGTGCGGCAGCTCACCCACGACCACACCGTGGTCGCCGGGCTGATCGAGTCCGGGCAGCTCACCCCCGACGAGGCCCGCTCCCACCAGCACCGGCACCTGCTCAACCGGGCCCTGGTGCCGGGCGTGGTCGCCGACGAGGACTCCGTGGAGCTGCTTCCCGGCGACCGGCTCGTGCTGACCACGGACGGAGTGCACGCGTACGTCGAGGACCTGGCGCCGCTGCTGGCCGGGCCGGGCAGTCCGCAGGAGGTCGCCGACGCGGTGGCCGACGCCGTGTCGGCGGCCGGGGAGCCGGACAACCACACGGTGGTCGTCGCGGAGCTCTTGGCGCCGGTCTGAGGGCGGGTCAGCGCGCGGGGCGGCCCGCGTGTGTGGCGTCAGACGGGTAGCGGGTCGCGCCGCACCAACCCCCTCACCTGCGGCACCAGCAGCGCGAGCAGCGAGCAGGCCGCCATGATCGCGGCGACGACCACGATCCACCGCCACTCGCCGACGACGGCGACCACCGGCCCGACGAGCGCCAGCCCGACGGGGCGGGCGACGAAGCTGCCGACCGAGTCGAAGGCGTAGACGCGGGCGAGCTTGTCGGGGGCCACGTTCTGCTGGATCGACAGGTCCCACCAGACGCTGAACAGCTCGAGCCCGAGGCCGTGCAGGAAGGCGCCGAGCAGGATCCCGCCGACGTGCGGCGAGACGGTGATCGCCAGCGGGAAGAGGGCGGTGAGGGCCAGGGCGGTCGTACCCACGGCGAGGGCGTGGCGCGGACGCCAGCGCAGGGTGATGAGCCCACCGACGACGAACCCGACCATGAGCGCCGACAGCGACCAGCCCCACGCCGCCCTGCCGAAGGCGTCGGAGACCATGATCGGACCGAGCACGCCCTGGATGCCCCCGTACACGAGGTGGTAGAGCAGCGCCTGACCGATGAGCACCCACAGCCAGGTGTGGCTCAGCACCTCGCGCGCGCCTGCGGCCAGGTCGCCCAGGAGGGACGCCCCGCTGGACCGGTCCCCGAGGCCACCCGCATCCCCGCGAAGAGCACCGCGGCCAGCGCGAAGGTGGCGGCGTCGACGGCCAGGGCCCAGCCGGGGCCGGCGAACGCGACGACGAGGCCGGCGGCGCCGTACCCGAGGACCAGGGCGGCGTTCTGGCCGAGACGGCGCAGGCTGATCGCCTGCGGGAGCTCGCTCTCCGGCACGGTCAGCGGCGTCATGGCGCTCGAGCTGGGCCCGGCGAACGAGGCGACCACGCCGCTCAGGAACGACAGCCCCGCGAGGAGCGGTACGGAGGCCCAGCCGCCGAGGAGGGCCGCGCTCATCACGGGGATGACGACCGCCGACGCGGCGCAGGATCCCTCCAGGAGCACCTTGCGCAAGATCCGGTCCCCCAGCACGCCGCCGAACAGGGTGGAGAGCACCTCGGCCAGGGCCATCGCACCCACCACGAGCCCCAGCTCGGTGGCCGACCCGCCAAGGTCGAGGACCGCGAACGCGATCGCGACCGGCAGGAAGGCGCTCCCGAACTTGTCGATGGTGGCGGCGCTGACCAGCAGCAGGAAGTTGCGGCACCACGCACCACCCGTCAGCCGGGTCGCCGGCCGAGCCGGGCCGAGCGGGGCCCGCGCACGCTCGGGCCCGAGGGGGCGGTGCCCCGTACGGAGCCAAGCCAGGACTCGGTCGACGCCCACCTGGCGCGGTGGTCCTCGTGGGCCGACCTCTCCCTGGACGTCGAGGTCGAGGGGATGATCACGCGGTTGCAGCGGATCAACCGGCACCTGCAGAAGGCGTGCGAGGCGGCCGCGACCCGGGAGGGCCTCGACTGGCAGGACTACTCGACCCTGCACGCCCTGATGGTCCGCGACTCCCCCGGCCACGCCACCGCCGGCGAGCTGGCCGGCGACCCCCACGTGGCACCCGCGACGATGACGGCGCGCATCGACCGACTGGCCCGGGCCGGGTACGCCACCCGGCTCCCCTCGGAGGACGACCGCCGGGTCGTGCACGTGCAGGTCTCGCCCGAGGGGTTCGACCGGTGGAAGCGGGTCATGGCCGCCATCGGCCGCGTCGAGGCCGACCTTTTCGTCGGCATGCCGACCAGCGATCGGCGCCAGCTGTCCGACCTGCTCCGTACGGTGCTCCTGCGCGCGGAGGCAGGAGAGGCCGACGCAGCAGGCTGACGGTCTGCCGGTCGCGGCCCGCGTACGCCGGCCCCGCGGGCCGTACGCTGACCGCCATGGCGACCAACGACTCGGGGCGGGGACCGGTGCAGTGTCCGTGGTGCGGCGGCACGGAGTACCAGGAGGGGTTCATCGACGACGTCGCGCAGGGGCGGGTCCGCTGGCTGGCGGGGACCTTCGTGCGGGGCCTGTTCGGGAACGCCAAGAGCCGCTCGTCGCTGCCGCAGACCGTCGTGACGGCGTACCGCTGCACGACCTGCAACCGGCTCGAGCTGGTCGCGGGCGAGCGGACCTGAGTCAGTTCAGGCTGCGGCGAGCTCGAAGACCAGGAAGCCGATGAACTGGCTGCCCGCGTCGAGCCCGGGTGGCAGCACCTCGGCCGGTGTGGCGGGGTCGGCCGGAGGTTCGTGGATCCCGACGATCCGGAGGCCGGCGTCGACGAACGAGGCCGCCATCGCGCCCAGGGGCCGGTGGAAGAACGTCAGGTCGACGGTGGTGCCGGTGAACTCGTAGTCCTCGGTGTACTCGGTGACACCGAAGTAGTCGAGCTCCGGGTGCACCACCGGGAACGCACCGGGGTGGTTGACCGAGACGACCAGCCGCCCGCCGGGGACCAGCACGCGCCGCAGCTCGGCGAGGGGAGCGGACCAGTCGGGCAGGTAGTGCAGCACCAGCGAGGCCACGGCAGCGTCGAACGTGCCCTCCTGCCAGGGCAGCGGCACGGCGAGGTCGTGGACCCGCAGGTCGGCGTCGGGAAGGTGGCGCCGGGCGATCCCGACCATCGCGGCACTGACGTCGAACCCGCTGACGTCGGCGCCACGCTCGAGCAGGGCGGCCGTGGTCGGCCCGGAGCCGCACCCGACGTCGAGGATCCGCTTCCCGCTGACGTCACCGAGGAGCCGCAGCACGGCCGGCCTCTCGTACCAGGCGTTGAAGAAGCCGGTCGCGTTCTCTGTCGCGTACGCCTCCGCCCACTGGTCGTAGTCGCTGCGCGTCATGGGGACGAGTCTGCCTGCTGCACGACCTCAGCCGACCCCGGCAAGCATCCTGTCGACGGCTCTGCGGACCTTCCCGCGGTGCTCGAGGAGCTTCACCCCGTGGTCGATCCCCGGCTCGATCCCCGGCTCGATGACCGTCTCGGTCCCGGTCGGCGCCCGGGCGGCGAGCGCCTTCACGGCGTCGCGGTAGGTGGTGTCGCCGGCGCCCGCGGCGAGGAGGACGGGGGCGTCGATCGTGGCGATCGGCCCGAGCGCGTCGACCCCGTCGTGCTCCTCGGGCGGCGAGAGCGCGATCACCGCGTCCGGCTCGATCTCGGGGGCCGCGGCCAGCACGAAGGTGCCGCCCATGGAGGCGCCGAGCAGCACCACCCGCGTCTTGCGGAAGGAGACCGGATCGGGGCCGGCCAACGCGGTGCGCTGGATGGACGTCGGGAACAGGACCTGGTCGGTCGTGTCTGCCGAGGCTCCCGGGTCGAACCACGAGTGCCCGATGTCCCACCGGTCGATGTCGCGCAGCGCGCCGCCGCTCATCGCCTGCGTGAGAACCCGGGTAAGGCGCAGGCGGGTGAAGAAGGTGGGAGCGAGCTTGTCCGCACCGCTCGCTGGGGCGGCAGGA
>NZ_JBJEHY010000029.1:0-17655 GCF_051876515.1 Nocardioides sp. | reverse complement strand
GATGACGACCGTCGCGTACCTCGCGGTCGCGCCCGAGGGGCGTACCCACAAGGAAGTGATCGTGGTCAGCCCCCGCACCCGCGACGGCCTGCGCCGCCTCGTCGACGAGGTGCACGCGACCGGCGCGCGGATCTCCGCCCAGATGGGCCACGCGGGTCCGGTCGCCAACGGCCGCTCCAACGGCATCCACGGGCTCGCCGCCAGCTCGATGCCGTCGCCGCTGTCGATGCAGATGATCCGCTCGGCGAGCCGCACCGACATCGCCCGCATCACTCGCGAGTACGTCACCGCGGCGCGGCTGCTGGTCGAGGTCGGGTTCGACGCCCTCGAGCTGCACATGGCGCACAGCTACTTCATCTCCTCCTTCCTGGCGCCCGGCCTCAACCGCCGCAAGGACGAGTTCGGCGGGTCGCTGGAGAACCGCGTCCGGCTCGCACGCCAGGTGGCCCAGGCGGTCCGCGACGAGGTCGGAGACGAGGTCGCCGTGTACGCGAAGGCGTCGCTGTCCGACGGGTTCAAGGGCGGCGTCACCGCCGACCTCGGCCTGGAGTACGCGCAGCTGCTGGAGTCCGACGGCAACCTGGACGCCTTCCAGATGTCGGGCGGCTCGTCGCTGATGAACCCGATGTACCTGTTCCGAGGCGGCGCCCCCCGCGACGAGTTCGCCGCGAACATGCCGTTCGTGGTCAAGCACGGCATGAAGCTGGCCGGTGCCAAGTTCCTCAAGGAGTACCCCTTCGAGGAGGCGTACTTCCTGGAGCGCGCGAAGCGGTGGCGCGCCGAGCTGGCCACCCCCCTGATGCTGCTCGGCGGCATCAACGAGCTGGAGACCATGCGGCAGGCCATGACCGACGGCTTCGAGTTCGTCGCGATGGGCCGCGCCCTGCTGCGCGAGCCCGACCTGATCAACCGCTACGTCGCCGGCGAGGCCACCGAGGGGATCTGCATCCACTGCAACCGGTGCATGCCGACGATCTACGTGAAGGGCGGTACGCACTGCCCGGAGATCGCGCCGGCGTAGGTCGTCCGTCGGAGTTGCCTACATCGTGTCGAAGTCCCCGCCTGAGCGGGGACTTCGTCACGTTGTGGGGGTTGCAACGCCTACAACAGGTCAAAGTTCCCCCATCGACCGACCCTGTACGCCGCGCCCCTTCCCAGCGCCTAGAACACGTTCTAGTGTGACGGGCATGACATCTCCGTTGCGCGTCGTCGTCTGGTCCACCGGCACCGTGGGTCGCCACGCCATCGCCGGCATCGACCGTCATCCGGGCCTGGAGCTGGTCGGGGTCTGGGTCTCCAACCCTGACAAGGACGGTCGCGACGCGGGCGAGCTGGCCGGGCTGGGGCGCGAGCTCGGCGTACGTGCCACCGCCGACGCCGACGCGCTGCTGGCGCTGCGGCCGGACTGCATCGTGCACGCGGCCATGACCGACGACCGCGTCTTCGAGTCGATCAAGGACCTCACGAGGTTCGTCGACGCGGGCGTCAACGTCGTCTCCTCGGGACCGGTGGTGCTGCAGTTCCCGTACGGGATCCTCGACGACCGCGTGCTCGGGCCCATTGCGGCGGCGGGCGAGCGTACGGGCGCCTCGCTGCACGTCAACGGCATCGACCCCGGGTGGGCCAACGACGTCCTGCCGCTGCAGCTGACCAGCCTGTCGCAGCGCATCGACGAGGTGCGGGTCATGGAGATCGCCGACTACGCGACGTACGTGCAGCCGGTCGTCATGCGCGACCTATTCGGCTTCGGCCAGCCCGTCGACGCGGAGGTGCTGATGTGGGCGCCGGGCGTGCTGTCGATGGCGTGGGGGAGCGTCGTACGTCAGATCGCCGCCGGACTGGGGATCACCCTGGACGAGCCGCTGGTGGAGCGGGTCGAGCGGGTCGCGACCGACGTCGACGTCTCCACCCTCAGCCTCGACATCCCGGCCGGCACCATGGGTGCGTTCCGGTTCGAGCTCGTGGGCACCGTGGACGGCGTGCCGCGCGTGGTGGTCGAGCACGTGACCCGTACGGCTCCCGACCAGGCGCCCGACTGGCCGCGGCCCTCGAAGGGCGAGGGCTGCTACCGGGTCGAGGTGAAGGGAGAGCCGATGATGGAGGTCGAGTTCACCCACCACGGCGAGCACGGCGACCACAACATCAGCGGGATGATCGTCACCGCCCAGCGGCTGGTGAACTCGGTTCCCGCAGTCGTGGCTGCGCGTGGTGGCCTCGTGACGGCGCTGGACCTGCCGCTGGTCACGGGGGCGGGACTCGTCGCTGCCTCCGACGCATGAATGTGATGATGATTCGGATCAACGGGAGCTCGTGTCGCGTGGCCGGGTCGGCTGCGCTGGACTGAGGTCCCACCCCGCCTGACAAGGGAGTCACGTGAAGAACCGCCCCGACACCGCCCACTCCGTCTCGCCCGACTCCGGGATCCACTGGAGCGAGCCGGGCGCCTGGCGTGCGGCCCCGGGGGTGTTCCGGATCCCGCTGCCGCTGCCGATGGACGGGCTCAAGGCGATCAACGTGTACGCGATCGAGACGCCTGAGGGGCTGACGCTGGTCGACGGCGGCTGGGCGATCCCGGTGGCGCGTGAGCTGCTGGAGACGTCCCTGCGCTCGGTCGGGTACGGCATCGGCGACATCAAGCGGTTCCTGGTCACCCACGTGCACCGCGACCACTACACGCAGGCCGTCACGATCCGCAAGGAGGTCGGCGCGCACGTCTCGCTGGGCCTGGGCGACAAGGGCACCCTCGACCTCATCAACGACCCGACTCTCGAGGTCAACCCGCATGTCGAGCTGTACGAGGCGGCTGGCGCCCCGAAGATCGCGGAGGCGTGGCGCGGGTTCGAGGAGTCCGACGGGCCGGACCTGTCGCTGTGGGAGTACCCGGACGTCTGGCTGGAGGGCGACCGGGTTCTGGAGGTCGGCGAGCGCACCATCGACGCCGTGCACACTCCCGGCCACACGCAGGGCCACTACGTCTTCGCCGACCAGCCGGCCGGGCTGTTGTTCTCGGGCGACCACGTGCTGCCGACGATCACCCCGTCGATCGGGGTCGAACCGGTGCAGGCCGACCTGGCGCTGGGCGACTTCATGCGCTCGCTGGCGCGCGTGCGCGAGCTGCCCGACCTCACGGTGCTGCCGGCCCACGGCCCGGTCGCGCCGAGCTCGTACGAGCGGGTCGACGAGCTGCTGGACCACCACGAGGCCCGCCTCGCGCTGAGCCTCGAGGCGGTGCGCGGGGGAGCCCAGACGCCGTACGAGGTGGCCGGCGAGCTCACCTGGACGCGCCACGAGCACCCGATGTCGACCCTGGACGTGTTCAACGCGGGCATGGCGACCCTGGAGACCCAGGCACACCTCGACCTGCTGGTGGCGCGTGGGCAGGCGACGTTGGCGTGGGTGGACGGGCTGCGGCGGTACTCGATCGCCGAGTGAGTCAGGCGGACGGGCTCAGTCTGACGGCGGTCTCGGCCGTGGAACCGGTGGCTCGGTGACGGCCACCCTCCCGCTGGGCAGGCTCCACTGGTAGTTGCCGTCGCTGGTGCGGTGGTAGCCGAAGTGTCCGTGCGTCTTGGCCCGGTGGTGCCTGCGGCACAGTGGGGCGAGGTTGTCGTACGACGTCTGGGCGGTCGTTCCGTCGTCGCGGTACGGGGCGATGTGGTCGAGGTCGGCCCGGTGGCTGCCGCGTGCGCACCCGGGGAAGACGCAGGTGGCGTCACGGAGGCGTACGGCCTCGGCCATCGCGGCTGGTGGGTCGTGGCGGTCGACGGGGGCGATCCGGTGCGGGTCGAGGACGGGCCGCACGATGACGCGGGCGCAGCCAGCGAGCCACGACTCGAGCCGGGCCAGCGCGAGCGGCCCGAGGGTGTCGTGCGTGGCGGCTCCGGTGCCGCCGGGAACGGCCTGCAGCAGGTCGTGGTCACTGAGGTGGAGAACGAGCGTCGCCTCGCCCGAGCGCCCACGGGCGCGCCCGCCCGCACCCGCCAGGGGTGTGGCCGGGCGGAACATGTCGTCCTCGGCGGTCGCGACCGCCTCGCTGGTCGCCCGCTGCGTGGCCGGGACCTCGGCGGCGGCCAGCAGGTCGAGCGTCCGCTGCGGGTCGGCGAGGACACCGACGCCGGTGGCGCGGAGTACGTCGAGGGAGCCGGGGTGCCCCAGCGCTGCCATGCTGTCCGCGATGGCGCCGAGCGTGGTGTCGAGGGCGACCGCATCCGCGGTGTCGAGGGTCATGTGGACCTCGCTGGCCCCCGGCGCTCCGCTGTCGTGCCTCACCTCGACGCGACGCGTCGCCAGGGCCTCGTCGTGGTCGGCCCGGGCCCGGTCGGGGTCGGCGTAAAGCCGGGCTTCGTGGACGAGCACGCCGATCCGGTGCGGGTTGAGGCGCCGGGGCTGCCAGACCAGAAGTCGGTCCGCGTGGTCGACGGCGGCGGGGTCGAGGTCGCGGGACGCCGCAGCTGCCTCCCGGGCCAGGTGGGCGGGGACGCGGAGGGCCCGCACCAGTCGCCACAGGCGGGGCAGACGGTGGACGAGGTCGAGCGCGTCCGAGGTCAGCGCGAGCGCCGACTCGTGGGAGACCCCCAGCGCAGCCGAGAGCTCGACGACGGCGAACTCTGCGACGTGGGGTGTGCCGGCACCGGCGAGCGGCACGAACCTCTCCCCGAAGAGGGAGGAGAGCGCCATGCCGTCCGCCCACGTGGCCGCGTCGCGCGGATCGTCCACCGTGTGTGCGAGCGCCCACCTGTGCGCCGCCTCGAGCAGCGCCACGTCGGCCCGACGCCGGGCCGCCTGCGCTGAGACGGCCGCGTCCAGCACGCTGGCCCGCGGGACGGCGGGTGGCGCGGAGGGTGCGGTCGTGGTGGTCATGGCTCCACTCAACAGACGCCGTCCGACAGTTCTGCCGGCGGTCCAGACCGCCTCAGCGCGGGTAGCTCACCCAGGTGACCTGCTCGTGCTCGGCCAGGAGCTCGGGCCGCCGGGCGACCTCGCGGTCGACCTGGGTCAGCAGCAGGCCGAGGTTGCGGGCGTACATCGTCGAGACGGTGAACCACTGCGGTCGGCCGTACGGGTCGGGGCCGTCCATCGTGAGCATCCACGCGCGGACCCTGTGGTTCCGTCGCAGCCGCACGCCGGTGATGTCGGCGTAGCGGAGCACGTGCTTCACCTCGCCCCGCCACGTCCGGGTGACCGCCTCGGGGCCGACGTGGACCCGGATGTTGAGCAGCGCCCAGCGCAGCCACAGCACTCCGAGCGCCATGGCAGCCATGACGCCGAGAGCGACGACCCCGCTCCAACCGGTGGCTCCCACGACGACCTCCTGCGCCGTCGGCGCAGCGGCGAGGACCATGATCACCGCGAAGCCGAGCAGGATCCACGACACCGTGCGGTTCTGCTCCATGGCCTCGCCCAGCACCGCGTCGTTCACGAGGCACCCGCCGGTCGCCACATCGGGGTGTGCAGGACCCCGTCCTCGTCGAAGTCCTCGCCGGCCACGTCGAAGCCGTAGGAGGCGTACCAGCCCGTCAGCGCCCGCTGCGCGTCGAGGCGCACCTCGGCGTCCCCGCACTCGGCCAGCGCCGCGCGTACGACGACGTCGCCCAGCGAACGGCCCCGGGCAGAGGGGGCGACCACGACGCGGCCCACCCGGCAGACCTCCCCGTCGCGCAGCACCCGCGCGCACCCGAGGAGCTCGCCGTCCTCCTCCAGCAGCACGTGCCGCGTGGTCGCCTCGAGGTCGCGTCCGTCGAGGTCGAGGTACGGCGAGGACTGGTCGACCACGAAGACCTGCGAGCGCAGCTGCCACAGCCGGTACGCCTCGCGGCTGGTCAGCTCGTCGAACCCGACGACGCGCACGACCGGGCCGCTCATCCGACGAACTCCACGACCTGACGCATCGCGCGACGCGCCTCGGGGATGAACGGGAAGAGCCCGTACACGTGCAGCAGGTCGGGCTCCTCGACCCCCGTCAGCGCCCACCCGGCCTCCGCGGCCCGGCGCCGGAGCAGCCGGCAGCCCGGCGCGAGCAGGTCGCGGGTGCCGTACAGGACGAGCGCGGGCGGCAGCCCGGACAGGTCGCCCAGCGCGGGGGAGACCTCCGGCCGCGCCAGGTCCTCGTCCGAGCCGGCCCACCACCCGGCGTACGCGTCGAGCTTGCTGAAGAAGAGCCACGGGTCGCGCCGCGCGAAGTCGGCCGTCTCCGGGGTGGACGTGGTGAGGTCGACCCACGGCGCGTGCATCACCAGATGGGTCGGTGCGGCCAGGCCGCGGTCGCGCACGGACTGGGCGACGGCCAGGGCCAGCCCGCCGCCGGCGGAGTCGCCGGCCAGCACGACACCGCCGGGTTCACGCGCCCACCGGTCGGTCTGGGCGACCAGGGCGTCGTGGGAGTCGCGCCAGGTGTACTCGGGCGCCAAGGGGTAGTCGGGCAGCACCACGCGGGCACCGAGCGCGGTGGCCAGCCGGGTCACGTACCGCACATGGAACGGGTCGATCGGCGCCATGTAGCCGCCGCCGTGCAGGTAGTGGACGGTCCGGCGCACCGCGACGTCGCGCGGTGTCAGGACGTACGTGGGGAAGCCGCCGGCGTCCTGCGTGACGACGTCGAAACGGCGGGCCAGACCCGGCACCAGGCGCGTCGGCAGCGTGCGGTCCAGCCCGGCGTGCCAGCGCTCCACGCGCGCCCTCTCGCGGGCCTCGTCGTCCAGGTCGCGGGCCTTGCGGAGCCGGGGCACCACGCGGGCGATGAACTCGTGTCCGGCACTGGGCATGGGCGCGATCATAGGCGGGCGCGGACGATTCGCGGCCCCGGTGCGGGGTCGGGCTACAGTGGCCGCACAAGACAGGGGAGCCCCGAGCGGGCTGAGAGTGCGGGACAGCCGCAGACCCTACGAACCTGATCCGGTTAGCACCGGCGATAGGGAGTCAACAGAAGTGAACCGTCTCTGCCATGCCACCGCACTCGTCGTCTCGACGGCCCTGCTGAGCGGCTGCTCCGCCATCGGGGGCTCCTCGGAGGACGGGACCGGCGACGGCCCCGCCCCGACCGAGGTCGTGCTGGTCACGCACAACTCGTTCAACCTGCCCGAGGAGCTCGTCGCGCAGTTCGAGGCCGACTCGGGCTTCCAGCTCGTCGTCAACGCCGCCGGCGATGGCGGCACCCTGGCCTCCAAGCTGGCCCTGACCGCCGGCAACCCGACCGGTGACGTCGCGTTCGGTGTCGACAACACCTTCTCCTCGCGTCCCCTCGACGCCGGTGTCTTCGCCCCCTTCAGCCCGGAGCTGCCCAACGGCGCCGAGGCGTACGCGCTGGAGGAGGGCGCCGACCGGCTCACCCCCGTCGACGTCGGCAACGTGTGCCTCAACGTCGACACCGACTGGTTCGCCGACCACGACGTGGCGCCGCCGGGCACCCTCGACGACCTCACCAAGCCGGCGTACAAGGGGCTCACCGTCGTGCCCGGCGCCTCCACCAGCACGCCGGGGATGGCGTTCCTGCTCGCCACCATCGCCGAGTACGGCGACGACTGGCCGCAGTACTGGTCCGACCTGCTCGCCAACGACCTGCGCGTCGTCGACGGGTGGGAGGACGCCTACTACGGCGACTTCACCGCCGGTGGTGACAAGGGCGAGCGGCCCGTCGTGCTGTCGTACGACTCCTCGCCCGCCTTCACCGTGAAGGGCAAGGGCGACAAGGCGCGCAGCAGCACCGCCGCTCTGCTCGACACCTGCTTCCAGCAGGTCGAGTACGCCGGCGTCCTGGAGGGGGCGAAGAACCCCGAGGGGGCCGAGGCGCTCGTGCAGTGGCTGGTCTCCGACGAGGTCCAGGCCGCGCTGCCGGAGTCGATGTACGTCTTCCCGGTCTCCTCGGCCGTCGAGTTGCCCGAGGACTGGGCCCGTTTCGCCGAGCGCGCCAGCGACCCGTACGAGGTCTCGCCGGCCGAGATCGCCGAGCACCGCGAGGAGTGGCTGACCGAGTGGACCGACGTCATCAGCCGCTGACGTCGCCGGCTCGAGGCTCTACGTCATGACCCGTCGCCTGCTCACCCTGCTGGGGCTGGCCGCCGTGCCGGTCGGCTTCCTGGCGGTCTTCTTCGTGCTGCCCGTCAGCGGGATGGTCGGGCGCGGGTTCCTCGTCGACGGACAGCTCGACCTGGGCGGGGTCGCCGAGGTGCTGGCCCGTCCCCGGGTGCACCGGGTCGCCTGGTTCACCGTCTGGTCAGCCGGTACGGCCACCCTCGTCTCGGTGCTCCTCGGCCTCCCCGCGGCGTACGCCCTGCACCGCCTCGACCTGCCCGGACGTCGGCTGGTGCGGGGCCTGCTGCTGGTCCCGTTCGTGCTGCCCACGGTCGTGGTCGGCGTCGCCTTCCGGCACCTGCTCGGTGATGGCGGCTGGCTCGGTTTCCTCGGTCTCGACCAGAGCGCCGTCGCGGTTGTCGCCGGCCTCGCCTTCTTCAACATCTCGGTCGTGATCCGGATGGTCGGCGCCGCGTGGGAGTCGCTCGACCCGCGCCCCGGCGAGGCGGCCGCCGCGCTGGGTGCCAACGGCTGGCAGGTGCTGCGTACGGTCACCTGGCCCGCGCTGCGCCCCGCCGTCGTCGGCGCGGCCAGCGTCGTCTTCCTCTTCTGCGCCACCGCGTTCGGGGTGGTCCTCACCCTCGGCGGGCTGCGGTACGCGACGGTGGAGACCGAGATCTACCTGCTGACCACCACCGTGTTCGACCTGCGGGCCGCCGCGGCGCTGTCGGTGCTGCAGCTCGTCGTCGTGGTCGCCCTGCTCGCCCTGGCGGCCCGGCTCCGGGTGACTGCCGACCCCACGGTCGCGCGGGTGGTGGCAAGCCCGCGGCGACCCACCCGCCGCGACGTGCCGGTGGTGCTCGGCACCGGCCTGCTGCTGGTGGCACTGATGGCCCCGCTGGTCACCCTCGTCGAGGGCTCGCTGCGCGTCGACGGCGAATGGAGCCTCGACAACTACCGCGCGCTGGCCGGCACCGGCGACAGCGCCCAGGACCAGGCCCTGCTGGTGCCCGTGACCACCGCCCTGGCCAGCAGCCTGCGGATCGCCGTGGACGCCACCTGGATGGCGGTGGCCCTCGGGCTGCTGGTGGCCGTCGTCGTCTCCCGCCGCTCGCACTCCGCGCCGGAGCGTCGCCTGCGCGGACTGCTGGACGGCTTCTTCATGCTGCCGCTCGGTGTCTCGGCAGTCACGCTCGGCTTCGGGTTCCTCATCACCCTCGACACCCCACCCCTCGACCTGCGCAACAGCCCCCTGCTGGTGCCGGTGGCGCAGGCGCTGGTCGCGCTGCCGCTGGTCGTACGGACGCTGACGCCGGTGCTGTCGGGGGTCGACGACCGGCAGCGTCAGGCGGCCGCCTCGCTGGGGGCGGCGCCGTGGCGGACCGTGCTCACGGTCGACCTGCCGGCGCTGTGGCGTCCGCTGCTGGCGGCCTCGGGGTTCGCCTTCGCGGCCTCGCTGGGGGAGTTCGGGGCGACCGCGTTCCTGGTGCGCGACGACGCCCCCACCCTGCCGGTGGTCATCTTCCGGCTGCTGGGGCACCCGGGGACGCACAACTACGGGATGGCGCTCGCTGCGTCAGTGGTCCTGGCCGTCACCACGGCGGCCGTGATGGTGGCGGTGGAGCGTCTGCGCGTGCCGTCCCTGGGAGTGTGGTGAGGATGGAGACGTACGACGGTCTGTCGGTCGAGGGGGTCTCGGTCCGCTACGACGCCCACCTGGCGCTCGACGACGTGAGCCTCGACCTGCCGCGCGGCGAGGTGCTGGCGGTGCTCGGCCCGTCGGGCTGCGGCAAGTCGACGCTGCTGCGCGCGGTCGCCGGGCTCGAGCCGCTGACCTCCGGCGAGATCCGGTACGCCGGCGAGCGGGTCGACCGGCTGCCCACGCACCGCCGCGGGTTCGCGCTGATGTTCCAGGACGGCCAGCTCTTCAACCACCTGAGCGTGGCGCGCAACGTGGCGTACGCGTTGCGGCTGCGCCGCCGCCCGGCCCGCGAGGTGGCCGCGCGGGTGGCCGAGCTGCTCGAGCTCGTCGGCCTCGGTGGGTACGACGACCGCCTGCCCGCCACCCTGTCCGGCGGCGAGCGGCAGCGGGTCGCGCTGGCCCGGGCGCTGGCCACCGACCCCCGGGTGCTGCTCCTCGACGAGCCGCTCTCGGCACTGGACGCCTCGTTGCGCGAGCGGCTGGCCGTCGACCTGCGCGCCATCCTGGCGGCGTCGGGGACGACGGCGCTGATGGTCACCCACGACCACGAGGAGGCGTTCTCGGTGGCCGACCGGATGGCGGTCATGCGCGAGGGCCGGGTCGTGCAGACCGGGCCGCTCGACGAGGTCTGGCAGCACCCGCACGACGGGTGGACGGCTCTGTTCCTGGGCTACTCGACGGTGCTCGACGCCGAGCGTGCCGCCGTCGTACGCGCGGCGAGCCCGGAGCTGGAGCGCCGCGGAGCCCCCGAGGGAGCGTTGCTGGCGCTGCGTCGTTCGGCGCTGGTGCGGGTCCAGGGGACGCAGACGGGACCCGGACTGCTGGCTGGTGAGGTGCTGCAGGCGCGGGCGACGCCGGAGCAGGTACGCCTGCTCGTACGCGTCGACGGTCTCGGCGACCTCGACGCCGTCACCTCCCTGGGCGACCACGTCGGGCCGGGCGAGCGGGTGGCACTGCGCGTCGATCCCGAGCGGGTGGCCTTCGCGGGAGGCTGAGTGATCCGCGTGACACCGGGGCGCGGGAGGTCGCGGTGTGAGGTGGCCCTCTTGCGGCAGATCCCTAGAATCAGTGCCTGTGTACCGCCGTCCTCTCATTGCCCTCATCGCCATCGCGGCGTTCATGGGCGTCGTCGCCGTGGCGTCCGCTGCGTACCTGGACCGTCCACTGAGCGACCCCGAGGGGTTCCTCGGGCCGGCCGTGGTCCGGCTGCCCCTGCTGGCGGCCGCCGCCATGCTGGCCGACCTGCTGCCGCGCACCCTGTGGAAGTCGCGGTTCAAGCCGACGGCGATGCCGGCGGTGTTCAAGGCCCGGGTGCGTGAGCACTGGACCAAGGAGCGGGTGCTCCTCGTCGCGGTCGGCGTGATGTCGTTCTACGTCACCTACGTCTGCTACCGGAACATCAAGTCCAACCTGCCGCTGCTGCTGGGTGAGCGGAAGTTCGACCGCGAGCTGCACCTGGTCGACCGGGCGCTGTTCTTCGGCAACGAGCCCGGCACCGTGATCCACGCGATCGTGGGGACGGGCTGGCAGGCGCACTTCCTGTCGTTCGTCTACCTCGCGTACCTGCCGTTCGTGGCGATCTCGGTGGCGGTCTGGCTGGTCTGGGCGCGCAACATCCGCATCGGGTACTGGTTCGCGATCGCGACCTGCCTGACCTGGGGCATCGGCACCTTCGCGTACTACGCGCTGCCCACGCTGGGCCCGGGCTTCTCCTACTCCTACCTGTACGCGGACCTCCCGACAACAGGGGCCAGCGACCTGATGGACAGCCTCTTCTACGGGCGCGAGAACCTGCTGCGCAAGGGCGTGGAGGAGTCGATGCAGTCGATCGGCGGCTTCGCCAGCCTGCACACCGCGATCACCCTGCTGTGGGCGCTGATGGCGCAGTACACGGTGAAGTCGCGCTGGATCCACTGGGTGCTGTGGACCAACTTCGGCCTCACCGTCATCGCGACCCTCTACTTCGGCTGGCACTACGTCGCCGACGACCTCGGCGGCGCCACCATCACCCTGTTCTCGTTCTACGTCGGCGGTCTGCTGGCGGGCTTCACCTTCGACCGGCGTCGTACGGACAAGCCCGTGGCGATCCCGGCCAACCAGTGGCCCGACGAGGACCCGGTCGACCCGCTGGTGGAGAAGTACCACCGCTCCCGCGACCGCGCCGAGCGGGCCGCGGCCAGCTGAGCCGCAGCGACCCTCGTACGACCGCGCGCCCCGTCTCCCTGCTGGGAGGCGGGGCGTCGTCGGTTGGTGCTCCCCCCAGGTGGTGGCGCGGGTGGTCGGCTGCCTGGTGGAGGCTGCGTCGTACGAATCGTCTCCGGGCGCCGCTCTGTCATGCGGAGTGACTCCCGTCCGGCTGTGCGTCATACGAAGTGACTCCGGAGGGCCGCCGCGTCATGCGAACCCGTACGTATAGGTGCGGATCCGTATGACGCAAGGGCGCCCGGGAGTACGGGCGTATGACGCAGGAGCCGGGGTGGCGGATTCGTATGACGCAGGGGCCGGCGAGGCGGATTCGTACGACGCCGGACCACCGCCACGGCGCCCGGGACACCTGCACGAGTGTTCGCCGGCAGCGAATGACAAGCGTGTCATTCCGAATAACAAGAATGTAGTTCGTCAAGTCGACACGCCGTTGATTTGTGAGAAATCTGAGAATAGTGTTCTCTTGTGGGGCGATTGAGCACTAATGTGCCGCCCGGGGCCACTGCGATGGGCCCGTCCGCCAGCCGAAGGGAACCGTCGTGCGCACAAGGCAGAACCGGACCGATCTGCGGCCCGTCGTCGCCTGGGGCGCCGCCCTCCTGCTGGTGGGCACCCTGGTCACCACCACCGTGGCCGCCGCCGACGAGACGTACCCCAGCGAGGAGGACGTCGCCGCGGCCGAGGGCGCCGTCGCCGACAAGTCGCGCGACGTCGCCGCGGTCCGGGCCGACCTGATCCGCGCCAACCTCGACCTCGAGAACGCCCAGGTCGCCGCCCAGCAGGCTGCGGAGGAGTACAACGGCGCCCGCTGGCGCGCCGACGAGGCCCGCGACGCCGCCGACCGCGCCCGTACGGCTGCCGCCGAGGCCGAGGCCGACCAGGCCCGCCAGCGCGACGCGTACGCCTCCGCGGTGGCCCGCAGCTACGAGGTCGCCCCCGACATCCAGGGGCTCTCCGCCGTGATGGGCAGCGACGGTCTGGAGGCCGTCGTCGAGAACGCCGCCACCATGGAGCAGGCCACCAGCGCCATCAACGGCCGGTACAACGACTTCGAGGCGGCCTCCACGGTCGCCAAGGTGACCCGCACCCAGGCCAGCGACGCGCTCGCCGAGGCCGAGCGGCTCGAGACGGCGGCGGAGACCGCCCGTTCGGCCGCCGAGCAGGCGCAGAGCGCGGCCGCGAGCCGCAGCACCGAGATCGCCTCCACCCGCGACACCCTGATCGCCGAGCTCGCCGAGCTCGAGGGGATCAGCGTCAAGCTCGCCCGCGAGCGCCAGGAGGCCCTCGAGGAGGAGGCGCGCGACGCGGCCGAGGAGGCGAGCGACGGCGACGAGGACGGCGGGAGCGACGACCCGACGCCGACCAGCACCCCGACCTCGACGCCGACGAGCACGCCGACGAGCACCCCGACGAGCACCCCCACCTCCACCCCCACGAGCACGCCGACCAGCACCCCCACCCCGGACCCGGACCCCACGCCCGACCCCAACCCGACCAGCGCGGTCGACAAGGTCATCGCCTTCGCCAAGGCGCAGCTGGGTGAGCCGTACCTGTGGGGAGCCGCCGGGCCCAGCTCGTGGGACTGCTCCGGGCTGACCTCCAAGGCGTGGGCCGCGGGCGGCAAGTCGCTGCCGCACTACTCGGTGGCCCAGTACCAGCAGTCGACGCCAATCCGCTCGTCCTCGCTGCGACCCGGTGACCTGGTCTTCTGGGGCAACACCTCCAGCTCCTCGAGCATCTTCCACGTCGCCCTGTACATCGGCAACGGCCAGATCATCCACGCCCCGCGCACGGGCCGCCCGGTGACCCAGGAGTCGATGTACTACTGGCGCACGCCGGACTTCTACGCCCGCCCCTGACCGACGGCGGCCGACGGCGGCCGAACGGCGGTCGACGCCCCGGACGCCCGTGGCCCGGTCACGGGCAGGCTGGCAGGGTGGAGCCATGAGCACCTCCACCGAGGCCACAGAGGCCACCGAGGCCACCGACCGCCCCGCCGACGCCACGCCGGTCGTCGACGTCGCCGCCCTCCTGGCGCTCCTCGACGGCCGTCACGCGGCCGTGCGCGAGGAGGCACGACGCAACGTGGCGGCCCACGCGGGGGTGCTGCGCGACGCCGAGACGATGGACCGCACCGAGTTCCGGGAGCGGGTCAAGGAGACGGTGCTGGCGCTGGCTGCCACGCCCCAGGTCGGCCACGGCTTCCCCGAGCAGTACGGCGGCGGAGGTGACATCGGCGCCTCCATCGCCGCCTTCGAGACCTCGGCGTTCGGGGACCTGTCGGTCCTGGTCAAGGTCGGCGTGCAGTTCGGCCTCTTCGGTGGCGCGATCCTGCAGCTGGGCACGCAGCGCCACCACGACGCGTACCTCGCCGACGTGGTCGCCGGCCGCCTGCTCGGCTGCTTCGCGATGACCGAGACGGGCCACGGCTCCAACGTGGCGGACCTGGCCACCACCGCCGTGTACGACCCCGCGACCGCCGAGTTCGTCCTCACCACTCCCGACGACTTCGCCCGCAAGGACTACATCGGCAACGCTGCCGCGCACGGCGAGGCGGCGGTCGTCTTCGCCCAGCTCGAGGTGGCCGGCGAGCAGCACGGGGTGCACGCCTTCGTGGTGCCGATCCGCGTGGACGGCCAGCCCGCACCCGGCGTACGGATCGGTGACTGCGGCGCCAAGATGGGGCTGCCGGGCGTCGACAACGGCCGCCTGTGGTTCGATGGCGTCCGGGTCCCGCGCACCGCCTTGCTCAACCGGTTCGCCGACGTCGACGAGGACGGCGTCTACTCCTCGCCGATCGAGAGCCGCAACAAGCGCTTCTTCACCATGCTCGGCACCCTCGTGCAGGGCAGGGTGAGTGTCGGTGGGGCCGGCATCAACGCCGCCAAGGTCGCGCTCACCATCGCCGTCCGGTACGCCCTGCGACGGCGCCAGTTCGAGGCCGGCGACGGGGCGGGGGAGGAGCTGCTCCTCGACTACGGCATGCACCAGCGCCGGCTGCTGCCCCTGCTGGCCGACACCTACGCGCTGCACTTCGCGCAGGAGGTCGTCGCCGAGCAGCTGCACGAGGTCTTCTCGGCGACCGGCGAGGAGGCCGAGGCGGGGCGGCGGCTCCTGGAGTCCCGCGCCGCCGGTACGAAGGCGCTCGGCACGTGGCACGCCACCCGGACCATCCAGGAGTGCCGGGAGGCGTGCGGCGGGGCCGGGTACCTCAGCGTCAACCGGTTCGCCGCGCTCAAGGCCGACACGGACGTGTTCGCGACCTTCGAGGGCGACAACCACGTACTGCTCCAGCTGGTCGCCAAGGGGCTGCTCACCGACTACTCGGGTGCCTTCGAGGAGATGGACCAGTTCGGGCTGGTGAGGTTCGTGGCGGCCACCGCCGTCGACACCGTGGTGGAGCGGACGGCGGTGCACAAGCTGTTCCAGTCGATCCGCGACCTGCTGCCCGGTGGGGACGAGTGGGACGCCGAGGCGGGGCTGCTCGACACCAACTACCAGCTCGCGATGCTGCGCTTCCGTGAGGAGCACTTGCTGGCCGGCGTCGCCCGTCGCCTCAAGCGAGGGATGGACGACGGCGAGGACCCCGGGGCCGTCTTCTCGCGGGTGCAGGACCACGTGATCGCCACCGCCCGCGCCCACGTCGAGCGCCTCGTGCTGGAGGCCTTCGTCGACAAGGTCCGAGCCCTGGAGGACGGTGACCTCAAGTCGGCCCTGGGGCTGCTGGTCGACCTGCACGCGCTGGGGCGGATCGAGGCGGACCGGGCCTGGTTCATGGAGCACGGGCGTCTGTCGAGCCAGCGGTCCAAGGCGATCAGCCGGGAGATCAGCGGCCTGCTGCGCAGGATCCGTCCGCTGGCCGGCGACCTCGTCGACGCGTTCGGGGTGCCTGCGGAGGCGCTGCGTTCGGAGGAGCTGATCGGCTGAGCCGCCGGGGTGTCACGGACGGGACCCGGGCGGTGTCTTCATCTGAAAGACCACGAGGAGGAGTCATGCCCAGCACGTTCCACATCCCGCCCGCCCCGATGGACGGCCCGTTCGCCCGGCTCGCGCAACGGGTGTCGCGACGCCTGTACGGCCGCGTCCCCGACAACCTGGCGGTGTTCTGGCACCACCAGCCCGTCCTGCGCGCCACCCTGGCGTTCGAGTCCCGGGTCGCCCGCTTCAAGGAGCTCGACCCGCACCTCAAGACCTTCGCGGTGATGGCCACGGCCGCGCAGATCGGCTGCAGCTGGTGCCTCGACTTCGGCTACTACGTGGCGCACACCGAGGGGCTCGACGAGTCGAAGGTGCGCGAGGTGCCGCGCTGGCGTACCTCGGAGGTCTTCTCCGACCTCGAGCGCGAGGTGATGGCGTACGCGGAGGCGATGACCTCGACCCCGCCGCACGTCGAGGAGGAGCAGGTCGCCTCGCTGCGGCGTCAGCTCGGGGAGGCCGCGGTCGTGGAGCTGACGATGATGGTTGCCGTGGAGAACGAGCGCTCGCGGTTCAACCACGCCGCCGGTCTGGCCAGCCAGGGGTTCAGCGACGTGTGCGAGCTGCCGCTGGAGGCGCCGTGATCCCGGCCGAGGCCAGTGGGGAGGAGTTTCAGGAGCACCGTGGACTGCTGTTCACCGTGGCCTACGAGATGCTCGGCTCGGCGGCCGACGCCGAGGACGTGGTGCAGGAGGCGTGGCTGCGCTGGCAGGGCGTCGGGACGGAGGTGCGCGACCCGCGCGCGTACCTGGTGCGGGTGGTCACGCGCCTGTCGCTGAACCGCCTGCGCACCCTGTCCCGGCGCCGCGAGGAGTACGTCGGCCCGTGGCTGCCCGAGCCCGTCCTGACGGTGCCCGACGTCGCCGACGACGTGGCGCTGGCCGACAGCGTCTCCACCGCGATGCTGCTGGTGCTGGAGACGCTCGGCGAGGTCGAGCGGGCGGTGTTCGTGCTGCGTGAGGTCTTCGACGTGCCGTACGAGGAGATCGCGGCGGCGGTGGACCGTACGCCCGACAACGTGCGCCAGATCGCCCGGCGGGCCAGGGCCCACGTGGAGGCGCGCCGCCCCCGGGCCGAGGTGACGCGGGAGCAGGGGGCCGCGGTCGTGGCGCGCTTCCGGGCGGCGGTGGCGGGCGGCGACCTGCAGGAGCTGCTCGACGTGCTGGCGCCGGACGTGGTGCTGCACACCGACGGCGGTGGTCACGTCCAGGCGGCGCTGCGGCCGATCTTCGGGGTGGAGAAGGTGCTGCGCTTCCTGGCCGGGGTCATGCCGGCCGACGTCACCACCGTGCCGGTCGACGTGAACGGGTCGCCGGGACTGGCGCTCCACGTCGGTGGGCGGCTGGACGCGATCGCGACGGCGCGGGTCGAGGGGGGCGTGGTGACGGAGCTGTACGTGGTCCGCAACCCGGAGAAGCTGGCGATGACGGGTCCGGTACGGCTCGTCCGGTGACCGGGCTCGCGGCCGGGTCACGCCAAGTCTCGATCATATAACGTATAGTACTTGGTACTTCTGGGCCGAGGTGACTGATCGCTCACTTCCGGAGAGGCGCCGGGAGTCGCTCGGCGCGCGGGGGATGACCAGAAGGGCACACACTCAATGCGCTCAAGAATCGCCGCACTTCTCGGATCGGCCGCGCTGGTCGTGGCAGGCCTCGCCGTCTCGGCCCCGGCCGCCCAGGCGGCCGCTGCGTGCAACAACTACTCCTCGTCGTCGTCGACCTGCGTCAACACGACGCTGGCGATCTCCGGCACGTCGTACAGCG
>NZ_JBJEHY010000028.1:0-17778 GCF_051876515.1 Nocardioides sp. | reverse complement strand
GGGCTTGGCGGCGAACAGCATCAGCACGCCGACCACGATCGAGGCCGCGCCGACCCACAGGAAGAACGGCTGCTCGTTGGTCTCGTCGTAGAAGCGCGCCAGCGTGCCCGACATCGCCGTGCCCAGGGCCACGGAGAGGAAGAACAGGGCCACCATCTGGGTGGTGAACTGCTGCGGGGCCAGCTTGGTCGCCAGGGACAGGCCGACCGGCGAGAGCAGCAGCTCGGCGATGGTGAAGACGAACAGGATGATCACCAGCAGCCACAGCGGCGCGGTGTTCGTCCCCTCGGGCATCAGCAGGAAGAGCCAGAACGCCAGCCCGACCCCGATGGTGCCCAGCGCGAACTTCACCGGGGCGGCGGGCTGACGCTCACCCCAAGCGGTCCACAGGGCGGCGAACACGCCGGCGAAGATGATGATGAAGACCGGGTTGATGGACTGCACCCAGCTGACCGGCATCTCCCAGCCGAACAGGTTGCGGTCCAGACGCTTGTCGGCGAAGACCGTCAGCACGGTGAACTGCTGCTGGTAGAGGCTCCAGAAGACGGCCGAGGCGATGAACATCGGGACCATCGCCCAGACCCGCTTGCGCTCCACCGCGGTGATCCGCGAGCTGGACAGGATGATGACGAAGAGGATGACGGCCAGGGTGGCGCTGAGCAGGACCACGACGTTCGCCAGGTTGTCCGCGGTCACGACCTTCGTCAGGACCAGCGCGACGACGACCACGAGCGCGACGGCCCCGCCGACGAGGTAGCGGGTCAGACCGCCGGCCGGCAGCGGGTTCACCACGTGGTGGGTGGACTCGGGGAGGTTCTTGCGGCCGACCGCGTACTGCAGGATCCCGGCCGCCATGCCGAAGGCCGCCAGCGCGAAGCCGAAGTGGAATCCCCACTCCTTCTGCAGCAGACCGGTCAGCAGCGGGCCGACCAGCGCGCCCAGGTTGATGCCCATGTAGAACAGCGAGAAGCCGGCGTCGCGGCGCTCGTCGCCCTCCTCGTACAGGCTGCCCACGAGGCTGGTCGCGTTGGCCTTGACGCCACCGCTGCCCAGCGCAATGAGAACCAGGCCCACCCCGACGCCCAGGAAGCCCGGGAGCACGGCCAGGGCGATGTGGCCCACCATGACCAGCCACGCCGCGTAGTAGAGCGTGCGCTCGGCACCGATCAGCCGGTCGGCGATCCACGCGAACAGGATGGTCGACAGGTACACGGCACCGCCGTACGCACCGACGATGCCGGTCGCGGTCGCCTCGTCCATGCCCAGCCCGCCGTCGGCGGCCGAGTAGTAGAGGTAGATGACGAGGATGCCCTGCATCCCGTAGAAGCTGAACCGCTCCCACATCTCGACGCCGAACAGGTTGGCCAGCACGCGCGGCTGGCCGAAGAAGGTGCGCTGCTCCAGCGCGGTGGGTTGCTGGCTCACATCAGCAGGTTCTCACTGCTGCTCCCGCGTGCCAACGACATCCCCCGTGGACGAATCCCGTGTCGTGGGCCGGGTCCCAGCCTCGTGGGCCGCGTTCGCGCGGACCTCGTGCGCGACCAGGTCCGCCAGCGCGGTCGTCGCCGCGTCCGCCACCAGCTCCCCCGCCACCTCGGCCGGGTCGGTCCCCGGGACGGCCACCGGGCGCAGGTCCTGCAGGTCCCCGACCACGCGGACGCTGGACCCGGCCGTACGACGGACCATGCGTTCGGAGGTGCGCTGCACCCACCCGGGCACCGGGTGACCGATCCTCGGCTCGGCGGCGCGGTGTCCGGCCAGGAGCATCTTGGCCAGCACCTGCTTGCGCAACCTCTGCCCGACCGGGTAGCCCATTCCCTGCGCCTCGAGCAGCTCGTTGACCCGGAGCAGCACCGCGGCCGAGGCGGCCCCCAGGGAGGCGTTGGCGTGGTCGGCGCCGAGGTCACCCAGCCCGCCGGCAGGCACGCCGAGGACGGACGCGAAGCGCTCCCACAGCAGCTCCGTGGACGCCCCGGGCGGAGGCACGGTCACCAGGACCACCCGGTCGGGGCCTACCGCCTCGGCCCAGCGGCGGACCACCCGGTCGAGGGCCTGGTGCCGCCAGAAGGCGCGCCCCAGCTCGGCGTACGGGTGCTCCGCGCCGTCGGTCGGGGCCGAGCGGCGGGTCGCACGTACGGCGTCGGCGTAGGCGGCCAACGGCGCGGTGCCACCGTTCTGGAGCCGCTCCTGCCACATCGCCGGGATCTGGCGGTTGAGGTCGCGGGCAGTGACCACCACCGTGAGGTCGAGCCCCTCGAGGGAGTCGAGGATCCGCTGGCGGGACCGGGGTCCGGCCGGTCCGAGGTACTCCATCGAGACGACCGACGTCCCCGGGTGCGCGCGGACCGCCTCGACGAGCTCCGTCCACGCGAACCGGCCCGAGGTCGTGCGCAGGACGTCGTTGACCGCGCCGACCATGTGACGCCAGTCAGGAGCCGGGACCGTGACGCCCGACTCCAGAAGGTGGTCACGGTGGGCGAACAGCCGCGACTGTAGGAAGGTCGTGCCGGACTTCATCGTGCCGACGTGGAGCACCACCCGACCCGCCACACCCACCTCCCGAGACCGTGCGCCCCCCGGCCGTCACCGGCCGAGGGGCCGCCCCTCAGACTCCGCCCCCGCCCGCCTTGCGGCGGTGCATCTGTGGTGCCGCACCTCCGGCCACCTCGGGCCCGCGGGCCTTCCCGGAGCCGTCCACGTGGTCGTCTGGGTGGTTGTGCGCCTGCTTGCGGTCCAAGGCCTCACGCATCTTGGCCTTGAGGTCCTCGTTGCCGGAATCAGCCATGGGTGACCTCCTGGTGTGTCGGGAACCTCCACCATGCCACCCAGCACCGCGGGAGTCGACCGCAATTCCTCCGGCGTCAGCGCGGGCGCACCAGGACGTCGAGGCGACCCGGCAGGTCCCCCAGGAGGCGGTGCACCTGCCACATCGAGGTGGCCAGCATGGCGTCGAACGCCTGGGCCCCGAACCTCGTCCGCCACTGGTCGGGCTCACGCCTCATCCGGGCCACCCGCAGCATCGCGCGGGACACGGCGCCGTCGGCGCGCTCCGCGCGTTCGCCCCACTCACTGCCCAGGTCGATGGAGTCGATGACCTCCAGCCCGCTGGCCGCGATCGCCTCCTCGTGCCGCCGCGGGTCCACCGAGCCGGGCACCATGCCGCGCTGCGCCAGGAGCCACTCGGCGTCCGCACCCGAGAACGAGGGCGCGGCGAGGACCTGGTGGGCGACCACGTACCCGCCCGGGCGCAGCACTCGCGCGAACTCACGCAGTGCGGCACCCACGTCGTCGACGTGCGGCAGCACGTCGTGGCACCAGACCAGGTCCGTGCCGGCGTCGTGGACCGGGAGGTGCGCCGCGCTCCCCCGCTCGAAGGCGACCCTGGTCGCGATCGGGTCAGCCTGCTCGCGCCGCGCGGCCCTGGCCAGGTCGAGGTGGCGCTGGACCGGGTCGAGACCCAGGACGCGGAAGCCGTACAGGGTCGCCAGCGCGAACGCGTGCTCACCAGTGCCGCAGCCCACGTCGACCGCCCGGCTGTCGGGGGCGAGCCCCAGCTCCTCGACGACCTGCAGCAGGACCTCCGGCCCGCGGGCCGCCGAGGGGGCGTCCAGCGCGTCGCCGAAGGCCGGCTCCACGTCGGGGAACACCTCGTAGAAGAAGTGACGGTCGAACACCCCGTTGTCCCCCGCACGCGCCATGACTCCAGCCTAGTGCGGGTCGGGCGCACACGATCGGAGTGTCGCGACCCCGCTTCGCGGGACCGGGGCCATCATGTGCCAGTGTCGCTGACCCAGTACCGAGCCGCCATCGCGCTCGCCTTCGCAACCCAGGCCTTCGTCTTCATCACCCTGACCACGCGTCTTCCCGTGGTGGCGGAGAACTGGGACGTCGGCACGACCGGCCTGTCGATGATCCTGCTCATGATGGTGCTCGTCTCGGGCGTGGGCTCCGTGCTCGCCGAGTTCACCGCGGCGCGTGCCAGCAGCGCGCTGACCCTGCGGATCGGCTTCGTGATCATCGCCGTCGCCGTCCCCGTCGTGGTCACTGCCCCGAGCCTGTGGCTGGGCGTGCCCGGCATGGTCCTGTACGGCCTGGGCCTGGGCCTGGTGGACGCCTCGACCAACATGCAGGCGGTCGCCCTCGAGCACCGGTACCAGCGTCCGATCCTGCCCAGCTTCCACGGGGCGTGGACCCTCGGCGGCGTCTTCGCGGCCGCCGTCGCGCTGGTCTCGGGCGGACTGCCCGACTGGGCTCCGGCCGTGGTGGCCGCCTTGCCCCTGCTGGTGGCGTTCGCCCCGTACCTGCCGGGACGCACCGACCTCACCCCCGACCCCGGCTCGTCGGTCCCGTGGCGCCCCATCGTCCTGGTGGGTCTCGCGATGGCGCTGTTCTACATGGTCGACATCGCCACGCAGACCTGGGGCGCCACCTACGCCCACGAGGTCTTCGGCACCTCTGCCAGCACCGCGGCCGCAGCCGTCTTCGTCTACCTGGTGGCCAGCGGCCTGGTCCGCCTGGCCGGCGACAGCCTGGTGGCCCGGTTCGGCGTCGTCCCCGTGCTGCGGACCGGCGCCGTGGTCGGGGCCCTCGGCCTCGGTCTCGTGGTCGCCGCCCCCGGCTGGTGGGCGGCCCTGGTGGGATTCGGCCTGGCCGGCGCCGGGCTCGCCGTCGTCGCTCCCCTGAGCTTCTCGGCCGCGGCCGTCCTGGCCGGCGGGGGCTCCGACCCCGAGGCCGCGCGCCTGCGCGTGGACGGCGTGATCGCGCGCTTCAACCTGTTCAACTACGCCGGCGCGCTGCTCGGTGCCGTGATGACCGGGCTCGTCGGTGGCGCCGACCTGCGCTGGGGCTTCGCCGTACCCGCCGTGCTGGTCCTGGGCCTGCTGGGCCTGGCCCGCTCGTTCGCACCGGCGCCCGGCGCTGGCGACGCTCAGAGCTCGGTGGACCGCGAACCGCTCAGCAGCTCCTGACCGCGGGCGAGGTGCTTGTGCTCGACGAGCACCTCGTACCGGCTCGGCAGGACCGCCTTGATGCTGGCGAAGTCACGCTCGCCCTTGGTCGCCGCGTAGCGCACCGCGGAGAACACCGCGCCCCACACGGCACCGAAGCCGACCGCGGCGACCACCATCGACAGCCAGTCCCCGCGGGGGACGAAGAGGCCGAGCAGCAGACCCACGAGCAGACCCATCCAGGCACCGCCGGCAGCCCCGCTGAGCAGCACGGTCCCCCAGGAGAGCCGGCCGGTGACGCGCTCGACCTGCTTGAGGTCCGTGCCGACGATCAGCACCTCGTTGACGGGGAAGTCGTGGTCGGCCAGCAGGTCGACGGCGCGTTGGGCGTCCGCATACTCGTCGAAGACGCCGAGGGACTGGGGGTACTCGAGCTGGAAGATCTTGGCCATGCCCCGAGTCTGTCGCGCCGGCGCACGGGACCGACAGGGCCGAACGGCCCGTGACGCACCGCCCCGGGAACGGCCACACGGGCGGCGCCGACGTGCGGCACCGCCCGCGTGGCGGACGAACTGGTGGGGTCACCCCCGGACGGACTCAGCCCTTGATGGCGTAGTCCTTGAGCAGCGAGCGGCCGATGATCATCTTCTGGATGTCGGAGGTGCCCTCGCCGATCAGCATGAACTTGACCTCACGCATGATGCGCTCGATCTCGTACTCCTTGGAGTAGCCGTAGCCGCCGTGGATGCGGAAGGAGTCCTCTACGACCTCGTTGGCGTACTCGGAGGCGAGCATCTTGGCCATGCCGGCCTCGACGTCCATCCGCTCGCCGGAGTCCTTCTTGCGGGCCGCACGCACCATCATGGTGTGGGCGGTCTCGACCTTGGTCGCCATCTCGGCCAGGCGGAAGAGCACCGCCTGGTGGTCGGCGATGGGCTTGCCGAAGGTCTCGCGACGCTGGGCGTAGTCGACGCCCAGCTCGAAGCCGCGCCAGGCCAGACCGCACGCGCGGGCCGCCACGTTGACGCGCCCCACCTCGACGCCGTCCATCATC
The DNA here is from genome assembly GCF_051876515.1 of Nocardioides sp. Lineage (GTDB taxonomy): Bacteria > Actinomycetota > Actinomycetes > Propionibacteriales > Nocardioidaceae > Nocardioides. The sequence goes on along the minus strand of NZ_JBJEHY010000028.1, from coordinate 11,778 downwards.
TGGAAGAAGCCCTTGCCCGGCTCGCCGCCGAGGATCTGGTCGGCGGCGATGACGTGACCCTCGAAGATCATCTCCGTGGTGTCGATGCCCTTGTAGCCCATCTTGTCGATCTTGCCCGGGACGGTGACGCCCTGGGCGGTCTCGCCGAAGCCGGGGGTCTTCTCGACCAGGAAGGTCGTCATGTTCTTGTAGACCGAGGAGGCGCCCTCGTCGGTCTTGGTGAGCACCGCGACCAGCGTGGAGGAGCCGCCATTGGTCAGCCACATCTTCTGGCCGGTGATCGAGTACGTGCCGTCCGCCTGCTTGGTGGCCTTGGTCGACACGGCCGAGACGTCGGAGCCGAGACCGGGCTCGGACATCGAGAACGCACCGCGCACCTCACCGGTGGCCATGCGGGGCAGGTACTTCCGCTTCTGCTCCTCGGTGCCGTGCTTCATCAGCATGTACGCCACGATGAAGTGGGTGTTGATGACGCCGGAGACGCTCATCCAGCCGCGGGCGATCTCCTCCACGCACAGCGCGTAGGTCAGCAGCGACTCGCCGAGGCCGTCGTACTCCTCGGGGATCATCAGGCCGAAGATGCCGAGCTCCTTGAGGCCCTCGACGATCTCGGTCGGGTACTCGTCGGCGTGCTCGAGCTCCTGGGCGACCGGGATGATCTTCTCGTCCACGAACTGGCGTACGGCCTTGAGGATCTCGGTCTGGTCCTCGGTGAGGCCGTCGGTCTGACACAGGCGGGGCATTCAGCATCCCTTTCGGTCGTACGGCCCGGGGGCCGCTGTGGTGTGGGTACGCCAGCGCGGGCGCAGACCTGTCAAGTCTAGGTCCCGGCTGCCGGCCATGGTGCGCGAGGGACCGTGACCCTACTCACCAGTAACCACTATGTGGACATCCACGGACCGACGGCCCTCCGGCCGGCGACGCGCCTCAGCGGGGCACCAGCGCCCAGATGTCGAGATCCAGCAGGACGCCCGGGGCGTACTTGCCGTCCTCGCCCCGTAGCGTCATCGACTCGTCGCGACCCTTGGTCGCCACCAGGCGCAGCCGCAGCGCGCCCACCGAGTCGCTGCCGGCGATCTCGGCCTTGTCGAGCACCTCCGACCAGGCGTACACGGTGTCACCGCCGAACGCCGGGGCGACGTGCGAGCCGGCGTTGATCGCCGCGATGAGCTGGGCGTTGGCCAGCCCGTTGAAGGAGAGCGCGCGGGCCAGGCTGATCACGTGCCCGCCGTAGACGAGCCGCGTGCCGTCGGGCCGGGCCTCGGTGTTGAAGTGCACCTTGGCCGTGTTCTGCCACAGGCGGGTGGCCATCATGTGCTCGGCGTCGGTCAGGGTGACCCCGTCGACGTGGTCGATCTTCTCCCCCACCACGTAGTCGTCGAAGCGGTGCGGCTCGCCGGCGGCGGTGAAGTCGTAGTCGGAGAAGTCCAGACCCTCGGGCAGGATCAGGTCCTCGGCCGCGACCGCCGGGGCCAGGTCGGGCAGGACCGTCTCGGGGGCCGGGGCGTCGTGGTCGCGCTTGTGCACCATCACCCAGCGCGCCCACTCGATGGCGATCTCGTCGCGCTGGTTGGTGGCGGTCGAGCGGACGTACACGACACCGGAGCGACCGTTGGAGTTCTCCTTGAGGCCGATGACCTCCGAGGTGGTGCTCAGGGTGTCCCCGGGGACCACGGGCCGCTTGAAGCGGCACTCGGCGTACCCGAGGTTGGCCACCGCGTTGAGCGAGATGTCCGGAACGGTCTTGCCGAAGGCGACGTGGAAGCCGATGAGCTCCTCCACCGGGGGCCGGGTCAGGCCCACCGAGGCCGCGAACTCGGCCGAGGACGGCAGCGCGAACCGCGAGGGGTACAGCGACTGGTACAGCGCCCGGTCGCCCTCGGTGACGGTGCGGGGGGTGGCGTGCTCGAGCACCTGCCCCACCTCGAAGTCCTCGAAGAAGTTGCCCGGGTTGGTCTTGGTCGCGTCGCTCATGGCGCACATGGTGCCAAAGCCCGGCGAGCACCGGCCCGTCGCGTGCTCGAGGGGCGAGAGGACGACGGCGCGGTGAACGTACGGCGAAGGCCCCCGCGGGCCGGCCGGCACGGGTCCGCGCTCGTCTAGAGTGGGCGCGCGTTGACGAAAGGACCACGATGGCTCAGCGAGTCTTCCTGCACATCGGCCCACCCAAGACGGGGACGTCGTTCCTCCAGGCCGCCTGGCACCAGCACCGGGGCGACATGCGCACCCGTGGCCTGCTGTACCCGGGCAACGACCGCGTCGAGCACTTCCAGGCCGCCGCCGCGGCCACCGCCAAGCGGGACGTGGTGCAGCAGATGCTGCCCCAGGCGGCAGCCGCGTGGGACCGGCTCACCACCCGGGTCGGGCGGTGGGACGGCGACGCCCTGCTCAGCAGCGAGCACTACGCCCTGGGCCGCCGCGGCGCCATCGCCCCGATCATGCAGCGCCTCTCCGAGGTCGCCGAGGAGGTCCACCTCGTCGTCGGCGCCCGCGACCTCGCCCGGCAGATCCCCGCCGACTGGCAGCAGACCGTCAAGCAGGGCAGCACCACCCGGTTCGAGGAGTTCCTCAGCGCCCTCGAGCGCGACGAGCACCCCTCGTTCTGGCGGGCCCAGCACCTGCCGTCCCTGCTGGACGCCTGGGGCGGCTCCCTGCCCCCCGAGCGGGTCCACGTCGTGGTCCTCGGGCGCCCCGGGAGCCCGCACACCCTGCTGTGGGAGCGGATGTGCGCGGTGCTGGGGATCGAGGGCGACTTCCTGCGCCCCGTCGCCCGCTCCAACGAGTCCATCAACGCCACCCAGGCCGAGCTGATCCGCCAGATGAACGAGGCGCTCGGCGAGGTCCGCAAGGACCTGGTCACCAAGCGGGTCATGCGTCGCCTCATCGCCGACGGTCGGTTCGACGACGTCAACGGGGCGACCAAGCTCCTGCTCCCCCGCGAGGCCGCCGGGTGGGTGGCCGAGCGCAGCCGGCAGGTGGTCGAGGAGCTCGGCGGACGCGGCTACGACGTGCACGGTGACCTCGAGGACCTGCTCCTCGACGACTCCACCCCGCTCGCCGACGCGGTCGCCACCGTCACCCCCGAGCAGATCGCCGCCCTGGCGCCGGCCGTGGTGGCCCGCCTGGTCGAGCACGAGGTCGAGCGGCGTCACGCGCTGCGCGAGCGGGAGCGCGAGACCGCCGGGGTCGCCGAGCGGCTCCAGGAGCTCGAGAACGAGTCGTTCGGCTCACTGGCCCGGCGTACGGCGGAGCGCGCCGTGGCCGGGGCGAAGGCCCGGCTGCGCCGCTGAGGGCGGGCCGCGGCCCCGGAACCACCGGGGGCCGGCGGGTCAGTCCACGCTGGCGGTGGCGCTGATGAAGAAGTGGTCGCTGGTGCGGTCCTCGACCGGCCGGGTGTCACGCCAGTAGCTGCTCCAGGAGACGCCGGCGCCCACCACCCAGTCGACCGCGATCGGCCCCGGGGGTGGGGCGCAGCCGCTGCCGCCGCCGTTGGAGGCCGTCATGGCGGTGCGCGCCACGACGCTGCAGTAGAAGTTCTCGCGGTCGTTCATGTCACCGGTGACCAGGACCGGCAGCCCCGTGGCGACCAGCTTGTTGACGAGGCCGACGACGATGCCGTGGCCGCGCTGCCGCTCGGCCGCGTACCGGCCCCCACCCGAGGACGGGTGCGTGTTGATGACGTACAGCTCGCGCGTGGTGAGCTTGTGCCTCAGCCGGATCACCGGGAACGGTCGGGTGCGGCCCATCAGGGGCACGTGGAACGCCTCGCCGGAGACGAGCTCGAAGACGTCGGGGTCGTAGAGGATCGAGTGGTCGGTCTCCTTCTCGCCCCACGCGTAGCCCGGGTACGCCTTCATGCCGGTGTTGGCGACCAGCGAGTTGAGCTGGTCGGCCTGGAGCTCCTGGGTGCCCAGGATCTCGACGCCGTGCGCGCGGACGTACGAGGCGGCGCGGCCGATGCGGACACCGCCGGGCTGGAACCCCTTGCGGGACCCGCCGGGCGCGGTGTGCTGCGACCCGAGGACGTTGAAGGAGCCGATCTGGAAGCTGTACGGGGTGCCGCGCAGCTTCTTGAGGCGCTGCGCCTTCTTGCGCTTGCGGACCTTGCGCTCCAGGAGCTGCTGCTTGGCCGCCGCGGCGTCCAGACGCATCGCGACGACCTGCGGCTCGGTGGCGGGCGAGGGCCTCATGCGCTTCTTGCGCAGCGGGACCTCGATGTCGGCCGGCACGGCGGACAGGGCGTCCATCCCGGTGTCCTGCGTCGTGCGCCCCGGCCCGAGCAGCCACAGGCCGCTCATCACCAGGACGGTGACGACCGCGACCGCGAGCGCACGCGGCAACCAGCGTCGTACTCCGCGGGGGGCGGCACGACGCCGAGGACGGGGGGCTCGGCGTGACCCGGACACGCCGGGCACGCTAGCACGGAGTGAGACACGTCTCCGAGTCCGAAGGCGAGGTTGCCCCCTTCCCCGCCCGCCCTCCAACTAGGCTCGGGCGCATGCTGTTCACGGTCTCCACCGTCAAGGACTCCCTCGACAACGTCCGCTTCTTCGTCGAGGCCAACCTGTCCTCCGGCGTGGACCACATGTTCGTCTTCCTGGACGCGCCCGCGCTGCCCGACCAGCGGGAGGTCTTCCGGTTCCTCCGGGAGCACCCCGACGTGAGCGTGATCCGGACCGGCCACGACTGGTGGGGCGGCCGACGCCCCGCGCGGCTCAACGTCCGCCAGCGCATCAACGCCAACTGGGTGCGCGCGCTCCTGGAGCCCTTCGAGTGGGCCGAGTGGCTCTTCCACGTCGACGGCGACGAGGTGGTCCAGGTCGACGCCGAGCAGCTGGCGGCCGCACCGGCCGAGGCCCACACGGTGTGGCTGCAGCCCTGGGAGGCCGTCAGCCGGCTCGAGCCCGAGGGGCGACCCACCCAGTTCAAGCGGCTCCTGGACGAGGAGGAGCTCAACCTGCTGCAGGTCCTGGGCACCCTCGAGCACCCCAGCAACCAGCAGTACTTCCACGGCCACGTGATGGGCAAGGTGGGCGTACGCCCCGCCTCCGGAGTCGCGCTCGCGCTGCACACCTCCATCGCGCCAGGACGCCACCACGTCTCGCGGCACAAGGGCGAGAACCTCGCGGTCCTGCACTACGACGCCGTCTCCGGGCGTGAGTTCGTCCGCAAGTGGGAGGCGCTGGGCACCGCCGGCCCCCTGCGCTTCCGGCCCTCACGGATGCCGTCGGCGCGCGCCCTGACGCACCTGATCAACAGCGAGCTCGACCCCGCGGTGCGCGCGGAGTACCTCGAGCGCATCTACGAGCTCACCGTCGCCGACGACGTCCAGACGCTGTCGGACCTGGGCCTGCTGGTCGACGTGGACCCGCTGGCCGGCACGCACCGGCCGCGCCCGTTCCCGCCCGGTGCCAGGGAGGCCCTGACGGCCCGCCGCGCCGAGATGTTCGTCGCGGAGAAGCGCGCCTTCTACGTGCCGGACCCCAAGGTCAGCTTCGCCGACCGTGCCCGCCGCAAGGCCGCGCGCGTGCTGCGCCGCGGCAACGGGGTCGTCGAGGACGTCGACCCCAGCGGGGACGGCGACCTCAGCACCGAGGACTGAGCGGGCTCAGCGGCGCAGGCGCCGCCGCAGGGCGCCGGCGACCCGGCGCAGCCCGGAGCCCCGGGGCCCCGCCGCCTGCCCCGCACGGGCGAGCTGCCGCCGCTGGCGGCGCACGTCGCCCAGCATCGTGGCGGTGAGGGCGGCCAGGACGTCGGCCACCTCCTCGTCGGTCACCGACAGGGTCGAGCGGCGGTCGGGCAGCTCCGCGGGGACCAGCAGGTCCTCGAGGCGTCCGTCGACGTGGAACCCGCCGTCGCGCAGCAGCGCCACGGCAGCCTCGCCCCGACGTCGGCAGTCCTCGACCTGGTCCGGCTCCGGCCAGAACCGGTCACCCTTGCGGGGCACCAGACGCTCGTCGGCCAGGTAGGTGCGGATGTAGACGCCCTTGTCGAACGCCTTGGTGAAGTCGGTCAGGTGCGTGTTGATCCGCCGCAGCGCCTCGGCCTCCGCGACTCCCATCGAGGAGTTCGCGAACGAGGTGGACAGGTCCACCCCGCTGGCGTCCACGCCCAGCGTGTCGACGAAGCGGTGCCAGATGTCGTCCTTGGGCGCCGAGGGGTCGAGCACGAGCACGTGGATCCGCGAGGGGTCCACCGCCTGGCTCCACCGCTCCAGGACCAGACGCAGGTCGAGGGTCCGCCAGTTCCAGATCGCCAACGACGAGTCGGACTCGGTGCGTCCGTACTCGGTCATGGGCGCGGTGGCCCCGTTCTTGAGGCTCTCCTGCCACGAGGCGGTGAAGAGTCCCAGGGGCTCGCGGGCGGTCACGACGACCTCGACCTCCCCGGGCAGCTGGGCGACCATGGCCCGGGCCTGCTCCGCGGACGCGGCGGCGAAGAACTCGTGGCTGACCAGACCGGTGCCCGGCGAGGCGTGCAGGCCGTCGAGGACCCGCTGCCAGGCCCCGCGCTGGTGGGCCGGCGCCTGCGCGTGGTGACGGTCCTCGCGGACCTCGCGCGATGCCCACAGGTGGTCGCGGCGCTCCACGCCGGGGATCACCAGACCGCGCTCGCCCAGCAGCTCACGGTTGGCCCAGAAGATGGTCTGGAGGTACGTGGTGGCCGTCTTGGGCAGGCCGATGTGGACGAAGGTGCGCTCGACCACTACAGGCTCTTCCGGAACCGCTCGATCGCCTCGGCGGCCGCCTCCTCGTCGCGCGAGGCGAGCGGGATGAGCAGCTCCTGGACCACGTCCACGAGCTCGGCCAGCCGCATGTTGTGCCGGCGGGCCGCCGCGAGGTCCTCCTCGAGGTCGGCCACACGCTGCTCGAGGTCGCTGATCCGCTGGGGCGAAATCTGCCGCAGCACCTTCTTCACCTGCATGTCACCATTCTCCACGGGCTCTGAGGACGGGGCGTCGCTGCCCGGTCACACGTTCGATCTCGACGTTCTTGGCCCCGGCGGCCTCGAACAGTTTCGCGACGTTCTTGCGGGTGATGCGCCCGACCATCCACTCGGTGTCGATGCCGCGGGCGCTGAGCTCCTGGCGGGGGCTGAACTCGGCCAGCACCACGCCGGACCCGCCGCGCAGCGCCATCGAGCAGAAGCGGGCGAAGAACTGCTGGCCCTCGTACGAGGTCGCGTCGAGCAGGTGCCGGGCCAGGACCACCCGGGGTCGCGGGTCGCGGGCCACCCGGGCGCCCTCCGCGAGCACCTCGCGCCGGTCGGTGAGGTTGAGGTGGCGCACCTGCAGGTCCAGCCCCTCCTCGGCGATCGGACCGTCCAGGTGGCGCAGGGAGCCGAGCACGTAGTCGTACGCGGTGACCCGCAGGCCCTGCCGGGCCAGCCAGAGGCTGTCGGCGCCGCGGCCGGCACCCACGTCGAACACCTCGGCGCCGCGGGCGGTCGCCTCCTGGGCGGCGAGCTCGGCCAGGGGCGACTTCTCGCGCAGCGGGCGGGTCCGGTTGCCGGCCACCTGGCGCTGCCAGTGGCGGATGTTGGGCTGGTTGCCGCGGAACCACTCGTTGAGCGCGCGGGTGGTGCGGCTGGGCGTGGTGAACTTGAACGCCGGGTCCGGCACGCGCCAGTTCTCGCCGTACGTCACGTCGAGCAGCTTGTCGGCGCGGTGCGGGACCGGCATCTCGCGGCCGTGCAGCGTGGCCGTGGTGAGAGGGAAGACCCACTCCTCGCGGAAGTCCACGCCGATCTCGCCCATGAGGTAGAGGCGGCCGGAGTCCATGAACCCGCCGAACACGTCGAGCCCGCGGGTCATCTCGCCCTCGGTGACGGAGATCTTGAAGGCGGCACCGCTGTAGCGGGTGATCTCCCAGCCCTGCTCGGCCAGGGTGCGCTGGATCCGGTACGACTCCAGCGAGACGTCCACGGGGTTGGTGTGCCGGGAGACGTACCCCAGGTCCGCGTCGGAGTCGTGGCCCAGGACCTTGCCCTCGCGGACCGCCCCGAGCAGGGTGCCGTACGCGATGAAGGGCTCGATCCCGGTCGAGCGCAGCGCGGCCAGCACCGACTCGGTGGCGTCGAGGAGGTCGGCGATGTCCTCGTCGGAGCGACCCTCGAAGGTCGGGACCAGGTTGCCGGTCTTGTCGGTGCCCAGGTCCACACCCTCCTCGTTCTGCACGAGGATCTGACCCTGGCCGCTGCCGAAGGAGACGTCGGCGTCGAAGTGGACGGTCCCGCTGGCCGACTCCACCACCTGGATCCGCGCGCGGCCGTCCAGGAACTTCAGCATCTGGCGCGGCCACGGGGCCAGCCTCAGCGGGCTGCGGGACGCCTTGCCGCGCGGGTCGGTGTCACGCAACGACCAGAAGGTCCAGACCCGGCGACCGTCGATGCGCAGGTCGAGCGGTCGGTCACCGAGGGCGAGGAGTCGCACCCCGTCGGCGTCCACACGGTGGACCCGGATCGGTCTGGCCATCTCAGTATCAGTCCACTTCCATGAGGGCGGAGGGTCGTGCCGTGGTTGCCGGGCATCATACAGACCGGCGACCCCGCGGCCGCCGCCCGCGGGCCCCTGCCGGCGCCCCCGCCGGCACACCCGACGGCACACCCGACGACCTCGGGTCCCCGACCGCCACCCACGCACCCGGTACCGTCGCCGGCACTGCCCGACCGTGCGCCCGGAGGTGAGTGTGAGGACGCCCTCCCGCCTGCTCACCGCGCTCTGCGTGGCGGCGTTGGCCGCCGGCTGCACGACGGGTCCCCAGGCGCCGCGCCGGCACTCCGCGCCGCACGAGGCGCCCCGTACGAAGGCGCCCGTGCCCGACCCGTCGCGGGCCGAGCTGCGCGCCTTCCCCGGCACCGAGGTCGCGCGGCCCGCGTTCACCGCCCCCGAGGAGCAGCCCAACTTCCTGGTGCTGACCACCGACGACATGGCGATGGCCGAGCTCGAGCTCATGCCGTACGTCTCCACGCAGCTGGCCGCCGAGGGCCTCACCCTCACCGAGTCGATCACGCCCACTCCCCTGTGCGCGCCCTCCCGGGCGTCCTTCCTGACCGGGCAGTACGCCCACAACCACGGCGTCACCGCGGTGGACGGCCCCCGGGGAGGTGCCGCCGCCCTCGACGACACCGACACGCTGCCGGTGTGGCTGCAGGAGGCGGGCTACGACACCGCCTTCGTCGGCAAGTACCTCAACGGGTACGGCGAGCAGACCGCGCCCGAGTACGTCCCGCCGGGGTGGACCGAGTGGCGGGCCACGGTCGACCCGACCACGTACGACTTCCTCAACCACGACCTCAACGTCAACGGCGAGGTCACCTCCCACCCCGGGGAGTACTCCACGACGCTGCTGCGCGAGCAGGCCCTCGACGTCCTCGACGACCCCGCCCGGGACGACGCCCCGTGGCTGATGTGGTTCAACTTCGTGGCCCCGCACTCCGGCCACGCCGGCGGCGAGCAGGACCCGGACAACCCGGGGACGGTCCCGGCCGAGGAGGACCTCGGGGACTTCGCCGACCTGGACCTCCCCAGCACACCGGCCATGTTCGAGGAGGATCCGAGCGACAAGACGCTCGTGCCCGAGTCGCGCCAGCGCGTCGACGACGACGCCCGCGCCTCGATGCGGCTGGCCCGCCAGCGCCGCGCCGAGGCCCTGCAGTCGGTGGACCGGACCGTCGAGGCCCTGGTGGAGACGCTCCGGGAGCAGGGCACGCTCGACAACACCTACGTGCTGTTCACCTCCGACAACGGGTTCGCCCTCGGCGAGCACAACATGCGGGGCAAGCTGTGGCACTTCGACGAGATGCTCCGCGTCCCGACCGTGCTGCGCGGCCCCGGCCTCCCCGCGGGCCGCTCGGTGGCGACCCCGGTCAGCGTCGCCGACTGGGCCCCCACGATCGCCGCGCTGGCCGGCGCCGAGGCACCCGGCAGCGTCGACGGCACCAACGTCGTGCCGTGGTTCGGCACGCGGGCGACCCACCGGGCGATCCCGATCGCGGGCTGGAAGGTGTTCGACGGCAGCGCGCGGATGTACTCGGGCGTCGCCGTCGGGCCGTGGACGTTCGCGCAGAGCGGTCAGGGCCGCAAGCGCGAGCTGTACGACCGCCGCGCCGACCCGTACGAGATCAGCAGCCTGGCCGCCGACCCCCGCTTCCGCGGGTGGGAGCGGCGGCTCGCACGGCTGAGCTCGACGCTGCGGGTGTGCGCCGGCCCCTCCTGCCAGACCGGGTTCCACCGCGTCGACGGCTCGCCCGGCACGCACGGACCGGGGTGAAGGTGACCGGGGCACCCGACCCGGCGCGCTAACGTTGCGTCGTGAGCGCCAGCCCCACCCGCATCTTCGTGGCCCGACTGATCGGCCTCCCGGTCTTCGACCCCCGCGGCGACCAGGTGGCCAAGGTGCGCGACATCGTCGTGGCCCTGCGCTCGGAGTCGAGCCAGCCCCGCGTGCTCGGGATGGTCGCCGAGGTCTTCGGCCGGCGGCGCATCTTCGTCCCCATGACCCGCGTGACCGCCATCGACGGCGGCCAGGTGCACACCACCGGCCTGCTCAACATGCGTCGCTTCGAGCTGCGCTCCACCGAGACGCTGGTGGTGGGCCAGATGCTCGACCGCCGGGTCAGCCTGCGCACCAGCGACGTCACGGGCACCGTCTTCGACGTCGCCATGGAGCAGGCGCGCAACCGCGACTGGGTGCTGTCCCGGGTCGCGGTGCAGGAGGCGGGCAAGGGGTTCCGCCGCCGCGGCCAGACCCACATCGTGGAGTGGCGCGACGTCGAGGGCCTGACGCGGCGCGAGGACTCCCAGGGCGCCACCCACCTGCTCGCCGCGATCACCGACCTGCGCCCCGCCGACGCGGCCGCGGTGCTGCACGACCTGCCCCCCGAGCGGCGGACCGCCGTCGTCGCCGCGCTGGACGACGAGCGGCTCGCCGACGTCCTGGAGGAACTCCCCGAGGAGGACCAGGTCGAGATCCTGGAGGCCCTCGACACCGAGCGTGCCGCCGACGTCCTCGAGGAGATGTCGCCCGACGACGCCGCCGACCTCATCGCCGACCTGAGCCCCGAGACCGCGGCCACGCTCCTCGAGGCGATGGAGCCGGACGAGGCCGAGGACGTGCGGCGCCTGCTGTCGTACGCCGAGCAGACCGCGGGCGCCATGATGACGCCCGAGCCGGTCATCCTCTCCCCCGACGCGACGATCGCCGACGCGCTGGCGCACGTCCGCAACCCCGACCTGACGCCGGCGCTGGCCGCGCTGGTCTACGTGTGCCGCCAGCCGCTGGAGACGCCGACGGGCCGGCTGCTCGGGGTCGCGCACATCCAGCGCCTGCTGCGCGAACCGCCCTCGACGCTGGTCGCGGCCGCGCTGGACGACACCATGGACCCGCTGCGTCCCGACGCCTCGATCGACGAGGTCGCCGCCCACCTGGCCACGTACAACCTGGTCGCGGCCCCGGTGGTCGACGACGAGGGACGGCTGCTGGGGGCCGTCACCGTGGACGACCTCCTCGACCACATGCTCCCCGAGGGGTGGCGTGACCACGCCCCGCGCCGTCTGGCCGGAGGTGCGCAGTGAGCGAGGCACGCGACCGTCTCGACCAGCCGCGCGAGCACCGTTCGCTGCGGCCGCGCCGCTCGTACGACGACGACCGCTTCGGCATCTTCGCGGAGAAGTTCGCCCGCTTCATGGGCACCGCACGGTTCCTGCTGTGGATGACGGTCTTCGTCGTGGCCTGGGTGGCCTGGAACTACCTGGCCCCGACCGACCTGCGGTTCGAC